>JBJFAY010000183.1:3520-9729 GCA_051888155.1 Alphaproteobacteria bacterium
ATCATTATAAACGTTCTGAATAAAAGGCGGAGGCGGGTATAAAAAAATCCCCGTCGGACGGGGATTTTTAATGAAAAACAAAAGCCGTTAATCAATGACGCGCAAATGGAAATGTTCCTGTTCTTCGTTATTTAACATGGAAACGGCTGAACAATAATCCGTCCAGGCTTCGATAGAATCATGCAGTCTGTTCAGAATAAAGCTTTCCAGTGTTTCGCCGGCCAGATGTGCTTGTGTTTCGATCAGCTGATAAAGCGATTCGTCCAGCACGAGAGGGATCACTTTATTATTTGCAGGGGTTGTTCCCATAATGGAATCCTTAATGTAAAAAATGACTTTTTTCACTATATATAGGGGGGAATCTGCAAATCCAGTAAAAAATGACATTTATTATAAAAAAAGTTGCACAAATAATTCCGTTCCCGACTCGAAACGACTCGGAAGCCTTGCAAAATAAGGATTTTTTGAATCATGATAAGAATCAACGAGTCGCAAAAAAAATTCATTTGAAAAAAGAACGGATTAAGAACAAATGGTAAAATAAACTTTATGATTCTGTTTTTTTAATCGAAACGCGCAAAAGTTGTTTTGTTTTTTCCGTGAATCGTAAAAAGCGGCATTCATCGAAAAACAGATTAAAAAAAACGGCATGCTTTCCAAAAACGATCATGAGTAGGGGAGGGAAACCTTGTTTTATGGAAAGCATGCCTGTCAGTGCGGCCTATTCTGCCGGTTTGGTTTTCGCCGGCTGAAGGCGTTTCATTTCGCGCGCTTTTTCGGGCATATTTTTTTTCGTTTTTTCAGGCGCGTCTTTTTTTGCTTTTTCAGATTTGCTTTTAACGTTTTTCTTCATATGTTCGCATGGTGCCGGATCGTTATGCCGATCAAATCTCTGATCGCACGGGCGATGCCGGGGCTTTGCGCCACAGCAGGGAACCGGTCCTCGAGCCTTTTCCCTTGCGCAGGGCGGAGGAAGCGGAATACCGCCTTTGTTCGGGCGGAAATCATTTCCGGAGTGTGCGGGCGAATTATGACGTCCGGGGGCAAAACGGTTCGGACGTTTTTGACGGTGCTGAAAATCGGGACCCTTTTTTTGCGCGAACCGGTCTGCAAAATGTTGGCGTTCTTCCGGAGTCATCTTTGACAACATTATCGCCATGTTTTCCTGAACGGCGGCGTCAATCGTACTGCGTACGGCCGTCGCTTTTTGTAAAGCGGCTTTGAATTTTTCCGTGTCAAACGGTTCGGTTTTTAACGTTTCTTCAACTTCCCGGCGGGCGTCTTCCATTTCTTTATGGTGATTTTTTATCGCCTTTTTAAAAGCTTCGCGCATTAATTTCTTGTTTTGAAAATCCGGTTCGCCGGGCTTAAATGAGTCTGGACGGATAAATTGCGGACGTTCGGGCGGAATGTCGGGAAACGCCAGCTGGTAGATTATTTTCGCGGTTTCAAAGCCGATGAAAATAAAGTTGACCGCCAGCGAAATTCCCAGAATGACCAGTAGCTTTTTATTCATGCTGTTTTCTCCTGAATTGTGTGTTGTCAGTAACTGATATCGAATATTGTATCAAAATAACTTTGCGTATTCACATAATCTTGGTGTGTCTGAAACCACCCCAGGCAAACGCCGCCGATCATGAACAGCAAAGAAAACCATGTTGAATAACGGACAAACAGTAAAAACTGCCGCTGCGTTTTTTCATTTATGATCGTTGCGTACAGACGGTCGGTCAGGCGGCCGCAGACCGGAGGGCAAATCAAATCCAGTTTGTCGTCCAGCAGCTGTTCCGCGCGGATTACGCCGACGCCTTCGTCGGATTCGGCCCAGACGGCGGCAGAATCAATATCGTCCGTTTCCCACCTGTCGCGGCAGGATCCGAAAGTTTGAACCATTTTTTTAAAAGAATTAAAGTTCATCGGCCTCCCCCTTTATATTCAGCTTTTCTTTCAGCGTTTGTCTGGCCCGGAACAGCAAAGATTCCAAAGCGCCTTGTGAAACAGACAGGATTTCTGCCGCTTCTTTGGCTTTTAATCCCTGATAATAACACAGAATTAAAGCTTCTTTCTGACGATCGGGCAAGGAATTCAGCGCTGCGGCGATTTCTTGTGCCGTTCGTTTTTTCAGCAGCGTCTGTTCCGGCGTGTCGGCGTCGGAACGGATATCGTCGGATAACTGTTCCGGCGGCGTTTTTATGCGGCGGCGGCCGTCAATAAACAGGTTGTATAAAATCCGGTACAACCATGTTTCTAATTTTGCCTGCGGCTGCCATGTGCCGGCATTGCGCCATACTGTAAAAAAGACCTCCTGCGTTAAGTCTTCCGCCTCTGTCTTGTCGGCGCAAAGACGCCAGGCTAAACTGAAAACACGCTGAGTATAACGGTTTAACAACGTTTGAAACGCCGCTGCGTCTGATCGGGCTATAGAATACATAAGCTGTTCATCTGTCTGATCGTTCGCAGTCATTGGTTTTCTTTCCGTAAAGCCTATATACTGTTTAACGGTTTATTTTGATAAAACATGCGCGCAAAATAAAAAAAATCCCTTAAAAAAAAGTTTTAAGGGATTTTGTTTTTTGGTGTGTTATTTCTCGCGGCCGGCAAAGAAAAGATCGTAAGCGTTTTGATAAAACAGCCTGTGGATCAGTTCCTGAGCTTCTTCTTCTTCAAAGGCTGCGGCTATCGCCGACTTGACTTCTCTGACGCGGGCGGGATAAGCCGCCGGATCTGAATACGGCCCCAGCGGAATATCCGTGCCGAACATCAGATGATAAATCGTTTCTTCGTCAGCGCGCTGCAAAACGGCGACGATCATTTCCGGCGACAGCCATGAAATATCCGCATATAAATTCGCGGTTTCCGACTTTAAAGCCGTTTGTAAAATGCCGAGCGTATACCAATGGTTATCATCGCCGCCCATGCCTAAATGAGCCATAATAACAGGGACTTCCGGAAATTTCCGCGCCGTTTCATAAATATACAGCGGATCGGAATAATTATCCTGCGAATGAAACAAAACGGGCAGGTCGTATTCCTGCGCGACAGCCAGATAGGGTTCGTACTGCGGGTCGTTTGCATTCAGCGTCAATGTATTGGGGTGCAGTTTAATGCCGTAAATTTCATCGCCGCGTTCTTCAATCAGATCTGCCAGATTATCCGCGTCGCCGTAACCGGGCTGGCCGACAATCAGGGGTTTTAATTTGGGGTTTTCGGCGGCAATGTCCAGCATTTCCGTGTTTGCTTCGATTTCGTCGATCTTCGGCGAACCGTCGGGCAGCTGGTCAATTCCGCTCATGTTGGAAACCAGAACGTAAACGACTTCGTTTTCTTCTTCTTCACCATTAATTGACACCGTAAACGGTTCGTCAAAAACAGCGTTCAGCGTTTCTTCGGTAAAATCGGCATTGTCGGCGCTCCAGGTTCCGATATGCGCGTGCGCTTCGATAATTTTGCCGTAATCTTCTTCTTCAATCATCGTCTTCGTCCTTTCATTAAAGGAAAATTCCTAAAAGCAAGAAAGGTTTATTCCCTTTTTTTTAAAGGGTCAAGGCTATTGTTTTTTTTTAATTAAAGAAAAAAAGTTATCTGTTTTTCTTTTCTTTCAGCAGATCGGGAACGCTGTGCAGCAGGCCGCCGCACATTGAATGCGGAACGCCTGTCGTCGTCGGAAAAGAAAGCGGCAGACCGAATAAAGACCGGACGGCCAGGAAAGCAAATCCCTGCGCTTCCAGAAAATCGCCGTTCCAGTTGACTTCGCGCGCCGCTAAAATCGGAACGTCAATTTTCTGGCGCAGCATACGAACCAGCGTCGGATTGTTGGCGCCGCCGCCGCAGACGATCCATTGTTTCGCCGGTTTCGGTAAAAAGTCGTTTGCCGCCGCCGCTGCCGCCTGCGCGGTGAAAGCCGTTAAAGTTGCCGCGCCGTCGGCGACGCTTTCGCCTTCCAGATGTTCCGATATTTTTTGAGAAAACTCGTCGCGGTCCAAAGATTTGGGCGGTTTTTTCTTGAAATAAGAGCTTTTCATCATCAAAGAAACGATCTTTTCGTTTACTTTCCCGGCAGCGGCCATATTGCCGTCAAAGTCCATGTTCGTGCCGTGTTTTTTCATCATCCAGTCGTCGATCAGCGCGTTGCCGGGGCCGGTGTCAAAAGCGATCAGTTCGCCGTTTTCCCCGATCCAGGTCAGTTTCGCCACGCCGCCGATATTTAAAACGGCCAGTGGTTTTTCCAGATCGCGCGCCAAAGCCGCGTGATACGACGCCATCATCGGGCCGCCCTGGCCGCCGTTGGCTATGTCAGAATTGCGAAAACGGTTGACAACGGGAATTCTGGTCTGTTCCGCCAGCAGATCGCCGTCGCCGATCTGAACGGAAATTTTTTCTTCGGGATTATGATAAACCGTATGTCCGTGAAATCCGATAACGTCAACGTCTTCCGCTCTTAATCCCGCTGAATCCAACAGTTCGGAAACAACTTCCGCATGGAACAGAGTCATTTTGCGTTCGACGTCTTTGATCTTTTTACTGTCTTTTCCGGCGTTGCGTCCCGTTACGGAACGCAGATCCGCGCGCATGTCCATGTCATAAGGCCGGTTTAACGCTTTGCCGTATTCGAAAATGTCTACGCCGTCGGTAACCAGTAAAGCCGCGTCAACGCCGTCCATGGAGGTTCCGCTCATAAGTCCCAGGGCCGTCAAGGGCTTGATGACTTCCATATTTTTCCTTCTTTGCTGTTGAGTTCATTTGTTTTTACTGCTAAATATCATAGCCGCAATAGTTTAATAAAATCCAAACGGGGTGTTTTTTGATGACACAATTTAAATCGGAATTTCTGCGTATTCTGACCGAACGCGGTTTTTATAACCAGTGCACGAATGAAGAAGGATTCGACGCTTATCTGTATGAGTGTGAAAAGTCAAACCGGCCGGCCGTCGGTTATCTGGGATCCGACCCGACGGCGGACAGTCTGCACGTCGGGCATCTGGTGCCGGTCATGATGATGCGCTGGTTTCAAAAGCTGGGAAACAAGCCGGTTATGCTGGTCGGCGGCGCTACGGCGCGTATCGGCGATCCGTCCGGCAAAGATAAGCTGCGTCCTTTTATGACTCCCGAAACAATCGCGCATAATATTGCGGGGCTGAAAAATTCTTATGCAAAATTTATCCGTTTTGACGATACGCCGTCCGGCGCGGAAATCGTGGATAATTATGAATGGTTTAAGGATATTAATTATCTGGATTTTCTGCGTGACGTCGGGACGTATTATTCCGTTAACCGCATGCTGACGATGGAAAGCGTGAAAACACGTTTGGAACGCGAACAGCAGATGACGTTTCTGGAATTTAACTATCAGCTGTTGCAGGGGTATGATTTTTGCCGCCTGTATGAAAAATTCGGCTGCCGCGCGCAGATTGCCGGATCGGATCAATGGGGCAACATTACGTCGGGAACGGAACTGGGACGGCGCAAATTGGACGTGGAGCTGTTCGGTTTTACCAGTCCGATTTTGACGGATTCTTCGGGCAAAAAAATGGGCAAGTCCGAAGGCAATGCCGTCTGGATTAATGACGAAAAGTTGTCCGCTTATGATTATTATCAGTATTTCCGCAATATCGGCGACGCCGAAGTCGGCAAATGCCTGCGGATTTATACGGATCTGCCGATGGACGAAGTCCGCCGGCTGGAGGCTTTGCGGGATAAGGAAATTAATGAAGCCAAAAAAATTCTGGCCTTTGAGGCGACAAAGTTGTGCCGCGGGGAAGAAGCCGCCGCCGCCGCCGCGGAAACAGCGCGCAAGACGTTTGAAGAAGGCGCTGCCGGCGGCGATCTGCCGGTTATCGCTTTCGCGGACAATATGCCGTTGACCGAAGCTTTGGTTCAATTAAAGCTGACGGCCAGCAAAGGCGAAGCAAAACGTTTAATCGCGCAGAACGGAGTTAAAATCAATGACGCCGTTGTTTGCGGCGAAAATATCGTTTTGACCGCCGCGGATATGAAAAACGGGCAGATCAAGTTATCAGTCGGCAAGAAAAAGCACGGATTGGTAAAATAGCGCCGCCCATGCGGGGAAAACGTCTTCCGGACAGGGGATTAGGTCGTGCCAATGGCCAGAAAACAATAACTAACGTTTGTACGGCCTGTGCCGGCGGCTTTTCATAACGACAACAGCGGGGAAGTTTTCTTCCCCGCTATTGCTTTATAATAGAGATAAT
>JBJFAY010000184.1:0-2207 GCA_051888155.1 Alphaproteobacteria bacterium
GTTCTTTTGGCAGACGGTGCAAGCTATATCGCTGAAGGGAAGAGCATGAAACGCTTCGGTATGGAAGTTGAAACCGGTTTATCGTACAAGCTGAACAGAAAAACGGATATCGGTTTATTTTACACCGGAAAATTCAAAAAAGAATATACCGATCATACAGGGACGTTAAGTGTTAATTACGCGTTTTAACGAAAAGATATGGCAGGAAGCGATAATCTTTTGGAAAAGCGTTTGGAGGTTTTCGCCTCAGATAAAAGCAAAGAGAATTATGTGCGGTTGCTTTATGCTTTCCGTTATACCGATGTGTTGATTCCTATGGCGATTTCAGATGATTTGGCATTCTTTTCCGCTCATTCGGAAGTTTCGAAACAATTTATCTTTAAATCTGATTCGCTTTATGTCGAAACCTTGGGGAAGCGTTTGATGCCCATTTTTTCAACGCAAAAAGAAATCCCCGCTGATTATAAAGCCGGTAAGGCTGTTTTTATGCATTGTCTTGATTGGATTAAAGTTTTCCGATTGAAAAACAGCGACGGAGTTATTTTAAACCCGTTTTCAAAGATGTCTTTTATTTTAACGCCGGATCAGATCAAAATGTTGCTGTCTTTTCCCGAAGAGCAACGAAAACCGTTTATCTGCCGGTATTGACCGTTTTTTTATAAGTTCGGTAAACGAATTTACATATAAAAATTATATCTTTTTTAGCAGTAAAAGGATTTCAAAAATAAAGGAAATTACATTTTTATAATTTATTATAACTTATTGAAAAATAATAATATTTATTTTGATATATAAAATTAACCGTAATAAAATTACCATAATTTTTTTGATTTTTATCAGGTTTGATGAAAAACGGTAAGAATTGGTCCGAATATTTTCAAGGTTAGGACGCTTGTCCTGCGCGTTGTCAGATTTTGCTGATAGAATCCGTTTCTTCGGTTCGAGGCAACTCTTGCGACAAAAATAAAAAAAACCTGCCTTTAAAAGCAGGTTTTTCTTATTTTTGGCTCCGCGAGTAGGATTCGAACCTACGACCAATCGGTTAACAGCCGATTGCTCTACCGCTGAGCTATCGCGGAATAATTCTTGGAGGCCGAAACCGGAATCGAACCGATATCTAAGGATTTGCAGTCCTCTGCATAACCATTCTGCCATTCGGCCCCGAATGCGGTTTTTGTCTCTAAAGACAAAATTCTTATAACCTTAGTTTTTTAATGCGTCAATAAAAAAATTAAAGTTTTTTCTTATTTGCTGTAAAAGATGATTTTATTGTATAAATATCTCTTGAAAAGAGAGGGGTTATGGCCGGAAATGTAATCGAAAACGAACGCGAAACAGCTCGTAAAAATATGTTGCTGGGGCAATTAATTCCTAACCGGATCCACGATTCCGCCATGTTAAAAGCCATGGGACACGTCGCCAGAGAATTATTTCTGCCCGATCATTTAAAAAGTCGCGCTTATGCCGACGAATCCATTTATATTGATGCCCATACCGTCATGTTTTCGCCCAGAATTTTAGCAAACCTGTTGCTGTTGGCGAATCTGCAGGACAGCGATTTCGTTTTGGACGTTAAATCGGCAACCGGTTATTCGGCGGCGGTTATGGCTAATATGGCGCAGGCTGTCGTCGCTTTGGAAAACGATGCGGGCATGTGTGAAACCGCTCAGCAGATTTTAATCGATTCCGAAATAGATAATGTTGCCATACTGAACCGGAATCCCGATCAGGGATTTCCGTCTCAGGCGCCGTTTGACGTTATCTTTATTGAAGGCGTCGTTTCCCAGATTCCGGAAGCTCTTCTGTCGCAGATGGCTGAAAACGGCAGATTGGTCTGTGTCGTGGCTAAAAATGCGCAAACGACGGGGAAAGCGACAAAGGTTATAAAAAATAACGGCAGCTTATCCTATATTGCGGCTTTTGATTTGGATTTAAGCGGATTTATCCGGCGTCCGTTTTATAAAAATTTTGTTTTTGAGACGGTTTCTTAAATAATGGCAATTATATACCTATTCAACCTAGATTTTGAATGAAAGGGAAATGCTATGAAAAAAGAAGAAGCAAAAGAATTTATGCGGGAAGCCGACAGACTTTGTCCTATAAATCCGTTTGTAAGATACAAAAATATTGCGATAAGCAATATACACTGTGCTATCGGCATATTTTTGTTTTCTTTGTATTATTGGTTTTTCTTAAATAGTCGTGAT
>JBJFAY010000185.1:0-39767 GCA_051888155.1 Alphaproteobacteria bacterium
TAAAATTCCCGAAAACTTTAATTACCCTTATATCTCGAAATCCGTTACGGAATTCTGGCGGCGCTGGCATATTTCTTTGTCAACGTGGTTTAAACGGTATCTGTATATTCCTTTGGGCGGCAACCGGATATCCAAAGCCAGAACGGCCGTTAATCTGATGATTGTTTTTCTGGTGACCGGTTTTTGGCATGGCGCCAGCTGGAACTTTATTTTGTGGGGATTCTGGCACGGCTGCTTTATTGTTATTGAAAAACTGAGCGGACTGAATACCGAAAAAACGGGAATTCTCAGAAATATTTTGCTGCGGGGATATGCGCTGCTGGCCGTTTTGATCGGCTGGGTGATGTTCAGGGCGGATACTTTGACGGCCGCGGCGGAATACTTGAAAAAAATGTTCGGATTGATTCCGGATAAATATGCCGCTTTGGATTTGGTTTATTATGTCGACGGGCAGGAATTACTTGCTTTCGCTTTCGCCGCTTTGCTGTCGACGCCGGCGGCGCGGCATTTCTTTGACGTGTCGGGAAAATCCGTCCGGCCGCCGTTCAGATCGTTATGCTGGCTTTGTTTTTGCTTTCATCGGCAATGATTGCCGCCGGAACGTACAATCCGTTTATTTATTTCCGGTTTTAAGATCAGTTGATCGGAATGATCCGTTCGTATGTTTTGTGTTCATCAACGCCTTGCAATACGATGCCGTCAAAGCCCAGATCCATAATGCTTTTGAAATAAATGCCCAATATGCGTTTCCAGACGGGATTCCAGTAATCGACGATAATGCCCGCCGGGTTTGTTTTTGATTGAAAACGCAGCCAGACGGGATCTCGCAGTTTCCAGCCGTGTTCCCAGTAAAGTCTGGTGTCTTCGGCGACGGCGACGTTTAAAACGGCAAAAACCAGACGTCTGGCGCCGATTTTTTTGGCCTGGATTTCTTTAACTTCTTCTTTGGTCAGAGGAATATTGGATTTAAAGAACGGTTCGATAATCAGTAAATCGTAATTTGTATCTCCCAGCGCTTTGATCCATAAATCTTTGTCGGTAAAGTTCTTGGTATTGGTCATAATCAGCATATTGCGGACTTTTGCCAACGAATCAATATTGTTTGGATTTTCCAAAAACAGTTCCGTTTCGGCCGGAATATGGTCAAAGGCGACTTTTTTGTCCGTATCGGCATGGACGGGAATTTTTTTCTTTGCCAAAGCCAGAACGGCGTTTTTTCGTTCTTTTTCGGAAGCGCAGTGTTCCGAGCCGATAACGGACAAACCGTATTCTTTAACGATTTTTTCAACGGCGGGCGAAAGCTTGCCCGAACTGCCGCCGCAGATCTGATTTTCCGCCAGCAGTCCGTTGACCGCCATAATATATCTGCGGACGGGCGTTCCCGCCGGCACCGGGTGTTCCGGAGAAAATAATTTTAACAGGAAACGTTCGTCGTCCGTTTGCGCCCCCGCCATTTCCGCGCGGTGCAAGTCGTCCAAATCGTTTTCCCACTGCCCGCGGGTCAGCAGATCCTGCCCGCCGTCCAGAATAATCTGAAATTCCGGACGGTTTTCACGCGCATACTGCCCCAGCGCCACAATAACGTCGCGCATCATTTCACGATAATTGGGAATATAAGCGGCTTCGACTTTAAAGCGTTCTTCCAGCGGATCAAAATCTTCGGGAATCTGCGGTGATTCCTGCGCGTTTGCCGCGTTCAGAACGGCAAAAATCAGACTGAGGGCGCAAAAATATGCTCTTTTGATCATAAAAGATTACTTTCTTAATGTTTTTTTTCCTTAATTTTAGGTATTCTATTTGAAATTCATTTGAAATTCATTAACAAAAGAAGGGTAAAGTGACTGATAAAACAATATGGGTGCTGGCCGATGACAGAGCCGGCAATACGGCGCAGGCTTTAGGTACGGCGGAAGCCGCAGGCGCGGAAATCATCGTAAAAAAAGTGCGTTATACCGGGGCGGTTGTTTTGCCCAATGTACTGCGGGGCGCGTCAACCGTGGGGATTACGCCGGAAACGCTGGCGGAAATCAAAGAACCTTTTCCCGATGTTGCCATCGCCGCCGGCCGCCGCGCCGCGCCTTTGCTGCGCTATATTAAAAAACAGTCGGGCGGAAAGACGAAAATCGTTCAGATTATGTTTCCCGGCAATTTCGGGCTGCCCGATTTTGATCTGGTCGTTTTGCCCGGTCATGACGGCTGCAAGCTGGTTCGTCCGAACATTATGCGCACGACCGGCGCGCCGCACCGCATCACGCCCGAACGGCTGGCCGCGGAAAAGGAAAAATGGGCCGGCGTTTTTGAAAGCCTGCCCGCGCCGCGCATAGCCCTGATTGTCGGCGGCGCGACAAAAGACAAACCCTTTACCGCCGAAATGGCAAAGGATCTGGCCGCCCGTTCCGTCGCGCTTTCGCAGGCGCTGGGGGGCGGTTCTTTTCTGGTGACGACGTCCCGGCGCACGGGGGAAGTTCAGGAAAAAATTATCCGCGACGCTTTGCCCGATCCGAAATTTTTCTATGGCTGGGGCAACAAGGAAATTGAAAATCCGTACTTCGGTTTTCTGGCTTTGGCCGATCATATCATTGTGACCGGAGATTCCGTTTCCATGTGTTCGGAAGCCTGCGCCGCCGGCGCGCCGGTTTATATTTATGCGCCGTCGGGAACGGTCGGGAAAAAACACGCTTTGCTGCACCGGGAGTTATACGAAAAAGGATACGCCGTCGAATTGACGGAAAATCCCGTCCCCGTCGCGGCCGCCGAGCCTAAACGGCTGAACGCGGCTTGGGACGTGGCGGCCAGAATAAAGGAAATGATGAAATAATGGTTTCTTTTTGTGCCGATATAGACCGCCTGTTCGGCGAAGTGTCTTTTTTGGAACGCTGCAAAGCGGCGAAAGACAACGGGTTTTCTTCCGTCGAATTTACTTTGCCCGGCGACGTCGGGCTGGGGCGGCTGGGCGACGCCGCGGCGTATAAGGGCTTGAAAGTCATGGTTCTGACAATGCCGGCCGGTCAGGCGGCGCTGGCGTTTGAAAAAAAATCAAAGCAAAAATTTCTGGCGGCGTTTGACGCTTTGCTTGACACGGCGGATTTTCTGGAATGTAAAAAAATTTTCATTCCGGGAAAAGTCATTGCGGAAAACGATTTTGACGAAGCGCGCGACGCTTTTGCCGCCGCTTTGCATGCCGCTGGTCCGCGGGCGCGTCATGCCGGCGTGAAAATTCTGCTGGGGTTTAAAAATCCGACGGAAAATCCGGATTTTTATCCGGCCTCGACTTTGGAAGTCCTGGAACTGCTGGACGAATTAAACGATGACAAGGCTTTCGGATATTTGTTTGACGTTTATCAGGCGCAGATGAGCGAAGGCGGGTTGAGCAACACGATCGACGGGCTGATTTCCCTGATCGGACATGTCCGCATTGCCGGCGTTCCGGCCGGAGAAGAACCCGATACGGGCGAAATCAATTACGATTATCTGCTGTCTTTGCTGGAAACGCAGGGATATCAGGGGCATATCGGTTGTTCTTATACGCCGCGCATGAAAACGACGGACGGGTTAAAGTGGATTAAAAAATATGTTTGAAGCGCAGACCGCATTTGCTCATCAGATAGCCGACGCTTCCGGCGAATTGATCTTGAAGTATTTCCGCCGTCCGACCGACGTCAGCGACAAAGCGGACGCTTCGCCGGTAACGGAAGCGGATAAAAGCAGCGAACGCCTGATGCGCAACATGATCGAACGTTATTTTCCCAACGACGGCATTATCGGCGAAGAATACGGCAAAGAAAACGAAAATGCGGAATTTGTCTGGGTGCTGGATCCGATCGACGGTACGAAATCGTTTATTGCGGGCGTGCCGTTGTTCGGAACGCTGATTGCTTTGCTGCATAACGGTATCCCCGTCATGGGGCTGATTAATCAGCCGTATACAAAGGAACGCTGGGTCGGCGTTACAGGGAAACGCACGACGCTGAACGGAACGGCTGTGAATACGCGCCGGTGCGCCGGTTTGCGGCAGGCTGTTTTGTTTTCGACGGCCGATAAGCAGATGTTTGCAAATCCCGAAGACAAACGGCGCTTTACGACTTTGTACGACCGGGTTAAAACGGCGCGGTTCAGTACGGATTGTTACGGCTACGGCCTTTTGGCCGCCGGCTGCGGGGATATTGTCTGCGAAGCCGATATGAAACTGTATGATTATGCGGCTCTGGCGCCGATTGTTGCCGGCGCGGGCGGCGTCATGACAGACTGGGAAGGAGATGATTTGTCCGAAAACAAAAGCGGAGGACATATTCTGGCTCTCGGAGATCCGCGGCTGCTGCCCGATGTGCTGGAGGTGCTGAACCAGTGAAAATATTCCGGCTGCTTTTTTGTTTTATGGTGTTGTCTTTCCCCGCCGCCGCGCAGTATCAGGCGACGCCGGCCAAAGGAGTCGCCATGCACGGCAATCCCCGTTACGGCTGGAATTTCAAACATTTCGATTATGCCAATCCCGACGCGCCGAAAGGCGGAACGTTAAAAATGTCGGCTTTCGGCAGTTTTGACACGTTTAATCCGTATACAATCAAAGGAGTGGCGGCCGCCGGAACTGGTATGCTGTTTGATACGCTGATGGTTGAATCGGCAGACGAGCCGTTTTCGGAATACGGACTGATTGCCGAAACGATAGAAATGCCCAAAGACAGATCATGGGTTACTTTTAATATTAATAAAAAAGCCCGCTTTCACGACGGGACGCCGGTTACGGCGGAAGACGTCGTTTTTTCTTTTGATATTTTGCGGACAAAAGGCCTGCCGATGTTCAGGTATTATTACGGCAATGTCGATAAAGTCACGGCCGAAAGACCTCTGCGCGTTTTGTTTACGTTCAAACCGGGCGATAACCGCGAACTGCCGTTGATTTTGGGACAGATGCCCGTTTTTTCAAAAAAATACTGGCAGAACAAAGATTTTTCCGCTACGACGCTGGAACCGCCGGTCGGCAGCGGCCCTTATAAAATCGCCGGGTTTGAAACGGGGCGTTATATCGTTTATGAACGCGATCCGGATTATTGGGCCAAAGACCTGCCGCCGGTCAGAGGATTTTATAATTTTGATAAAATCCGTTACGATTATTACCGTGACGCCACCGTCGCCGTTGAAGCTTTTAAATCCGGCGCTTTTGATCTGCGGGTGGAAAACGAAGCGAAAAAATGGGTGTCGGCGTATGAAGGGTTTTCCGAAAAAAACGGAATGATCAAAAAGAATTTCAACCATTCCCTGCCTTCCGGCATGCAGGGTTTTGTCTTTAACGTTCGCCGGCCGTTTTTCGCTGACAGACGAGTGCGTCAGGCTTTGGGACTGGCTTTTGATTTTGAATGGTCGAATAAAAATCTGTTTTACGGATTGTATAAAAGAACGCAGAGCTACTTTGACAATTCGGAGATGGCGGCCAAAGGGCTGCCGCGCGGCGAAGAGCTGAAATTATTAAACAAATACCGCGACCGGCTGGCGCCGGAAGTCTTTAAACAACCGTTTTCTTTGGAAAAAACGACGGGCGACGGCAATATCCGCCCGCAGTTGGAAAAAGCTTTTAAACTGTTGGAAGAAGCCGGCTGGACGGTACAAGACGGCGTATTAAAAAATGAAGCGGGCGAACCTTTCCGATTTGAAATCTTAATTGATTCAGCTTCTTCGTCGGCATGGGAACGCATCGCTTTGCCGTATATCCGTAATTTGAAACGCCTGGGGATCGAGGCCGTTTTGCGCGCGGTTGATACGACTCAGTATAAAAACCGGACGGATTCGTATGATTACGATATGATTGTCAACATCTGGGGACAATCGACGTCGCCCGGCAACGAACAGCGTTATTTCTGGGGATCCGCCGCGGCCGATATGCCCGGATCGCAAAATTATGCGGGTATAAAAAATCCGGTCGTTGACGAATTGATCGAAGAAATCATCGAAGCGCCGGACCGCAAAAAACTGGTCGCCGCCGTCAAGGCTTTAGACCGCGTTTTATTATGGGAACATTATGTCGTTCCGCATTGGTTTGTTCCTTCGGTGCGCCTGGTCTACTGGGATAAATTCGGTTTGCCCGACGATTCCGTTATGAAAGGCGTCCAATTAATGACTTGGTGGGTTGATCCGCAGAAAGAACAGACGCTGCGTGTTTTGCGCAAAAAAGAAAAAGATAAAGCGCTGGCTGACAAAAAAACAGTGTTTCAGCGGTTAAAGGAGTGGTTTTAAATGTTTCGGTATTTTTTACGCCGCCTGGCCTTAATTCCTTTGACGTTATTCGGCATCATGGCCGTTAATTTCCTGTTTGTCCAGCTGGCTCCGGGCGGTCCCGTGGAACAGGTGATCGCAAAATTGCAAGACGGCGCCGGATCGGCCGCGGCTAAGATCGGCGGCGCCGCCGGAGCGGAAGGCGGCATGGCCGGCGCGCAGGCCGGCCGGCAGAATTATGCCGTTCAGTCGAAATACCGCGGAGCGCAGGGATTGGATCCCGCTTTGATCAAAGAGCTGGAAGCTCAATTCGGTTTTGATAAACCTTTGCACGTCCGTTTCTTTACCATGATTAAAAATTATCTGTCTTTTGATTTCGGCAAAAGCTTTTACCGCGATACGCCCGTAACCCGGTTGATTTGGGAAAAAATGCCCGTTTCCGTTTCTCTGGGAGTCTGGACGACGCTGATTATTTATCTGGTGTCTGTTCCGCTGGGGATTGTCAAAGCCGTCCGGGACGGATCGAAATTTGACGCGGCGTCCAGCTGGGCGATTATTATCGGTTATGCCGTGCCGGCTTTTTTGTTTGCGATGCTGCTGATCGTTTTATTCTGCGGCGGCAGGTATTTCAGCTGGTTTCCTTTGCGCGGGCTGACGTCCGAAAATTGGAATCAAATGGGAACGTTTGATAAAATCAAAGATTATTTCTGGCATTTGGTCATGCCGGTCTGCGCCATGGTCGCCGGCGGATTTGCAGGACTGACAATGCTGACGAAAAATTCGTTTATGGAAGAAATTTCCAAACAATACGTTTTGACTGCCAAAGCCAAAGGCTTGGACAATACGGCGGTTTTATACGGCCATGTGTTCAGAAATGCCATGCTGATCGTTTTGGCGGGATTTCCGGCCGTTTTGGTCGGTATGCTGTTTACGGGGTCCGTTTTGATCGAAGTGATTTTTTCGTTGGACGGATTGGGGCTGCTGGGATTTGAAGCCGTCGTTACGCGCGATTATCCCGTTATTTTCGGAACGCTGTATATTTTCGGGTTGATCGGGCTTTTGTTAAATCTGGCGGGCGATATGACGTACCATCTGGTTGATCCGCGCATTGATTTCGGAGGCCGTCATGAATGAACGCACCCGTGAACGCTGGCGGAAATTCAAAGCCAATAAACGCGGTTATTACGCTTTTATCCTGTTTTGTTTTATTTTGGTTTTTGTTTCGGCGGCAGATTTCATCGCCAATGATAAACCGCTGGTCGTTCGTTATGACGGACAGTGGTTTTTTCCGATTTTAAGGGAATATCCGGAAACGGTTTTCGGAGGCTCTTTTAAAACGGCGGCGGATTTCCGGGATCCCTATGTGCGAAAGAAAATCAATGAAAAGGGATTTTATGTTATGCCGCCCGTTCCTTACAGTTATGACACGATTAATTATAACCTGCCGTCGCCGGCGCCGTCGGCGCCCGGTTCGGACAACTGGCTGGGAACGGACGATTTGGGACGCGACGTTTTGGCGCGGCTGATTTACGGACTGCGTTCTTCTTTGATGTTCGGGTTGATTTTGACGGCGGTTTCTTCGGCAATCGGTATTTTTGCCGGCGCCGTACAGGGATATTTCGGCGGAAAAGTCGATTTGTTTGCTCAACGGTTTTTGGAAATATGGGGATCTTTGCCGCAGCTGTTTGTGCTGATTATCGTTTCCAGCATTATTGCGCCGGGATTTTGGACGCTGCTGTTTGTTTTGCTGCTGTTTTCATGGACGGCTCTGGTGCCTGTCGTGCGGGCGGAATTTTTGCGCGCCCGGAACTTTGATTATGTCAGGGCGGCTTATGCGCTGGGCGTGCCGGACTTTACGATCATTTTTAAACATGTCTTTCCCAACGCCATGGTGGCGACGCTGACATATCTGCCGTTTATTTTGTCCGGAGCCGTCGTGTCTTTGACGGCGCTGGATTTTCTGGGGTTCGGTTTGCCGCCGGGATCGCCGTCTTTGGGCGATCTGGTCCGTCAGGGCAAAGAAAATTTACAGGCGCCGTGGCTGGCCGCTTCCGCTTTTGCCGCATTGGCTTTTCTGCTGACCGTTCTGGTCTTTGTCGGGGAAGCCGTGCGCGACGCTTTTGATCCGAGGAAAAATAAATGACTCTGCTGTCCGTTCAAAATTTAAGCGTGCGTTTCGGGCAAAACCCGCCGGTGGTCAACGGCGTATCGTTTCAAATTGCAAAAGGCGAAACGCTGGCTTTGGTCGGGGAAAGCGGATCGGGAAAATCGGCGACGGCTTTGTCAATCATGGGGCTGCTGGATTATCCGTATGCGTCGCATCCGTCCGGATCAATTAAATTTAACGGGCGCGAGCTGATCGGCGCGGACGAATATACTCTGCGCGATTTCCGCGGCAACCGGGCGGCAATGATTTTTCAAGAGCCGATGACGTCTTTGAATCCGCTGCATACCATAGAAAAACAGGTGGCGGAAACGATGATTCTGCATGCCGGTCTGACAAAAGACGAAGCGGCGCAGCGGGTACGGGAACTGTTGGATCTGGTCGGCCTGCGCGACGCTGCCCGGCGTTTAAACGCTTTGCCGCATGAATTGTCCGGCGGCGAGCGTCAGCGCGTGATGATCGCTATGGCTTTGGCCAATAATCCCGATTTGTTGATTGCCGATGAACCGACGACGGCTTTGGACGTGACGATTCAGGCGCAGATATTGAATTTGCTGTCTTCTTTGCAAAAAAGGCTGGGACTGGCCGTTTTGTTTATTTCTCATGATCTGGACGTTGTGGCGCGGGTGGCTTCGCGCGTCTGCGTGATGAAAGACGGGCAGATTGTCGAAAGCGGAACGGCCGATACGGTTTTAAAAAATCCGGCGCACCCGTATACGAAAATGCTTGTTTCCTCGAAACCGTCGGGAAAACCCGTGAACTGTGCGAAAAACGCACCCGAACTGCTAAAAGCGGAAAATATACAAGTTTCCTTTGCGCTTAAGAAAAACTTTTTCGGCCGGACGCTGTCGGAATTAAACGCGGTGGACGGCGTCACCGTCACAATTAAAGAAGGTCAGGCCGTCGGTTTGGTCGGTGAAAGCGGATCGGGAAAATCGACGTTGGGATTTTCTTTGCTGAAATTACAAAAATCCGGCGGAAAGATTATTTTTGACGGAGCGGATATCTCTGCCCTGAAAGGGGAAAAACTGCGCCGGTTAAGAACGCAAATGCAGATTGTTTTTCAAGATCCTTATTCTTCGCTCAGCCCGCGTCTGACAGTAGAGCAGATTGTCGCGGAAGGCCTGAACGTTCACCGCCGCGATCTGAGGGCGGATCAGAAAAAAAAGCTGATAGAGCAGGCGATAACGGACGTCGGTTTGTCAACGGATATCTTAAATCGTTATCCGAACATGTTTTCTGGCGGCCAGCGCCAGAGGATCGCTTTGGCGCGCGCGCTGGTGCTGCGTCCGCGCCTGATCATTTTGGACGAACCGACCAGCGCTTTGGACGTTACCGTTCAGGCGCAGATGATAGAGCTTTTGAAAAATCTGCAAAAACAGTATAAGATAGCCTATCTGTTCATCAGTCATGATATGCGCGTCGTCAAAGCTTTGGCCGAATATATCTATGTGATGAAGGACGGCCGTATCGTTGAAGCGGGAAAAAATCCCGATTTGTTTGAAATGCCGCGGCAGCCGTATACTCGGAAATTAATGACTGCGGCGTTTGGTTTTTTAACGGATAAGGAAAAAAATGACACAGGAAAATGAAGATTTGAAAGATACCGTTCTTCAGCGCGTTTTCGGCGACGAAGCGCTGATGGGCGTCAATGTTGACTTGTCCGTTGTTTTGGGGCGGACGCTTTTGCGGGTTTATCAGCTGCTGAAACTGGGGCGCGGCGCCGTTGTCGAATTGAATCAGCTGTTAAACGAACCGGTGGAGATTTTGGCAAACGAAATTCCGATTGCCAAAGGAGAAATCATTGTCACGGACGAAGGCTATATCGGCGTAAAAATTACCGATCTGCTGATTTCCCGCAAAGGATCAGGCGGTTCGCTGATCAGCAAATCGTCGGTCGGATCTTTCGGAAAATAATCAAACGGGATCTTTTTGCGTTGTTTCAAATGTCTGTGCGCGCATTGATTTTATACGCCGGCAGAGCATTCTGATAATATTTTTGCCCAATGCTTTGTGTTCGTTCATCAGCCGGTAAAGCGCCGGGCCGGAAATTTTAAACAAAGTCGTGTCTTCCAAAGCGGTGACCGTAATGTCGGCGGGGGAGGGATCCAAAGCCGTTAATTCGCCGAAAACGTCCAAAGCGTTATATTCCCGGACCGTTGTCCCGTTTTTATGGAAACGGATTTGGCCTTGCAGAATAATATACATATCATTCCAGGCTTCTCCTTCGCGGATCAGATCCGTACCGATCATGACGGTGATTTCTTCGCTGGCCGCGACAATGTCGGACAGGGTTGCTTCGGGAATGCCGGCAAACAACGGCACATTTTTCAGAATTAAGACTTTTTCGAGTGTTAAACGCATAAAGATACTCCTTAGAAAACGATTTGTCCTCTGCCGTCGGTAATGAAACGGGCAATACGGGCGACAGGGGCGGACGGATCGGACAAACAAACGGCAATCAGGCGGACGGCTTCTTCGCGCGGCAGGATTGCTCCGATTGCCCAGACGGCGGTTTCCCGAATAATCGGATCGGAAGCGGATAATAATCCGACCAATCCGTCAACAGACGATCTGTCCTTTAACTGTCCGGCAGCATAAGCGGCGCAGGCTTTCGTCCATTCGGTCAATTCCCCGCCGGGAGACGCCAGGATATCATGAATATACCCTTCAACGGATAAAACGGGCGGATAAAAATGCGGCCGCAGCAAAGCCAGCTGTTGTTTAACGGTTTTATTTTCAAATAAAGGCAGGCATAACATTCTGAGTTCGTCGGATAAAATTTTATCAACGATTTTTACCGCCGCTTCATTTTCCTTTTCTTTTTCCGCAGCGCCGTTCTTGTTCAGCAAGTCCTTAATGGCTTCGGACGGTTGTAATAACGCCAGCAAAAGCAAAATACGTTCTTTGATGTATTCGATTTCTCCGTTCAAAGCGGATTTTACAATTTCCAGCGATTCGGAAGAATTATCCGTTTTGTTTTTGTCAAAAACGCTGATCGCGGCCAGAATACCGGCGGCCGTTTCGATTTCGTCGTAAAGGCATAAGCGGACGGTGTTGACTTCTTTACCCGACGCTTTGAAGCCGGATAAAACCAGAGCTTTGATAATATTATAACGTATCCGCCGGTCTTCGATCCGTATATGTTTGAACAGGAAACTTTCCGATTCGGGCGAAACGATTTTAGAAACGATATGAATCAGCAAAATACGGAATTGAATCGGATAATCGTGATTAAGCAATATTTTTTCAATTTCCGGAAAAGCTTTTTCTCCGAATTGCAGCAATACCGTAATACCGTCTTCGCGCAATTCGGGGAATCTGAACGTTTCCATAATCGCCGGCAGCAGTTTCCGGTGTTGCAGTCTGCCTGCCGCCAGCAAAGCGACCTGGCATACGTCTTGATCGTCATCGTTCAACAGATGTATCAACGGGCGGTAAAACGCCGGATTTCCGGCGCAGCCCAGCACGACGGCGGCCATTTGTCTGTCTGCCGGATCGGCGGAAGCCGTCAGAGCGGCCGTCCGTTCGATCGCGGTAAACACGCCTTCGTGTCCCGCAGCGATTAATCCGGTCAAAGCGCCTTCCCGCATATCGGGATCGTCAATCAGTTCAATGGCTTTTTCCCTTGCGGCGTCATTGCCCAGACGGCACATGACGCGCAAAGCCGTTTGACGGACTGCAAAACTGCCGTCTTTGTCAACCAGTTCTTCCACTTCTTTAAGCGCGGACGAAAATCCCATTTGTTCGATTTTTGTCAGCGCGTACAGGCGAACGTCTTCGTTTTTATGATGCAGAGCCTGCTTTAACTTTACGGGGAAAAGGGCGCTTTGCGCTTCTTCGATGATACGCAGCGTATATAAAACTTCCTGCGAACTGTTACCGTTTAAATTTTCCGTCAGGAAACGGGCAATTCTTTTTCCCGCCAGCAGCAGCCGTCCGCCGCGCCACAAATGCGTTTTCAGTATATTTAAAATCAAACGCACATACACTTGGCGCATGGCCAGTGTAAAGCTGAAAACAACAACGGCCAGCCCCGTCATAAAATAAATCAGGTTTTGTTCTGTCAAAGAGTTTTCGGCGTACCATATAAACAAGCCGCATAACGCCAAAGCCGAAGGTTCGACGACAGATTTGCGCAATATGGTCGCTCTGAATCCCGAACGCGGGGAAACGGCCAGAGGAATCGTTTGTAACGTTGTTTCTTTTGATTCTCCCGCGGCCAGTTCCAGAACGGATTTCCCCGCCGCAATCAGGCCGAAGATCGAAAACCACCCGCCCGCCGCGGCAAATATCAGCGCCGCGGGAATCAGGTAAAGCAGCGCGAAGAAAGAAATCCTCCCCTTGCTGAAGAAAAACAGCGCTCCGGCAGTTAAAACGGCCGTTAAAGCAAATACGCCGGCATATACGTTGGTGATTGCTCCGCTCTGCCCGCCGAAAGTCAAGGCGGTGGCGCTTAAAAAGTAATAATTGAAGACGCCCGCGGCAAAAAACAGCAGTCCGGATACCGTAAAGAAATAAAACGAAAGTTTTCTTTGCCGGGAATTATTGCCGCTGCGTTTGATTTTTTGCTTTTTGAAAGCAAAGTTTTCTTTGATCGGCGCAGATCCGTTGTCAATCAGTATTTTTAAAACAAATGCGGCCGCAAAACCGGAAAGGACGGCCCATAAAATTAAATATCCCGCGGATTCGTCCGCTGTCAGGCGGATTATTCCCGCCGCGCATAAAACGGCAAAAGCCTGAACCGCCAAAACGGACAACAGCGTTTTGGGACGGCCGTTGAAAATACCGAAACGGAACGCGACGATCCAAAATGTTATTTCCGCAACAATTTTAAACCCTTCTTTCCAAACCATAAGGCCTGCGCTCGGCAGGGGCGATTTTATAAATACGAAAGCCAGATAAAAAAGCAGCGAAATAAAAGAAACGGCAAACAAAATTATCGCCGGAGCGCGAGGGTTTCTTTCTTTCGGCGCCGATAATGCCGGCCAGATCAGGAAAGTCAGCGCCGCCGTAGCGATAAAGACCTGCGCTATTTTATTGCCCGAATACGCATTTAAAAATAAAACGGAAGCTCCGGCGTTCATTGAAACAACGGCAAACGTTTTAAAAAATGAACATAAAACCAGCAAAACGACAGGCAGCACGTCCTGAACCGAAAGATAAACGCCAGCTCCTAATTTTTTTACGCGAGCCATTAAACCTCCTCTTGCGCCAGCCCCATCAGAGAGCGGGCATAATCTTGCGCTTTAAACGGTTGTAAATCGGTAATTTGTTCTCCGACGCCGATCAGGTGCATCGGCAGCTTGAATTCATCGGTCAGCGCGATAGTCACGCCGCCTTTGGCCGTGCCGTCCAGTTTGGTTAAAACCAGTCCCGTTACGGGAATCATTTCGGAAAAAATTTTCACCTGAGAATGGGCGTTTTGGCCGACGGTCGCGTCCAAAACCTGTAAGCAGGCATGCGGCGCGTCGGGAATTTGTTTTTTGATAATGCGGATAATTTTTTGCAGTTCTTCCATTAATTCCGATTTGTTTTGCAGTCGTCCGGCCGTATCAATAAACAGAATGTCGTCGTCGTTTTTACGCGCTTCGGCCAAAGCGTCGAAAACCAATCCCGCCGCGTCTGCTCCGGCTGGGCGGGATACGACGGGACACCCCGTGCGTTCCCCCCAGACTTTTAACTGTTCGACCGCCGCCGCCCTGAATGTGTCCGCCGCGGCCAACCGGACTTTCAATCCGCGCTGTTTATATTGATGCGCCAGCTTGCCGATCGTCGTCGTTTTACCCGCGCCGTTGACGCCCGCCATTAAAATGACAAACGGTTTTTTATCGGGGGCAATCTTTAATTCCTGCGCGTAAGGTTCCAACTTCGCGGCGATTTTATCGGCGAAGAACGAACGGACTTCTTCGGAATCGACTTCTTTGTCAAATTTTTCTTTGGCCAATTCGGCTGTCAGCGCGCCGGCCGTTTTCGTGCCGACGTCAGCCATGATTAACAGGTCTTCGATTTCGTTCAGCGTTTCCCGGTCGAGCTTTTTTTTGGTCAACAGCCCGCCGATTCCCGAAACCAAAGGCGCGGCAGTGCGCGACAATCCCTGTTTTATGCGCTCAAACCAGCCTGACATATTAAAGAACGCTCCCTTCAAAAACACCTGTTTGCATAATACCCGTCAGCCGTACGGGAATAAAATCCCCGGCCTTAAAACTGCCGGCGACATGTACGTTCAGATAATGTTCGCACAGTCCTTTTTGATCTGTTTCATACAGAACGACGGCCGTTTGCCCTATTTTGCCCCGCATATATTCAAAAAGCAAGCGTTCTCCCGTATTTCTTAGTATCTTTGCGCGTTCTTTGCGTACGGGGACGGGAACCTGCGGCATTTTGGCCGCCGGCGTTCCGGGGCGCACGGAATACGGAAAGACATGCAAATGCGTTATGCCGGCCGTTTGTATCAGATCAATCGTGTTATTAAACATTGCTTCGGTTTCGGTCGGGAATCCCGTGATAAAGTCGGCGCCGAAGACGATATCCGGCCGCGCCGCGCGCAGTTTTTGACATAAGGTCAGAATATCTTCGCGCGTATGCCGGCGGGCCATGCGTTTCAAGATCATGTTATCGCCGGACTGGGCGGACAGATGAACGTGCGGCTGTAAAACGCCGGAACGGCCGAACAAAGCGATCAGATCGTCATGTACGCACGCCGGATCAAGCGATCCCAAACGCAGCCTTTTCAGCCCGTTGATTTTTGTCAAAGCTTCAACCAATTCAGCAAAATCGGGATAATCCGTAATGTCAACGCCGGTCAGCCCGATTTCGGCATATCCCTGATCGACCAGCTTTCGGGCATGATGCAGAATTTTTTGCGCCGGCAGGTAAACGCTTTTGCCGCGAGCCTGCGGGACGATGCAGAACGTGCAGTGATTGTCGCAGCCCTGCTGGATTTGAATGAACGCCCGGCAGCGCCCGTCGAAAAAAACGGGTTCCGGCGGTTCAAAATCGACGGAAGTATCCGGATCGGCGACTAAAACGTCAGGCTTTCCGGGTTTGAAGTTTTCAGCGTTCAGTTTTTCGCGGTTGCCCAGAACACGGTCGACTTCGGGCATTTGCGCATAAATTTCCGGGTGAACCTGGGCGGCGCAGCCGGTAACGACCAGATAAGCGTCAGGGTGCTCCCGGCGCAGTTTTCTGATCGTTTGGCGGCACTGGCGTTCGGCTTCGCCCGTTACCGCGCAGGTGTTGACGATGATAATATTGTCCGCCAGCCCCTGCAATTCCTGCATGGCGGCGGATTCATAAGCGTTTAAACGACAGCCGAAAGTAACGATTTGCACGGGCATGACATATCCTGAACTTTTTTTACGGTAACTTAACAAAAAATGTATCCGGGAGCAAATATTTGCGGTCGAAATATTTCTTTTTTGTTTTTATGCGCGAAAAAGAGTCTTTCTTTGTTGACTCTTTGCCGGCAAAAGGGTATACAAACCTTGTTTTCATAAAGGTTTTAACGCCTTATGCCTCCGAGGAGGTCCGTCTGCCGGTGAAGGTACGCTCACAGACGCCTTTTTTGTATGTATAAGGAATACAGAGGAAAAATGTTCGATACTTTGGCAGAAAAATTAGGCGGCATATTTGACCGCCTGGCGCGCCGGGGGGCTTTAAGCGAAGCCAACGTTGACGAAGCCATGCGCGAAATCCGCATCGCTTTGCTGGAAGCCGACGTTGCTCTGCCCGTCGTTAAGGATTTTATCGCCAAAGTTCGCGAACAGGCCGTCGGCCAAGCCGTGATTAAGTCCGTCACGCCGTCGCAGATGGTCGTTAAAATCGTCAATGACGCTCTGGTCGAAATGCTGGGCGGTGAAAATGCCGCGCTGGATCTGGCGGCGGTTCCTCCCGTTCCGGTTTTAATGGTCGGGCTGCAGGGGTCGGGAAAAACGACGACTTCGGCAAAACTGGCTTTGCGCCTGAAAAAAGAAAAAAAGAAAGTTCTGCTGGCGTCTTTGGATATTTACCGTCCGGCGGCGCAGGAACAGCTGGCGCAGCTCGGAAAGCAGATTGACGTCGATACGCTGCCCGTTATTGTCGGGGAAAAGCCGAAAGCGATTGCTCAGCGCGCGATGGCCGAAGGACGCAGAGGCGGCTATGACGTCGTTATTTTGGATACGGCGGGACGGCTGCATATCGACCTCGACATGATGGGGGAAGTCGCCGAAGTCCGTTCGATCGTGCAGCCGAAGGAAACGCTTTTGGTCGTCGACGCTCTGGCCGGCCAGGACGCGGTGAACGTTGCGCGCGAATTTAACGATAAAATCGGCGTCACAGGCATTGTTCTGACCCGTATCGACGGCGATTCGCGCGGCGGCGCGGCTTTGTCGATGCGCGCGGTGACGGGACGGCCGATCAAGTTTTTGGGCGCCGGCGAAAAGGTCGAAGCGCTGGAACCGTTCCGCCCCGATCGTCTGGCCGGGCGTATTTTGGGAATGGGCGACGTTGTTTCTTTGGTGGAAACGGCGGCGGAAAAAATGGATAAGGACGAAGCGGAACGTGTCGCCAAGCGCATGATGGAGGGCCGCTTTGATTTAAACGACATGTTGTCCCAGCTGCGCCAGATGCAGAAAATGGGCGATTTGAAAGGGCTGCTGGGCATGCTGCCGGGAATAGGCAAATTCAAAGCGCAGCTGGACGCGGCCAAAATCGACAATAAAGTTTTTAAACGGCAGGAGGCGATCATTCTTTCCATGACGTTTCGGGAACGCCGGAATCCGGACATCATCAAAGCGGCGCGTAAAAAACGCATTGCCGCGGGGTGCGGCTTGTCCGTTCAGGACGTCAACAAATTGTTGAAGCAGTATGAACAAATCGCAGACGTGATGAAAAAGATGAAAAAAATGGGAAAGAAAGGACTGTTCGGGGGTCTGCCCGGCGGTTTCGGCGGCGGAACGGGCGCGATGGGGGGATTTCCTCCGTTCGGCGGCTTTCCGTCATAATGCAGACAATAACTTTAGATTTAAGTGAGGTAACTAAATATGTCAGTTCGTATCAGACTTGCCCGCGGCGGATCGAAAGGGGCTCCTTTCCATAAAATCGTCGTGGCTGACCAGCGCGCGCCGCGTGACGGCCGCTTTATTGAACGTGTCGGATCTTACAATCCGCTGCTGCCGGCGGAACATGCCGACCGCATCGTTGTCAAGGCCGACCGTGTAAAATATTGGCTGGGCGTCGGCGCTCAACCGACCGAACGTGTTGCGAAACTGTTGTCCAAAATGGGATTGTGCGCCGCGCCGGTTATTAACGAACGCCCGCAGAAATCCGCGCCGAAGGCAAAGGCTCAGGAACGCGCGAAGGCTAAGGCCGAAGCTGCCGCCGCCGCTGCCGAAGCGGCTGCTGCTCCTGCCGAATCGGCTGAAGCTTAATTTTCTTTGAAGAAAGATAACGGCAATGACTGTTTCCGGGGATAACAATCTGATTTGCGTGGGCGTCATTACGACGGTTCACGGCGTCCGCGGAAATGTCAAAGTCAAAAGCTTTACGCGCAACGCGGCTGATTTTGCCGGTTTCGGAACATTGTGCGATGCGTCGGGCGGTCGTTCTTTTAACGTTAGAATCGTCGGGGAGAGCAAAGGAATTTTTCTGGTTCAAATCGACGGGATAACGGACAGAACGGCGGCGGAAGCGCTGCGGGGAACGGAATTGTACATTTCCCGCGACAAATTGCCCGAAACGGCGGAAAACGAATTTTACTATGTCGATCTGATCGGTATGACGGCGAAAGCGCCAGACGGTAAAGTTCTGGGACGGATCAGGGCCGTTTATAATTTCGGCGCGGGGGACATGCTGGAAATTAACGGGGTTGAGGACTTCGTTTCTTTTTCGCAGAAAAATGTACCCGACGTTGATTTGAAAAATAAAACGGTAACGGTCTGTGTGCCGCAAAGCGTTGAAGCAAAACCCGAAAAGCCGGAGTCGTAAATGTCTTTTTTTACGGCGAACGTGCTGACCGTTTTTCCCGAAATGTTTCCGGGTTATCTGGGACATTCTTTGGCGGGGAAAGCTCTGGACGAAGGAGTGTGGACGCTGAACGTGACGAATATCCGCGATTTTGCCGCGGACCGTCATAAAACGGTGGACGATACGCCTTTCGGCGGCGGGGCGGGCATGGTGATGCGCCCCGATGTGCTGGGCAGAGCGGTCGAATCGGTTTACCGGACGGGTTCGCGTTTGATCTATTTTTCACCGCGCGGCGCGCAAGTGACGCAGAAAATGGTGGAAGAACTGGCAAGTGAAGGCGAAGCGACTTTTCTTTGCGGCCGGTTTGAAGGAATAGACGAACGCATTTTGGAAGCTTATCCGTTTGAAGAAGTCAGCTTAGGCGACTTTGTTCTTTCGGGGGGCGAACCGGCGGCTTTGGCGGTATTGGACGCGATTGTGCGTTTGCTGCCGGGCGTAATGGGGTGCCGTGATTCTTTGAACGAAGAAAGTTTCAGCAACGGTTTGCTGGAATATCCGCAGTATACACGTCCGGTCGAATGGAACGGGCGCACGGTGCCGGAAGTGTTAAGTTCCGGACATCACGGACGAATAGCCGCGTGGCGTTTGTCACAGGCCGAAGAATTAACAAAACAGCGGCGGCCGGATTTGTGGAAAGCTTATCTGGAAACCGCAAAAAAGCGAGAGGATTAAAAAAATGGATTTGATTAAAACGCTCGAAAAAGAGCAGATGGAAAAACTGACGAAGAAAGAAGGTTTTCCTGAATTTAAAGCCGGCGACACGCTGCGCGTTCACGCGAAAGTGGTCGAAGGCGACCGCGAACGTATTCAGGTTTTTGAAGGCGTTTGCATTGCGCGCAAAAACGACGGTTTGAATTCGACCTTCACCGTGCGCAAAATTTCTTTCGGCGAAGGCGTTGAACGTGTGTTCCCCGTTTATTCTCCGAATGTCGCTAAGGTAGAAGTTTCCCGCCGCGGTAAAGTCCGCCGCGCCAAGTTGTATTACCTCCGCAACCTGCGCGGTAAAGCGGCCCGTATCGCCGAAGTCAACGATACGGCGGCGAAATAATTTCTTTTTGCCTCTGGCTTTCGAAAAGGAAGCGGACTGTTTTCGGTCCGTCTTCCTTTCGGCGGAGCTGAAAGAATTTTTCCTGATGCTTTTGATTGAAAGCATGCGGGCTTTTATTGTTTTTTGATTATTGGAGAAAACGCAATGGTAAAGGTTGCTGTTGTCGGCGCGACGGGAAATGTCGGACGCGAAATGCTGCAGACGCTGGCGCAAAGGGAATTTCCGGCGGACGAAGTTTTTGCCGTGGCTTCCGCAAAATCGGCCGGAAAAGAAGTTTCTTTCGGCGAAGACGCCGTTTTAAAAGTTCACGATCTGGACAAGTTTGATTTTTCGGGCGTTGATATTGCCCTGATGAGCGCGGGCGGTTCCGTTTCGGAAAAATACGCGCCGAAAATCGCGGCGGCCGGCTGTGTCGTTATTGACAATTCGTCACAGTGGCGTATGGATCCCGACGTGCCTTTGGTCGTGCCCGAAGTCAACCCCGAAGCGATTGCGGATTATAAAAAGAAGAACATTATTGCCAATCCTAACTGTTCGACGATTCAGATGGTCGTTCCTTTGGCCGCGCTGCACAAAGCGTTTCATGTCACGCGCGTGGTCGTGACGACGTATCAGTCCGTATCCGGCGCCGGCAAAGCGGCAATGGACGAATTGTTCGATCAGACAAAAGGCATTTATTGGGGCGAAGAATTATCCAAGACGCAAAACAAATTTCCCAAACAAATTGCGTTTAACGTCATTCCGCATATTGACGTTTTTATGGACGACGGCGCGACCAAAGAAGAATGGAAAATGACGGCGGAGACCAAAAAGATTTTGGATCCGAAGATCAAAGTTCACGCCAACTGCGCGCGCGTTCCCGTATTTATCGGGCATGCGGAATATGTCAATATTGAAACGGAAAAGGAAATTTCGGATAAAGACGCGACGTTTATTTTGAAAAAAACGCCGGGCGTAACGGTGTTGGATACGCGCGAACCGGGCGGTTATCCGACGCAGGCCGAAGTGGCGGGCGAAGACGACGTTTTTGTTTCGCGTATCCGGTCGGATTCGACGGTTGACAACGGACTGAGCTTTTGGTGCGTGGCGGACAATCTGCGCAAAGGGGCGGCTTTGAACGCCGTTCAGATCGCCGAGGTGTTGCTCAAAGATTATTTGAAATAATTTTTATATTGTTTGCCAAAGCCTTGCGGATACTCTGCAAGGCTTTCTTTTTTTAGAAAGAAACATATATTGTATTATGTCTCGGCTGGTTTAAAGTTATTTTTTCTGATACAACAAACCGGAAAGTATTTAATTAAATCTGAAAGAACAGACAGGATCCCGATATGACCGAACACGAAGAACCGGAACGAATACCGGATACAAAAGAAGCGCAGACGGATTATTCCAAAGAAACTTATGAGAAAATCAAACAGCTGTATGATGAATTTAATCGTGCGCGGCTGCTGGAATATATCGAGCTGGTCAACAAACCGAAAAAACTGTTTTGGTTGAATTTTTTTTCGGGATTGGCAAAAGGGCTGGGATTGACGATCGGAACGGCGATTGTTTTAACGATTTTGTTTAAATTGATGCAGCATATTATTTCGTTGAATATTCCCTATATTACGGTATGGGTGTCCGAATGGATTTCGCAGGTGTCCAACCTGCTGCGCGCGGCAAAGTAAAGTTTTTGATACGGGCCTTCCGGCCGGCTTGACCGTATATATAATCTTTGAATCATCTTTTGCTTCAGACATATATGTTTTGTTGCTGATGTCACATGATTCCAGCGTCCGCCGGTTTAATTTAACTGTTGCCGCGGTCTTTTTCTTTTGTAATGAGAAAAAACAGG
Source organism: Alphaproteobacteria bacterium (assembly GCA_051888155.1). Taxonomy (GTDB): domain Bacteria; phylum Pseudomonadota; class Alphaproteobacteria; order CAAGCB01; family CAG-977; genus UBA11549. The sequence continues at coordinate 21,265 of JBJFAY010000185.1, forward strand.
CCGGCAAAATGTTTTTACATATTTTTCACTGACGCGGATAAGGACGTATGGCCGGTTGGGGAAAAACAGACAAAGAAAACACCGGAGAAAGATTTCCCGGCGGAGTTCTTCAGAATGTAATAAAAAATCAACGTCCCGCGCGCGCGGCGGCTTTGGCAATCAGAACGGCCTTTTGCGGTTGGGCTTTTTTGCGTTCCGGATCAACATACACCATGTCGTCCGTCCAGGGAATCAAGACCTTTTTAGAATCGCCGGTCTGCATCTGCGCCACCTGCGGATCCATAACCTTGTGATGCAGTTCGTCATGCGGCTTGATCGGCATTAAAATCAGGTTGGAAAACTCGTTTTTTCCGCCGCCGTGAATCGGCAGTTTATGATGAACGTTATAACCGACGGGAGCATGCCCCTTTTTAACCTGTTCGATTTGTTTATCCGTCAATCCCAAATCACGCAAAGCCGGCTCCATTGTCGCGCCGATGTGTTTTAAAAATTCTTTGCGCACGGAATCAAAAGCGCTGCGCCGTCTTTTGCGGGTTTGCTTGTCCGGAACGATCCATTCGACTTCCTTAAGTTTAAAGCCGTTGATTTCCGTAAACGGGAATTTCCCCGCCTGAGCGTTTAATTGCGCCGCCGTTTTTACCGGCTTGCCCTTTTTGCCGCCTGATTTACGTTTGGCATGCGTCAGATTGTATTGATTAACCATAAAAAGCACCCTTTTCAAAAGAAGCGTTTATTATTGATAACTTTGCCACAAAAAATATTTTTTGTCTATTTTTTTTATCTTGTCTGCTGTCTTTTTTGTAAAACAGAGAGCGGAACGGGCTGTTTTAAAGCGGCCTGAACACGTTGTTTTTCCGACGGCGGTATGAAAATGCTGCCGTCCGGAACGGGCATTTTAACGGTTTTCGTTTCTCCTTCCTGCATTTTGCAGATCTGCAGGTCGGATACTTTGTGAATATCGGTATGATACGGATCGTTTTTAATCAGGATAAAATTGGAAAATTCGTTTTTTCCGCCGCCGGCCAAAGGCAGCTTGTGATGAACGTTGTACCCGTTCGGCGCATTGCCTTTCCCCATGTCGGCAATCGCTTTGTCGGACAGTCCCAAAGCCTTTAAAACCGGCGCCTGCGTTTTAGCCAGATTCTGTAAAAAAGCTTTGCGCTGCGGACCGAAAGAACGGCGCAGTTCTTTAACACGTTTTTTCCCGACGGCCGTATAGGAAACGTCAATAATGGGAATGTCATGCACTTTGTCGGGCAGAGCGGCGATTTTTTCCGCCCGTTCCCGTTCCTGCTCTGCGGCTTTTTGAGCGCGTCGTGCTTCTTTTTCCGCTTTGGTGGGTTTGTGCTGAATGTAATCTGTCATGTTACCGGTCCCTTCCCGCAAAAACCAAAGACGTCCTGCGGTTTATTTCGTCACGGACTTCGGCCAAAGAGGTGTTTTTATTCTTTCCGTAAGTCTTGCGGCCTTTTTTTGCCCATTTTTCCAAAAACTTGTACTGCGGTGAAGGGACAAAAACAGGCGTTTGAGGATCGGGAATGACAACCGTTCTTTTATCGCCTTCCTCCATATTGCGGATCTGCGGGTTGATCAGATGATAATGCATCATGTCATGATACGGTTCTCGGCGGATTAAAACCAAATTGGAAAAATCATTCGTGCCGCCGCCGTAAATCGGCAGTTTGTGGTGCGTGTTAAATCCGTGCGGCGTCTGTCCGTTTTCCATGCCGGCAATCTGTTTTTTCGTAATGCCGGCCGCCAGCAAAGCCGGCCGCTGTGTTTTTGCCAGAAACTTGATAAATTCCGCGCGTTTTTCCTGCTCAAATTCCAACCGGCGCGCGGCGCGTTCTTCCTTCGACGGAACACGGAACGTTACCTTTCTGCATGGAACGCCCAAAAAACTTTCCGGCGTTTTTGAAGCGGTTAAAGGACGTTTTTGTGTTGATTTTTCTTTTGTTTTTTGACGCTTCTGATGCAGGAAACGATCGGATTTTTTCGCGGTAAACGGCTGTTGCGGGAGAGTTTGCATAAAAGAATCCTTTTCGTTTTTTGCATGTCCGGTTAATTAGAGACTTGCTTGCGTCCTTATAAAAAGAGTATACCATATTAAAATCAGACTACAAGGGTTTTGACAAAAAAATATTTTTTTCGAAAAAAAAGAAAAGTTTTGGGCGGAAAATGAACAAAAAAGAAACGGGAATTATTGCCTGTCAGGGGGTCGAAGGGGCTTTTGCGCATTTGGCGGCAAAGGAAATATTTCCTCAAAAAGAGATTTGTTTCTATGCGACTTTCGAAGACGCCCTGACCGCCGTCGCCGACGGACGGGCAGACTGCGCCGTGCTGCCGATTGAAAATTCGGCCGCCGGACGGGTCGCGGATATGCACCGATTAATGGGAAAAACGGGATTATATGTCATCGCCGAACATTTTCTGCGGATTCGGCATTGCCTGCTGGGGATACCGCAAACCCGTACGGAAAATATCAGAACGGTGCGTTCTCATGCGCAGGCGCTGTCGCAGTGCGCCGCTTTTTTAAAAAGGCTGAACGTCAAAACCGAATCGGCGGGCAATACGGCCGCCGCCGCGCAGGAAGTTGCCGCCTCGGGTCGGGCCGATATCGCGGCGATCGCTTCGCAAGCGGCCGCGGAGTTATACGGGCTGAAAATTTTGCAGGCCGGTATAGAAGATTCCGATCTGAACACAACGCGGTTCTGGGTGTTGGCGCGCGATCCCGCCGGCGGGGTCGATCCGGCGAGGGCCGTGACCTCTTTTATATTCTGGGTGAAAAATAAACCGGCCGTTTTATACAAATGTCTGGGGGGATTCGCTACAAACGGGATTGACCTTTTGCGTTTGGAAAGTTACGTTGATCCCGAACGTTTTTTGACTTCCGCCGGTTTTCTGGTCGACGTCGCGGCTCATACCGGTTCGGATTCCTTTAAAAAAGCGTTTGAAGAATTGGCCTTTTTTTCTGAAAAAGTGAAAATTCTGGGGACTTATGCCGCTGATCCGTATCGGGCGGAAATGAAAAAACGACAACAGGAGAACCTCGGGTGAAAAAAGTATTATGCGCTTTGATCTTTTTGGCTGCGGGAACTTTTCCGGCTTTTGCCGTTGACGGCGACGACGGGTTTTATACCCGCGCGGATATCGGGTATGCTTACGGAACGGGGGACGGTATTAAAAAGGGGTATGCGGCGCAAACCGGATTCGGGCAGAAATGGGGCGGTTTCCTGCGCAGCGAATTTACGTTCGAATATACCCGCGCCAGATTGAAAGGTCCCGGCGCTTTTGACGGAACCGGACAGACCGTGCGTTCCCGTCTGCCGTCCTGGGCGGCAATGACGACGACTTATGCCGATCTGTTTTCTTATAAAGGCATAACCCCTTATGTCGGCGCGGGAATCGGCGTTTCGCGCAACGATATGCCCGATATGGTTGTCAACGGACGGCAAAAATTCGGCGATACGGTTTTCCGTCTGGCCTGGAAAGCCGTCGGGGGCATAGGTATTGATCTGCCTGAAAATCTGGCGTTGGATATCGGATATGTTTATGCCGATCTGGGACGCTTTTCTACAAAAGCCGTTTCGGGACCCGCCTTGCATCAGGACGTAAAAGTACGTAAAGTTTATGTCGGCCTGCGTTACAATTTTTAACCGGAGCAGTTTTCTGTGATACACGATTTCTTGTTTTTTACCGTTTTGCATCAACCGTTATGGATATGGCTGATGTTTTTGGGAATCGTTTGCGCGGTTTTATTTCTGGACTTGGGAATTCTGGAAAAAAAAGCGCAGGAGATCAGCGCGAAAAAAAGTCTGTTGCTGTTTTCAACGTATGCCGCCATTGCCTGTTTGTTCGGCGGCTGGATCCATTGGTATTTCGGCGAAGAAATGGCGTCGGAATTCTTTATGGGCTACATTGTCGAAATGGGGCTGTCGATTGATAACGTTTTTGTGATTTCCCTGGTTTTTTCCTATCTGGCGATTCCGCGTCATTCGCAGCATCGCGTTTTGTTCTGGGGGATTCTGGGGGCGGCCGTGCTGCGCGGCATTATGTTCGTCATCGGGGCGGAGATTTTGGACAGATACGATCCGGTGCTGCTGATTTTTGCGGTATTCCTGATTTATTCGGGATTAAAAATGCTGTTGTCGGACGAACCGGCGATTAATTTGTCCGACAGCCGTATGCTGCGTTTTTTCCGGCACTATCTGCGGGTGACAAACGAACTGCACGGCGAACATTTTTTTGTCAAACAGCCGTCGCAGTCCGAACCGGGAAAGATGAAATGGTATGCGACGCCTTTGTTTTTGGCGCTTTTGCTGATTGAGTTCGGCGACGCTTTGTTCGCTATCGACAGCGTGCCCGCCATGCTGGCGGTATCTCATGAAACGTTCGCGGTTTATTCCAGCGATATGTTCGCCGTTCTGGGGCTGCGGGCGCTTTATTTCCTGTTGTCCGCGGCAATGCACCGTTTCTCTTATTTGCAGCCGGCATGCGCAATCCTGCTGGTGGCGATCGGAATCAAAGTGTTTATCGGGGAGTTCTTTTTCAAAGTGGACGACCGGATTTCTTTGCTTATTACTTTTGTTCTGCTGGCCGGAGGCGTTCTGCTGTCTTTGTTTAAAACGGCGGAAAAAGAAGAGCGAAAAGAAAAATCGGCGGAAGTGCAGCAGCGCAAAGCGTCTTAAAATTTGTTTTTTGCTCTTTGAAAATCATGGTACAATGGCTTGTCTGCATAAAACCAAAGAGGCGCCGGTGAAGTCCGTTCTGTTTTCTTTGATTCTTTTCCTGGCCGCCTGTCGCGCGCCGGCTCCGGTTTTAAACGAAAAGTATGATTTGTGGATCTATGCGCGGTATGTCGTAACCGATAACGGCATATTGAAAGACAAATATGTCGGCATAACGCGGGACGGAAAAATAGGTGAGATTTTAAGTCAGAAACCGCCCCATGAAACAATTATCAACGCCGGCCGGCACATTCTGGCGCCGGGGTTTATCAATGCGCACGATCATCTGGCGTACAATCACCGCGGGCCGTATTACGAATATTCTTTTCCCCGTGCCGAACGCTATAACCACCGCCGGGATTGGAGCGGCGGCTGCCGCGGTTATGAAAAACGCCAAAGTGCCAAGACCGTCCGTCCGGCGTTTTTAATCTGGAACGAGCTGCGTCAGATTGTCGCCGGCACGACAAGCAATATCGGCGTCGGCGGATATCCGGGGTTCCTGCGTAATTTCGGCGATGTGTCCAACGAAGGGCTGAAGCTGCCTAAAACGGTATGGAGCGATACGTTTCCTTTGAAAGACAATGACCAATGCCAATACATGCTGGCCGAAGGGGACGGTTATCCGTTTCACCCTAAAAACAAACCGGACGTTGTTTATATCGTTCATGTCGCCGAAGGCAAAGACGCTTTCGCCCGCAATGAATTTGTAAATATCAGTTCCGACGAAGGAAAAAGAAACAATATTTTGGGAGAAAACATCGGCCTGATTCATATGGTCGGCGTTTTGGAACAGGACGTTAAAAAGGTTGCCGACGCCAAAGCGACGGTGATCTGGTCGCCTCGGTCCAATTTCGCGCTGTACGGCGTAACGGCGCCGGTGTCTTTGATGAAAGATTACGGGATTAATCTGGCTTTGGGGACGGACTGGACGTATTCCGGATCCGCGCATATTCTGGAAGAGCTGAAAGTTGCCGCGGATTATAATGCCAAATACCTGAATAATATTTTTTCAGCCAAAGAATTATGGCAGATGACGACGGTCAATCCCGCGAAATTAATGCGGCTGTCGGATCAGATCGGCGACATTCGTCCGGGCATGCAGGCCGATTTGGTTTTGTTTAACGCTGAAAATAAAAGGTTCAAGACGGACGAAGACGTTTATAAAGCCGTGATCGGCATGGATACGTCAAAAACGGAACTGGTGATGCGCGGCGGGACGATTCTGTACGGCAAATGGAAACTGCTGGACGGCGTGATTTCTGATATTCCGGGGGACACGGACGAATTTTTCGGCGAAAAGTATTATATCGGCACGACGGTTGAAACGGGATATTCTTATCAGGAATTGCTGGCGGCAAATAAAAAAGCGCAGACGTATCGTCTGTTTCCCGATTTAAGGAAAAAGAAAACGCCGATTGCTTATCCGGTCAGCCTGAAAAACCGGCTGTATCCTTCGGCGCCGACGTGGACGGGGATAACTTCGCCGGCTGATCCCGACGGAGACGGCGTAACGGCGGACGACAGCGACGCGGGATATTTCAATCCGCTGCGTCCGGTTGATCTGACGGATAACGGCGGAAAACAGACGCGGGCGCGCCGGCGGGATAAAAAATAATTTTCTCCTCTTGAAAGAAGAAAAAAGCAAGCCTATATCCCTTTTATCAGGACATCGCCGCACAGGGGTGTTTTGATGACGGGTGTCTTTTGGAACCCGCCGGTTATTTGCTCATGATTCAGGAGAAATACAATGGCTTTATTAACGTCTAACAATCCGTTTATGCTTGGTTTTGATTCTTTGGAACGTATGCTTGACAGAGCTGCGAAAAATTCGGAAAGTTATCCGCCGTACAACATTGAACAGATTGATCCGTCCCATTTGCAGATTACGATTGCGGTTGCCGGCTTTGCCGAAGAAGATTTGACGATCGAAGTCGAAGACAAGCAGCTGGTTATCCGCGGCCAGCATGTCGAAGACGAAAACGCGCCGGCGCGCCAATATTTGTACCGCGGCATTGCCGCCCGCCAGTTCCAGCGTTCTTTTATTCTGGCCGACGGAATCGAAGTGATCGACGCGCATTTGGACAACGGTCTGCTGCATATTGATTTGGAACAGAACGAACCCGAATCAAAAGTCCGCCAGATTAAAATTTCTAAAAAAGATCACGATAAAAAGATCGAAAAAGCGCCTGAAAAGGCAAAACTGGAAAAGAAATCTTCGTAAACTTACCGAAAGCAGCAAAGGAGGTCGTCGTGCTGATCAGAACAGATAAAAAAGACATAACGACCGACGATTTGGCCAAGTTGGGCGTGAATTCCGTCGCGTACATCAAAAAAAAGATCGTCGATAATCGCAAAATGTGGTTCATTTATGCGGCCGAAGGAACAGAATTAGCCTATACAGACGATGAAAATAAGGCTATATCTCTGGTCATAGATAATGAACTGATACCGGTGAGCGTCCATTGACACATACTGCGAACAACACCTGCGACAGGTGTGGAAAACCTTTACCGCTCTGCGTTTGCACGAACGCAGAGCCTTTTGATAACCGCCGTTTCGTACTGATTTTGCAGCACCCGCAGGAACAGGACAAAGAATTGGGAACCGCGGGCATTATTTGTTCCATGTTGAAAAATTCCCGGCTGGAAATCGCTTTGTCGCGTCCGGGGCTGAACGCCGTTTTAAAACGGCCGGCAGATCCGAAAAAATGGGGCGTCCTGTATTTGGGGGCGCAGAATGAAACGCCTGTCGCACCTGGGCTGTACGCCTTAAGCCGCAAGGGAAATCTGCTGGACAATACCGCCGAATGCCTTGAAAAACTGGAGGGGATTATCCTGCTGGACGGATCGTGGAGTCAGGCAAAGGCTTTGTGGTGGCGCAATCCGTGGCTGTTGAAAACGCAGCGCCTGCTGTTGGTGCCGCAAAAGCGGTCTTTGTACGGCCGGCTGCGCAAAGAACCGCGCAAGGAAAGCGTTTCAACGTTGGAAGCCTGCGCTTTATGTCTGGATTATCTGGGCGAAGATCCGCGGATATCCGCCGGCTTGACGGACGCTTTCGCCCGGCTTTTGGAAAAATACAAAGCGCTGCGCGCCGGCGCAGCGCCAGACAAAAGATGATTTTGATTTTTTGAAAAACTTCTTTTATCCTGAAAACAGGTTAAACGTTTCAGGAGAATTTAAAATGTCCGAATTAAAACTGGCCGAAATCGCCATTGTTATTTCCAACCGTGAAAAATCCGCGTGCTCCGTTAATGATCTTTTGACGCAGTACGGGGATTATATCATCGCCCGTATGGGGGTGCCGCATCGTTCCCGCCAGATGTTTATTGTTTCCGTCGTTATGGAAGCGCCCGAAGAAAAAATCACGCAGCTGTCTGACGAATTAAATAAACTGGGCAATATTCAAATAAAAACAATGATGATCTGAATCTTGTTTAGACAAAAAATACCTTTATTTGCCAAAAAAGGTGTGCTAGGCTGTTTATCAGTCGCACACCTTATTTTATACAGGATTTTTTCATGGTAAAAGAATACGCCCATACAAAACGCGCCCGCAGGGGGAATGCCGCGCAGTATGGTTATAATAACGGCCGCCCGTCGAAAACGGCTGGCAAAGAACGCGCCGCGCGCGGACAGTTTGACTTTGACGTCATTAACGGTTTCCGTTTAAAAGAGGTCGAATTTAAGTCGCCGCCAAAAAAACAGCGCGAAGCAATGCGCGAACAGTTTAAAAAAGAAGTCCGGCCCGCCTTTTTAAAATACGTTGCCGAACATTTTGAAAAGGAACTGCGCGCGATGGGGATTTCTGATACCGGTCTGGCAACCATGCGCAAAGGATACAGCGTCAACGGGTATAACGTACATCATAAACTGCCGATTCACGGCGGCGGCACGAATGATTTTAAAAATCTGATTATTATGCCGATCAAACCGCATGACGAACTGCATCATGAGGTTATTGACCCGCAGATCAGGAATCAAAATTTGAACGCCGGAGTGAAAATCAAGCTGCCGTGGAGCGACGATATGGTCTGGAAACGTCCGGCCCGGTCGCGCGAACAGCTGAACACGGCGGTTGTTCAGATGGCTCAAAAACGTCAGGGGCGTTAAAAACCGTTGAAGAAACGGATTTTCTCCTCTAGAATACACCGAAATTGGTTTATCACTGTTTTTAGGAAAGAATAATGATTGAAGATATTCTGAAAAAGTTGGCCGACGACGACGGCGCGATGATTGTCCGTCCGGCTTCCAGCAAAGATCTGGCTCAATGCCAGAAAGACATGGCCGAAATCGGTCTGCCGCCCGTTCCGCAGGGATATATTGACTTTTTAAGGGAAGTCAACGGCTTTGCCTGGAACGGCATTGAATTTTTCAGCACAGATCAGGTAACGGATCCCGAAAGCAATTATACGTTAAACGATATTGTCACGGCGAACGAAGATTTTTCCGAGTATAATGATGATCTGGAAGGCTGCGTTTTGCTGGGCCGCGCGGACGACGATCTGTATGTTTACAACACGGCAAATGAAAAGTATGAAGTTTTGGACTTTACGGGTCATGACGTAATGGAAGATTACGACGCTTTTGACGCCATGTTTGAAGGTGTTGTTTCTCCTCGGTTGTAATGCTTTGTTAGTTTCCGATTTTGATTTTGTTCTGCCGAAGGAAAGGATCGCTTCCCGTCCGGCGGAGCCGCGGGAATCCGCCGGGCTGCTGCATGTTTGCCCGCCGGATTCTTTTGTTGACGGCCATATTTCAGATTTTCCGTCTTTGCTGCGTCCGGACGATCTGCTTGTTTTTAATGATACCCGGGTCATTCCCGCGCGTTTGTTCGGAAAGCGCGGAAACGCCGCGGTTGAAGCGACGCTGTTTAAAGCCGTCGGGTTGAATCAGTGGGAAGCTTTGGTAAAAAATGCCAGACGGCTGCGTGAAAATGATATTGTCGGATTTTATCCGCCGAACGATCCGCAGGCCGCCGCGCTGGAAGCGCGCGTTCTGGGCCGCGGGGAAGGCGGAACGGTTGTGCTGGAATTTTTAACGGATTCTTCCGTTTTGTTCGCCGCGTTGGAAAAATACGGCGTTATGCCTTTACCGCCTTATATTCATCGGGAAAAAGAAGGCTACGAAGACGACAAAAGAAACTATCAGACGGTATATGCCAAACATGACGGTGCCGTTGCCGCGCCGACCGCCGGTCTGCATTTTACAAAAGAACTGCTGGCGAAAATTGACGCGATGGGTATTGAAAACGTTAAAATCACGCTGCATGTCGGCGGCGGGACTTTTCTGCCGGTCAAGGCGGAAGATACCAAAGACCATGTCATGCATGCCGAATTCGGAAATATATCGCCGGAAAATGCCCGTTTGCTGACGCAGGCGAAACGTGACGGCCGGCGGATCGTTTCAGTCGGGACGACGGCTTTGCGGCTGTTGGAAAGCGCTGCGGACGAAACGGGAATAATCCGGCCGTTTCATCAGGAAACGTCGATTTTTATTACGCCGGGGTATAAATTCAAAGCGGTTGACGCTTTGTTTACGAATTTTCACCTGCCGTGTTCGACTCTGTTCATGTTGGTTTGCGCTTTTTGCGGAACGGTATGTATGAAAGCCGCTTATCAGCACGCAATACAAAATGAATACAGGTTTTTTTCTTACGGAGACGCCTGTTTTTTAGAAAAGAGCTAAAGTATACTGATTAAAACTTGCACTTTTCTTAAGATTATTCTATAAGGAACTTCGTAACATTTGATCAGGAGATGATAATGTCTGAATCTTTTACAAATGAAGATCTTTTAGCTTTTACAACGGAAATCGTTTCCGCGCATGTTTCCAATAATGAAATGACCGCAGCCGATCTGCCTAAATTAATTCAGGACGTGTACCGCGCTTTGGCCGGAATTATCGCGCCCGAACCTGAAACAGAACAGTTGCAGCCTGCGGTTCCGGTTAAAAAATCGGTTTTTCCGGATTATATTGTTTGTTTGGAAGACGGTAAAAAATTAAAAATGCTTAAACGTCATTTAAAAACAGCTTATAACATGACTCCGGAAGAATACCGCGTGCGTTGGAATTTGCCGGCGGATTATCCGATGGTTGCTCCTAACTACGCGGAACGCCGTTCCGGGCTGGCCAAAAAAATAGGCTTGGGAATGCGTTCTAAAAAATAAAAGAAAAGAAGGCATTGCTTTCGGGTGATGCCTTTTTTCTTTAGAGGATTTGGGACTTGAAAAATCAAAACCGTTTCTGGGAAACTAAAAAACTGTCGGAAATGACACATGAAGAATGGGAAGCTTTGTGTGACGGCTGCGGTAAATGCTGTTTGGAAAAGGTTGTCTTTGAAGACGACGGAACTTTAGCGTTTACAAATATCGCCTGCCGTTTGCTGGACCGTAATACCTGTCGTTGCCGGCATTATGAAAAACGCAGCCGCTATGTCCCGGAATGTAAACGGATCAGTCCGGAAAATCTGAAGTATTGTTATTGGCTGCCGAAAACATGCGCGTACCGTTTGCTGGACGCGGGACAGCCTTTGCCGCCATGGCGCCCGTTAATTACCGGATCGCCGTTAAGCGTGCGGCAGACGGGTATGTCCGCGGCAGGGCGGTGTGTTTCTCCGAAACCCGAAGAAGAATTTCAGGATTATATCGTGGATTGGGACGATCTATGATTAAAAATAACCGGCAGACAATGGCGGAGGTCTGTTATCAGGGAACGAAAATTCCCGTCGTCATTGAACGAAAACCGCGGGCAAAGCGTGTTCGTTTGAAAGTCAGCCGAAAATCCGGTCAAGTTGTTTTAGTTTTACCTTTACGGGCTTCGCAGCAAGGCGGCATGGCTTTTGCGCAAAGCAAGGCGGATTGGATCGCCGCTCAGCTGGATAACCTGCCGCGAAAGAATATTTTTCAAGACGGTATGCCGTTGTCTTTTTTGGGAACGCAAGTCGTTATTCATCATTCTCCGTCTGCCAGACGCGGCGTCTGGCTGGACGGGAATGTGATCTGGGTGTCGGGGCGGGCGGAACATCTGCCGCGCCGCGTACTGGATTTTTTAAAAAAAGAATTTGCCTCTTACGCTTTAAAAAAAGCGCGGGAAACGGCTGATCTGATTAAGGTGAAAGTGCAAAAGGTCACCATACGCGACACTGTGTCCCGATGGGGCAGCTGTTCGGGATCGGAGCATTTAAGTCTGTCCTGGCGGTTGGGGCTGGCGCCGCAGTTTGTTGCGGATTACGTGATTGCGCATGAAGTCGCGCATTTGGTGGAAATGAATCATTCCGCCGCGTTTTGGCAGGTTGTCGCCGGATTATGTCCGGCATACCGGACAGCCGAGCTGTGGTTGAAAAAAAATGCGGCTTATTTGTATAGTTTTGGCAGCGGCGGGGAGGAAAAACAGCCATGTTGAAAAAATTATCGGTTTTAATGTTTATTGTTTTTTGTTCATCTTGTGTTTTTTTCCGGGCGCCGGTTTTGTCCGCCGCTCAAAAAGGAGACTGGAAAAAGGTTTCCGTTCTGGCCGGAAAAAACAATGACGTTAATGTCCGTGACGCTAACGGTATGACGCCTTTGATGCTGTTGGCGGAAAAGGGAAACTGGGGCGGATTAAACACGGCGGAACCGGAAAATATCTTTCAGGCATTGCAAACATTATCCGCTTTGGAACAATCGCCGGAATATGCGGCTTTTAACGCTTTGCTGGCCGCAGGAGCCGATATTAACGCCACGGATACTTACGGGCGTACGGCTTTGATTATTGCCGCGCAAAAAGGAAATGTCGTTTCTGTTTTTGCTCTTTTAAAAAATAATGCCGATCCTTCAATTCGGGATATGTATGATTATACGGCTCTGTCTTATGCGGAAAATCAGGAAATTATCCGGCTGTTGATGCAGGCCGAAAAACAGAAAAATTAAAAGGCGGTTTGCCAGCCTTTGGCGGCGCGATTGTATTTTTTGTGCCATTCGTTTTTAATCAGCCCGGCCGTCTGATATTGATCCATTAAACGGGTCAGCAGATATGTTTTTCCCGTTGCCTGCGGCAAAACGTAAATACCCGCGACGGTCGGCGTTTTGCAGCCGGTGGTTTCGGGAAAACTGAACGGTTCTCCGGTAATGCGGCATTTGGTCATATCGGCAAAAATGCGCGCTTCCATATAAGCGCCGCTGTAACCGTATCTGTCTGAAAAATCAACTTGCGGAAGTTTGGAAAACCGTGCTTTGATCTGTTCGAACAGCGCTTTATGCCTGTCTAAAACCGGCCGGTTTCCTTTAAGCAGTTCTTTGAAATCTTCCAAAACAACAGGATTTTTCCACCCGCCGCCGAACAGCAGGAACGTATGCGGCATTCGGACGTTTTCAGGAATGAAAGATAATGTGTGCAGAAACGTATAAGCGCTGAGATATTCAATCGTCCGGAGCGTATTTTTAAATCCGTATTCTTTTTGAACGGCTTGCAAATCCAAACGATACCAGCTTGGATCCGAAGATTTCGGCGGCTGCTGCAAATAAAAGTTTTTGCCTTCGTTTGTGACGGCGGCCGTATCAAACAATTCGGATAAGAGCTCTGTGACAATTTGTCCCTGCCGGCCGTAACGGCCGTCCGGATCGAACGGTTCGCCTTTGGCCAAACGGACCAGCATGTCGGCAAAATGATTAAAAGGGCCGATATCCCAGCCCTGCGTAACGTCCCGGCAGTCGTTTGTTTCGGATATAACGGCAATATTGCCGGTATTGCCCGCATTACAGAAAGCGACGGGAAAAGCGCCTTTTTCCCGCAGGTCTGCCGCGATATGCCGGTTATGAACGGGCGCCAGAGGCGCGGCTTCTCCCCCGTTCATTAAATCATCGGAACGGAAATCGTAAATCACCGGCAGACCGGTCAAATCGGCCAGCTGCGCCGCATCGGCGATCTGCAAGGTATAAGGCGGCAGTTGTCCTGCTATGGAAGGCGGGAAATGCCCGCATGTCTGCCCGTGCCAGCCGACGGCGGCAATCTCGGATTTATCAATTCCGGCTTTGTCGCACAAAGTGTTGACCGTCTGCGCCGTCAAAAGCGTGTAATTTTTTAAAACACGTTCGAAAAACGGATTGTTTTCCAAAAATACCGGATCGCCGTCATGCGCCGTAATTTGGGCGCGCAACTGTATAAAATCATTAGTTAATTCCGCCGGATACCGCAGGGTGCAAAAAGCCAGATCTTTGATATGTCCGCTGTCAAATTCGCATAAAACCGCATCAACGGCGTCCAAAGAATTGCCGGTCATAATGCCGATTGTTTTTATAGACAAAGTTTCCTCTTGCAGAAAAGTTATTTTAACGGCAGAGGAGTGACTTTATACTGACCGGGAGCCAGCTTTGCCGCGTCTGTTTTGACGCCGTATTCCTGTTTGGTTTGTCCCGAAGCCGTTGTCGGCGTCGTCGGTGTTTCCTGCGGTCCTTTGGGCAGGACGAATTTTTTCGGATCCGACGGGAAAGCGTTTTTCTGGAAGCGCATCAGCATGTATCCGGCGCCGCCGCCATATGCGGGACCCGCAACGCCGAATGAATAATTCGCCCCGATCACGCCGTAATCCAAATCGACGTAATCAATGGCAAATACGTTGGAAATCATGGAATCAGAAGTCGTCGTAAATTTGCAGACATAACCGGTGTCTTCCATTAAAACGTAATCCGGCGATTTGACGAACAAAGCGTTTGCCGAACTCATGCACGCCGGGCGGACGGCGTTGAAGTGCATATTATAATCCAAAGCAACATTGATGATCTGCGCGTCTTTTTGCAGCTTGACGCTCAGGATTTTCGCAGAATCAATAACGACGGTTGCCGGCGTGACGCCCGCTTTGATGTTAAATTGAATGTAGTTTTCAAAACACATTCTGGAATTCGGATCGGCGTCGCAGATTAAAACGGTTGTTTCCACATTATTGTCGAACAGGTTCAACAGGCTGTTGTATAAAAATTCGCGCGTCATATTCGTTCTGGCCGGCGCGCACTGCTGAGAACGGCAGACAATAACGGAAGACGGCGCTTTGGGCGTAACGATCGTGCGCTGAGCGAACGGGTCGGGCAGTCCGGCCAGACCGCAGGCGCCGATTAATGCCGCCGTTGCCGTGATAACAAGCGTTTTAACGGAAATATGAAAGTGTTTGGGCACGTCGAACCTCTTCAACTTAACCTGATTATTTTGTTTAAGATAACAGGACTTTCTTACGAAAAGATAAAAAAAGAGTCGGTATGACCCGACTCTTTTGATTTTTTATCAGCCTTTTACGACTTCCGCGGCGGTTTTCCCGACGATTTCCGTGTACATCTCGGGATCCGTCGCGCCTTCCGAAGAAAACAGAATGATAACGCTGTTTTCGTCCAGCTTTAACGCTTTGCGGAATTCGGGATTTTCACATGCCGTAACCAGTCCGGCCAGACCGGAAACACCGGATTCACCGGAAACAACAGGAGTTTCCGCGCATTCCTTGTTTGCCAGATCCCGCATCATGACGGGAATCAGCGTGTCGGGAATGGTCAAAAATCCCGTGGCATATTCTTTTAAAATATCCAAAGCCAGCAAAGACGGTTCTCCGCATGACAATCCGGCCATAATCGTTTCCAGATCGCCGTGAATAACCGTATATTCGTCATTTTTAATGCTGGCATACAGGCAGTCCGCGTTTTTGGGTTCAACAACCGTAAACAGCGGGCGGTTTTTGTGCATACGGCAGCAAATGCGTGTGGAAACCGCCGCGGCCAGTCCGCCGACGCCGCCCTGCACGAACGTGTGCGTCGGCTGTTCGGGGATTTGCGTTAACGCTTCGTCAACCATGACGGTATAGCCGTGCATAACGTCGCAGGGAACTTCCATATATCCGGGATAAGACGTGTCCGAAATGACGAACCAGCCGTTTTTCGCCGCGTCATCAGCGCAGTCATGAACGGAATCGTCATAGTTGCCTTTGCAGCGGATAACGGTCGCGCCGTATTTTTCAATCGCCGTTTTGCGGCCTTCGCTGACGCCGGCATGAATATAAATAACGCATTTCGCGCCGAACATCTGCGCGCCCCAGGCAACGGAACGGCCGTGGTTGCCGTCGGTCGCGGAACAAACGGTGATGTCTTTGACGATATCTTTATATGTTCCGGCCAGCAGATCTTTTGTTGTTGCGTCCTTGCCGGTGGCTTCCTTGATTTTATTCAAAAGCAGGCGGCAGACGGCGTAAGCGCCGCCCAAAGCTTTGAAGCTGTCCAATCCGAAACGGGTGCTTTCGTCTTTGTAATAGATCGCTTTGACCCCCAGCTTGCGGGCGTATTTGTCCAGACTGACCAGAGGCGTTTCGGCATATCCGGGCCAAGTCGTAATTTCGGCTTTTGCCGCTTGGAATCCCTTTTCGTTTAAAACAGTTTCCGCAGCGCCGCCGATTTTATTCGGTTCGGCTTTCGGGTTGATCAGCAGTTTGGCTTCGCCGGCATCAAACATTTCCATTCGTCTATTCCTTAAAAATTTTACATTTTAATCCCTAAAGACAGATTTTGGTCTGTCTTTTTACTATTGTATTATCATATCAGTCTGATTTGTTAAGGCAACTGATTTTAGGAGGATTAAATGTCAAAAATTTCTCAGGCGGATATCGACGTTTTATTCAACGGGGCGCGGACTTTTTTTACGTGGACGGACGAAAAAGTTTCCGACGGCATTTTGAAACAGATCTATGATTTGGCAAAAATGGCGCCGACGGCCGCAAATTGTCAGCCTGCCAGAATAGTTTTTGTCGTTTCCGAAGAAGCCAAGAAAAAATTGGAACCGTGTCTGGACCCCGGCAATGTCAAAAAAACGATGACGGCGCCCGCTACGGCGATTATTGCCGGCGATACGGCGTTTTACACTTATTTTGACAAGCTGTATCCGATTTCCGACGTGCGCGCCCGGTATGAAGGAAAACCCGATCTGATTGAAGATACACTGTTGCGGAATACGGCTTTACAGGGAGCTTATCTGATTATGGCGGCGCGTGCTTTGGGACTGGACTGCGGCCCGATGAGCGGATTTAATAATAAAATGGTCGACGACGTTTTTTTCAAAGGAACAACTTATAAATCAAATTTCTTATGCAATCTCGGCTACGGATCGCGGGAAAAAATGTATCCGCGCCTGCCGCGGTTTGATTTCGACGAAGCCTGTAAAATTATATAACCGGCAGAGTTTCCCCGCATTTTTGTTATAAAAACAGACAGACAAAGCTTGAAAAACTTTGCGGCGTCGGTACACTATAAAAAAACAGATGTGGGGAAATATGTTTCAAAAAGCCTTTTTACAAATCAAAGAAAGATTTTCCCTGCCCATGCTGATTTTGATCGCCGCAGGGGTGATGAATTTTTATTATGTGCTACGTTACGGCGCCAATGTGCCGCATCGCGCGGAATGGGATTATTTGTTTGTCTTTCCGCCCGAAGGGTCTGTTCTTTACGCCGGCCGGACGGCGCGTCCCGTTTTGGCGAATGTCGTCGCTGATGTTTTTTATCTGCTGAACGGGTGGAATATTACTTTTCATCTGGTTTTTAATTATTTTGTTTATGTCGCGGATATTGTCCTGCTGTACCGGCTGATTATTAAAGCGGCAGGAGAATACCGTTTTCTGCCTTTGTTTTTTCTGCCGCTGTTTTCCGATTTAAACGCTTTGAATTTAATGCAGGCGACGGCTTTGCAGTTTCATTTCAGTATCTTGTTCGGGCTGATCGCCGCGGATATCGGATTCTGCTGGCCGCCGACATATCATAATTCTTTGAAATTTATTTTGTTTGCCGGTTTGTCCGTTTTATCTATGAATCTGGTCTTTATGCTGGGAATTCTGATCGGCTGGATTATCATGGAAGCGCAACGGAAAAATGTTGCCAGAATACTCGGCGTCTTTATCTTTATGTCGGTTATTTTCCAAATATGCTGCGGCGGTTTGTCCGTTTTCGCGGATAAACAAATTTTGCAGCCGGCCGTTATCTTGTTTTCCGCCGTTCTGACAGGACTGGATATGGCAACGTCGCTGCATATTGTTTTGATTCTGCCCGTCGCGGCGGCTTTGGGATATGCGTTTTACAAGCGCCGTCTGTGGAAAGACAACGGCGCTTTGATGCTGTTTTCAATTATTCTGGCGGCGTTTTTATCGGCTTTGAATGTTGAAAAAAATGCGCGGGCGGACATGTTTATTTATAACGGAGCGGGAATTGCTCTGTTCGCCGTTCCCGTCGTTTTTACTTTGCTGCGCTTGGTTAAGCCGGTCTTTATTTATCTTTGCGTTCTGAGTCTGGTCGGATACAGCGCTTCTTTTTCTCCGGCCTATTTCAAGACGGAAGCCGAAATCCGTCGTCAGACTTTGGAATGTGCTCTGAAATATTATGCCGGCGCCGGAAACGGCGTCTGCCCGACTGTTGATCAATATCGTTCCGCCGCTTTTCTTGATGCGGCCGGAAAATTAAATTTGAACTTTACCCGCCGGTAGCGTTTATTTTATTGTTTTGCGTCCGGCGTTTCTTTCCTGTTGTTTTTGAACCAGCCACTTGTCCGATTTTTCCTGAGAATTATCAGCCCAGCGTTGGTCGAACAATTTCTGATGCTGAGAAACATACTGAGGTTCATTAATGAAAATGTCGCAGACTTCTTCATTTTTATGAACGGCCGGTTCCGTCCAGTTAAAAGAGCCGCTGGATACGGATAAGCCGTCATAAATCGCAACTTTTGTATGCATAATTCGTTTGTGCGAATGTACGCGCAGAGGAATTTTTTCCGCGATCATGTCCCATAT
>JBJFAY010000186.1:0-2191 GCA_051888155.1 Alphaproteobacteria bacterium
AGAAACAATCTTAAACGGGCTTTCGGAACTGAAAATCAAAGAAAGCGACCGATTCCGCGCCATTATTGACGGACTGAACAAAAACGGCGTCAAGTGTGCCGAAACCGGTGGAGATTCCATACGAATCAGCGGTTTTGGAAAAAAACCTTGCGGCGGCGGACTGATTGAGGCAAAACTGGATCATCGTATCGCCATGTCTTTTATGGTGATGGGTATGGCAAGCGAGAATCCCGTTTACATCGACGACGTTTCATCGGTTGCGACAAGTTTTCCGGAATTTATTCCTTTGATGAACACAGCAGGAGCAAACATACATGATTATTGCGATTGACGGTCCCGCGGCCGCGGGAAAAGGCACATTGGCGCAGAATCTGGCGAAACATTTTCACTATGCTTTTCTGGACACGGGTCGTTTGTACCGCGCTGTCGGATATGCGGTTTTACAGGCCGGCGCCGATCCTTCCGACGAATCCGCCGCGGTAAAACAGGCGCGCGCTTTTGATCCCAAAAGCATCAACCGGATTCTGTCCAACCCGGCTTTGCGCGACGAAGCGACCGGAAACGCCGCGTCCAAAGTCGCCGCCATTTCCTCAGTCCGCGAAGCTTTGCTGCAGCTGCAGCGCGACTTTGCCGAAAACCCGTTTTTTGACGACGGCACACCGGCCAAAGGCGCTGTTTTGGACGGCCGCGATATCGGCACGGTTGTCTGCCCCGACGCCGACGTGAAGTTTTTTGTCACCGCTTCGGCCGAAGTGCGCGCCGACCGCCGTTTCAAGGAATTGCAGGAAGCGGGAAAATCTGCGGATTACGATAAAATTCTGGCTGACATCAAAGAACGCGACGAACGCGATTCGAACCGCGCGACCGCGCCTTTGAAACCGGCCGCGGACGCTTACATTTTGGACACGTCGCACTTAAACGCCGTACAGGCTTTTCAGGCGGTGCTGGATTACATCGCGGTCAACCACGAATAAGCTTTGCAAATGCCCGAATGTTTTGCACCGTCCGTCAATGCGACTTGCACAAAGCTGATTTTGGGTTCGATGCCGGGGGTTCGGTCGCTTGAGCAAACGCAATACTACGCCCACCCGCAAAATGCGTTTTGGCGGATTATGGCAAAGTTGTTTGACGCGCCGTATCCGTTTGGTTCGTATGACGATAAATTGAATTTGCTGCTGTCGCACCATATCGCACTGTGGGACGTGATTTCGGCCTGTACCCGCGACGGCAGCCTTGATTCGGATATCCGCAACGCCGTTCCGAACGACTTTGAAAAGTTTTTCAAACGCTATCCGAACGTCAAAAACGTGTTTTTCAACGGCCAAACTGCCTATAACAATTTTATCAAGGCGCTTAAAAGCGCGACATTTATCAATGATTTGACACTTATTCCCTTGCCGTCCACCTCTCCCGCCAACGCGCATTTAACGTTTGACGACAAGTTAAGAGCGTGGAGCATGCTCCTATAAAAACGTCATTGCGAGCCTGCGACAGCAGGCGCGGCAATCCACTTTTTCACTAACTTAGAACAAATTGCATATTTCTTATTATTCTTTCGCACTCTTAATAATATATCAAAGAATACTTTCGGATCTTTAAACGTCCCATTCCTTGCCACAATTTTGACAGACGTATACCTTTCTTCCCGGCGTAATAAGCTTATAAGCCAACACAAGTGCCGGAATCAATAGCAATGAAGGGAAAACAAACACACAAAAAAGCATTAAAATCACAAAAATGCATCCGTCCTTTTGCTCAAATTTTTTTCGCTCAATCTGTAAATTATCACTTCCGCATGACGGGCAAACACACCTTTTTTGCTTTTCTTTAATTTTTTTTGATTTATCAGTTTCCTTTTCTTCAGCCTCAGGTATTGCCATTCCTGTATTTATAAAATCTCTATTTGCTGTCCACACGGCAAATTGTTCCGCATAGCAATCGTTAAAATCGGCACCTTCATTTTCCGTCCTTTTTCCGCAGAACGAACAAAACTTCGAATCGTCCGCGATTTCTTTTCCGCAATTTTTACAAAACATTTTCCACCTTGCTTCAAAAAACACAAAACCCACCTGCTTCAGGTGGGCGGAGTGTTCAGAAACCGTTCAATAGCAAAGACGGCTCGACGTTTTTCGCGCATAGCCTTATAGACGCCGACACCCGCCCTTGGGCAGAAATCGGCGTATAATTTTTC
>JBJFAY010000187.1:0-9527 GCA_051888155.1 Alphaproteobacteria bacterium
GAATCCGCGCTGATCAGGCGTTCTTCCAGATCTTCTTCCTGATATTTATTCATTAAAAAACCGACGCTGCCGCGGTTCATGCCGTAAAACGGAATACCTTTGCCGATATGTTTATGCAGCGTTTGCAACATAAAACCGTCGCCGCCCAAAACGACGAAAACGTCCGCTTTGGCACAACCCGCCGTACCGTATATCTTTTGCAGCCGCCGCAGCGACTTTTGAGCGATTTCCGTCGTGTCCGCCAAAAAACAGATCTGCCGCATTTTCTTTACTCGAGTTTGTAGACTTTCCATCAGGAAAATCTTATGATACAAGAAAATCAAAGAAATAAAAACAGGAAAAGACTGATGAGAAATTTATCGGGGCGGTTTTGTATCGCGTTTAGTTTGTTCTTAGGCGGATTACTGCCGTCTTCTGTTTTTGCGGCGACGGCGGCCAGCCGTCAGTTTTCTTCGGAAAGACCCGCGTCTGAAAAACCGGCTCCGCCGCCGGAAGCGTCGTCCATGTCGCAGGAAGATTTAAAAGCCGTTTCTCCGATTACTTTTGACGAACTGCGCCTGTTTGCCCGCGACTGGCTGAAATATGCACGCTGGTTAAAAACGGACGGTAATCAGTACAAAGCCGTTGCTTATCTGGGGGTGTCCGCCGCCGCGGATTATCCGTCCGAAGTCGTTAAATGGATGGACGCGCACGGCTGGGCCGTAGACCGTTTTTTCCTGCTGGAACGAAAGTTTCGCATCACTCTTTCGGTTCTGGAACAGGAAAGCAAACAATCTAATTTGCTGAGGCATCTGGAATCTCAAATCCGCCAGCTGGAAAAAAATGATAAAATGTCTGCGGATCAGAAAAAAAGCCTGAAAGAACAGTATGCCGGCACAATCCGGACAGTCAGGGCGGCTACAAGCGTCAAAGCACCCGTTACGCCGGACGAATATGAACTGATCAAACTGAACCGCGAAGCTTTGACCCGGATCTTAGGCGAATGATCCGCCGTGCGTTATAAAGAAATCAACGGGATATTTTCACGGTTTTCGGAAACGATCCAACGGGCGGTATGATACATCATAATACCGATGAACGCCCCCATAACGGCGTCGCTGATAAAACATTCCGCCGTCAAAACGACCGATAAAGTGGTCAGGGTTGCCAACGCATATAACAGCCTGCGGATTTTCGGCAGGAAATAAGCCGACGCCATAACGACAGCCCATAGACTCTGAACACTGAAACAGGGAAAAGAGGTTTCAGTTACACGGAAACGAAAAGCCGAAAAACCGTATAAATGCATTGTATCCAAAAATTCCGGCGTGTATCGGCCGGCCAAAATATTAACCGCCAGCGTAACCAGCGAAGACAGCGAGAGCGTCAAAAGGATAAATAAAACGGCATGAGCTTTTTGCAGATTTTTTTCAAAGACTTCCGTTGTCAGGGACAATCCCGCTACAGCCATGTAAACCAGCCACAAGGCGACCAAAATTAAAAACCACCACCCTGACGGGTTAATTTCTGCCAGCGTATAAAAAAATCCTTCTTTTTTATCGTTCAGGCAGGACAGGGCAAAAGGCTTGTCCAAAAAGTTAATTGAAAAAGCGCAAAACAGGCAGACGTAAATAAAAGCGGCGGTTTTAGGCTGTTCCTTTGTAAAATCCGTAATGATTTTTTTTGCACGGATCAAACGAGGACGCAGATTGTTCCATTTCAGAAATTCGATTGTTTTTTGCACGGCGGGTCGCCGGGACAGCCGGGAAAACAGATCCTTTGTTTTTTGTAATGACGCGGCCGCAAAAGCCTTTATCCGTTCTGAAATATTTGTTTTAACAACCATAGCCTTATCCGATAAATTTAAATTTATGCTACTATAACATAAGAAAAAATCAAGGTTAAGGATTCTCTTTGATGTTTTTTGCCGGTTTGACCGGGTTTGAAGGCTTTTGTTGAAATTTTTTCCAAAGGAATTAAAATAAAAACGGGGAGAAAAAAACATGATGAAAGCCGTTCGGTTGTTATTTATAATTTTTTTTGTTTCTCTTTGGGGAACCGGCGTGTCCGCTCAGGTGATTGATATGCGCGCTTACAGCCGCCAGCGCGGATTTAAGCCTTACCATGCCAGAACGTCCGCGCCGGCGCAAAGCCGGTCGTCGGCTGCGGCAACGGGACAAAAACGGCAGACGGCTTCGGCCGGTAGCGCTCAGGCCGGAAACGTTCAAACCGGCGAATCGGAACAAAAGGGAGATAAAAAATCTGCCGCTTCCTCTGCTCAAACCGCGGAAATGCAAGAATATATCCGGAATAATCCGCAGGTCCGGCCGGATATTTAAAAAGGAAAAACTATGCGGTTGGCAATGTTTATATTTTTGGGAATCTGCTTTTTCAATCAGGACGTGAACGCGCAGGTGGTTGATATGCGCGCTTACAGCCGCCAGCGCGGATTTAAAGCATATTCCGTTCCGCGTCAGGCTTATGTCCCGCCCGTCCGGAAAGTTCCGTCGACGCAAAAACGGGCGGAACCCGAAAAAGAAAACGCCGCGCCGCCGGCGGCTCAGCCGGAACACAAAATCCGGCAGACGGGCGTAAAGGTTTTTCAGGAAAAAGACGAAGACAAAGTGATGAATTTTGATGTCGAAAATCCTGAATTTGATAAACTGAGCGATTATAAAAAACAGGATCTGATGAAACGGATCAGTTTTAAGAAAAATACGGATTAGGTGAAAAATGAAATATACAGTTTTAGCTTTGGTGTTTCTTTTGTCTGGCGCCGCGCCTGCCTTTGCCGCTTGTTCGGGCGGTCTCGACGGCAGCGACAGAACATTGTCGGGGTGTTCCGAAATCGGGGCGCTGGGGGATCTGATTTACGAACGCGACCAGACCGGCCGGGTTTTGCGGAAAAGAGACGACGCAGAAATCAAACAGTATTTGATGAAAACAGTTGAAGATCGTCTGAAAAAACGCGGGATTTCAATGAAAAACAAAGACGGACAGCCGGTGATAAAAATCAATCAGGAAAATGTGGTGTTTGATTTGTTTAACCAGAACGGGGATAAAATCTTTACTTATACGGTTGATAAGGAAAAGGGCGTTCCCCAAAATGAAAAGGACGTGATTGAAGCTCGCGAAACGTATGATCAGAAAAAGGCAAAAAGCAAAGCCGAACGCAAGGGGCGCATTGAAAAAATTCAAGCTATGGCCGATAAAATAAAAGCCGAAGAAATTGAAAAGAAAGCGGCGGCAAAATGAAGCGTCTGATCTTGGGCGGGGTCGTCTGTCTGTTGACGGCCTGCGCCATGCAGAAAATTCCCGATTCAAAAACGCCGCTAATGCTGGAAACCGCCATCGACAGCGATCTGCTGATTCTTCAGACCGAAGACGTCAGAATTGCCGACGTTAAAGAAAGACGGATCGCGTATGAATATAACGATCAAAATATCCGCTTGTCTCAGCTGGGAGATCATGCTCGCCGGTTTTGCGAAGGCAAAGGACACGATACGGTATTGGTTGACATGCGGTTGACGGCGCGGGAAGGTTTCCGGCGCGCCACGTTTGAATGCAAGGAAAAACCTGTCTTAATTCCCTGAAATCAAAGCCCGCAGCACATACAGGCGCAGTTCCGAAGACAGGCTGCCTTGTCTGTCGGCGTCAATGCGCGTAATCAGTTCCGCCGGCGTCAGATCCTGCCGCGCGGCAAGCTTTTTTAATTCTTCCCAGAACTCGGGTTCCAGAGAAACGCTGGTGTGATGTCCGGCAATCAGGACGGAATATTTTCGAATACTCATTTTTTGACGATCTGTTTATAAAAATCATTTCCTTTATTGTCTGTCAGAACAAAGGCGGGAAAATCTTTAACGGTAATTTGCCATACGGCTTCCATACCCAAATCGGGAAAATCAATACAGCGGCAGTCCGTAATATAAGCCGCCGCCGTCTGTGCCGCCGCGCCGCCCAAAGTCCCCAGATAAAAACCGCCGTTTTCCCGGCAGGCTTCCGTTACGGCCTGCGACCGGTTGCCTTTGGCCAGCATAATCAGCGACGCGCCGTTTTTCTGAAGCAAGTCAACATAGGAATCCATGCGTCCCGCCGTCGTCGGTCCGAAAGAACCGGAAGGCAGGCCGTCCGGCCGCTTTGCCGGCCCCGCGTAATAAACCGGATATTTTTTTAAATAATCGGGCAGAGGCTTGTTCTGATCCAGCATTTCTTTGAAACGGGCATGCGCAATGTCGCGGGCGACAATCAGCGTTCCGTTTAAAATCAGGCGGTCGCCGACTTTTAAAGTATCCAGATCGGCTAAGGATTCTTTAATATCCCGGTTTAAATCAATATTTTTTCCCGCGGCGGGCAGGACAGATTCTTTTATATCCGGCAGATACCGGGCCGGATCTGTTTCCAGCCGTTCCAGAAAAACGCCGTCCGGTGTGATTTCAGCCAGAATATTTCTGTCGGCGACGCAGGAAACGCCGATTCCGATCGGCAGAGAAGCTCCGTGGCGGGGCAGGCGGATAATGCGTACGTCCAGACAAAAATGACGTCCTCCGAACTGCGTTCCCAATCCGTTTTGATTGATCAAAAACAGCAATTCATTTTCCAAAGCCATATCTCTGAAACCGTTTTCTCCGGCCGGCAGAGCGTCCAGCGCTTTGGCCGAAGCAAGCTTGACCGTTTTTAAATTCATTTCGGCGCTTAACCCGCCGATAACGACGGCCAGGTGATACGGCGGGCAGGCCGAAACGCCGATTTCCGTTATTTTTTGAATCAGAAAATCCGTTAAAGCCCGCTTGTTTAACAACGCCCGGGTCTGCTGAAATAAAAAAGTTTTATTGGCTGATCCGCCGCCTTTGGCAATGAACAAAAAACGAAAAGAATCGCCTTTGACGGCGCTGAGGTCAATTTGCGCGGGCAGGTTTGTATTGCTGTTTTTTTCCGTAAACACGGACAGCGGAATGTTTTGAGAATAGCGCAGATTTAAAGACGTATACGCTTTTTTTATTCCGCGGGTCAAAGCTTCGGTTTCCGTGCCGTCCGTTAAAACCAGATGCCCTTTTTCGCCGATGACAATCGCCGTTCCCGTATCTTGGCACAGCGGCAAAACCATACCCGAAGCAATGTTGGCGTTTTTCAGAAATTCCAGCGCGGCGAACCGTTCGTTCGGCAGGGACTGCGGATCGTCAAATATGGCTCGGATTTGCGACAAATGGGCGGGACGCAGCAGATGCGATACGTCGCGGAAAGCGGCAAAAGCCAAATCTTCAAAAACCTGATCCGGAACATGCAGATATCCGTTTTTGCAAACAACGGGATCGGTCTCGATTTTTTTGAAGTCGGCCGGGGCGGGAAAGAGCATATTTATTTCTTTTTGCGAAAAGCGTTTAAACTGACGACGTTTTCCTGATCGGATTCGGGTTTGTGTTTCTTTTCTTTCTTTTTTTCAGGTTGAGGCGGTTCGGGCGTGAATGAAACGGCGAACTGCGCGAAAGGATCGGCGAACCGGACAATGGCCGCGAACGGGACAAAGATTTTTTCCGGAATGTTTCCGAAACTGAGCACGACGGAAAAAGCGTCGTCGGAAACTTCCAGGTCGCTGTATTCGTGCTGTAAAACGATCGTAATTTCTTCGGGATAGGCGGCTTTCAGCCGGTCGGACAAAACCACGTCGTCGCGCGGCGTTTGAAAAGTGATGTAGAAATGGTTGCCGTCCAGGCCGTTTTTTTGTGCGGACGACAGCGCGTCGCGCACAACGTGCAGCAATGCTTTTTCAACCAGTCGTTCATAAGAAATTTCTGTCATCGGTATCCTTAAAGGCAGAAAAGGTTAAAAATAATGGGACACTTCTGTTGCTAGGCAAGTCCCCGCCCCACCCGAAGCGCTCAAGCCCCGGGGATTAAGTTCGGTCTTCCGGCCGCATTACGCAGCGAGAACAACCTGAGTGCGATTATCATTCGCATTTAAAATTACAGCCCGATAACGGTGGTACAATGCCGGATGCAGATCCTGTCTTTACTACGCGCGTCGATCCTGTTTCGTCCCCCTTTGCTTGAATCCGTTTTATAGCTCATCTGTACGGTCGGTCCGGTTCTCGAATACTCACGTACGATAAAGTACGCTCCGTTTCTGCGATCCGGTCCTTCCTTCATATGAACTCTAAAACGAATTCACATGAACAAAGATAAGCTCATCTGTACGGTCGGTCCGGTTCTTGAATACTCACGTACATGAAAGTACGCTTTGTTTTTAAACTCCGGCCGAGCCGCCAGATAAAATGGTGGAGACGCCGGGTACCGCCCCCGGGTCCGCTACGCCTATTCCGCAGGGCGTTTAGCATCATAGCCGGAAAATCCGGCAACAAACAGTATAGTAAAGCGCCGTCGAAAACGCAAGAAAAGAAAAAAAACGGGTCGATATAGATGTTGATTTTTCACACAATTATTTTATTCTGGCGAAAAAACAGGAACGGCAACGCCCGCGGAACGCGGTCGCCGTTGATTTGAACGGGGAATAAAAAATGAACTTTAAATCGCGTTTTGTTGCCTTATGCGCCGTGCTGTGCTTTTCGCCGTCGGCGGCGTTCGCAATACAGGATTTGCGTTTTCCTCAACCGGACGGACGTTTTCTGTTTCATGTTTTTGAAAAGGACGATATTTGCGACGCCGAGGACGGCGGTGAATTGGTCGGGGCGTATAATCTGACCGCGAACGATATCGATTCTTATAATCAGGGGATGCGATTCTGGGATTCGGTTTTGGGGCCCGGCGCGAAAAACACGAGGCCGATTCAAATGGAGCTTTTGACAATCGGCGATGCGGACGATAACGCCAGCGCGTACAGCGAGATTGTCGACAGCGGCATATTTAAAGGAATGACGCGGTTGTCTGCGGCGGTTATGGGCGGTGAGAACAGCGGTTCCGTGGCGGATCTGACGGTAAACAGAGCGTCCGATCCGCGCGGGTGGTACGCAGGGCCGATGAGTTCCCTGCCCAAAAACGGCATGCAGTCCGACCTGTCCAGCACCATAACGCACGAATTGTTCCATGCGTTGGGGGTGCTGTCGTCCGCTTCGGCAGATGAAAACGGCGTGTCAAGATTTGGGAAAACTCTGTCGAAATGGGACGAACACCTGCGCGATGTTAACAACAACGCTCCCGAAGCGGAGATGGCGATTATTGAGCGCGGCTACACGTGTCCCGATGATTCGTGTTTCGTAACGACCGAACGGAAAAGCGGTGAACCGGCCTATAAGTGGGGCGGCGGCGTTTACTTTACGGGCGATAACGTGCAGGAGGTTCTGCGCGGCGCGACAATCGGGCGGCCGTCCGAAACGGGCGATGCCGGAACCCGCGTTCCAGGGCTTCCCCTTAATGTGTGGGAGACGGGCGAAAACGGACAACCTCTCGCCGAATTAGCGCATATCGAGCTGCGGAACAGCCTGCAAAGCCATCAGGATTACCGCAACTGGAACACGTTTATGGAAGCCGAAATCGCCGTTTTACAGGATTTGGGGTACGATATCGACCGCAGGAACTTTTACGGTTATTCCGTTTACAACGATGGTGAAACCATGGTTAACGACAATCCGTATTTCGCGCGCGCAGACGGCGCGTTTTTGTCGGGCGTCGCGAACAAAACGCCGTGGGGAACGGGGTTGCACATTTACGGCGAACGCAACAACATCACGCAAACCGCCGATTTGCTGGCAGACGGCGATTTCAGTGTCGGCGTGCGCGTGGACGGTTCGCAAAATGCTTTGACCGTCGCTCCGGGGACGAAAATCACGGCAAACGGCGCGTACAGCTACGGCATTTTGTACGCATACGGTAAAGAACAAAAACTGGATATGCAAGGATCGGTCGAAGCCGCGGGAACGGGCGGCATCGGCATCGCGTTCGATTTCGGCGATAACGAACTGGGCAACAATGCCGAATACCGTGGATCGTATATTCGAACAGTGGGTCGGGAAGAAGAGAGGCGCTACCTTGATCTGTTGCCCGAATTGGAAGGCGCGCTGATTTCCAAAGCCGACATTTCGGGAACGGTTAAAGGCGGTTACGCGGCGGTTTATATCGGTAAAAACGCATGGGTCAAGGAAATCAATTTCAAAAACGGCGCGGCGGTTGCAGGGGATATCAGATCCGAATGGAGTACGGAAAATCCGGAAGTTCTGACTTTCGATTTAACGGAAACCGTCTTGCATTTCGGCGGAGATCCCGCGTTCAACATGACGGTTGACGGCGGCATTTACGGTCTTGAAAGTTTCAACATGACTTTGACCGAAGGCTCTTTGACGGTTAACGGCGAAATCAATGTCAAAAAATTGACGACTGACACGGAAACGCGTTTGACTTTGCGGGTTGACAACGCCGCAAAATCAACCGCGGTTGTTCAGGCGTCGGACGGCATTTTTATTGACGGCGCGATAGGGTATGCGTTCGACGGCGGACTGATGGGATTGAAACAGGGCGACGTTTTGTCGGTTTTAACGGTCGGGGAAAACGGCACTTTGCAAATTGCCAGAACCGATGATACTTATGTTATCGATTCCGTTTTTGACTGGTACAGGCTTGAATACGATTACGGCGAAGATATGCTGGGGTTGAAAGTCGTATCCTCGGAATCAAAAACCCAGGACGTAAAGACGGTCGGCATAATGACTTCGTCGGTTGTCAACTCCGTCGGAACGAAAATCGTCAGCCGTTTGAACGCGCTCGGTTCAATGAAAGGCCGGTCGGGCGGAGATATGTTTGCCGGTGCGGGCGTGTGGGGGAAAGCGCTTTATACACACGCGCGCAAATCGGGTGAAGACGGTTTTTCGGCCGACGCGTTCGGCGGCGTTGTCGGGGCGGACAGCAGACCCGCCGACGGCGTGACCGCAGGTGTCGCGCTGGCGTATTCCCGCACGAACAGCGATGATGCGGATATCGATACATACTCCGCTTTTGTGTACGGCGGATACAAACAGACGGACCGTTTGTCCTACAATGCGGTTTTGGGCTACGGTTTGTCGCGTGTCGATGCGGATAAATCGTCCGCTTTCAACGCTCACTTTGTCAACGCGCAGGGGTACGCCGATTACGCTTTGGGCGGAGGCTTTACGGCGACGGGCGGAATGCGGTGGCTGTTCACGCGTCAGGGAAAATACAATATCGGCGCGACGACCTTTAAACAAAAGGACGCCGATACGCTGACGGGCGTTCTGGGCGGACGGTACGACCGCGCGTCCGGCAGATTTTCCGCGCAAGCCCGTTTGGCGGCGATTTACGACTTTGTTTCGGACAAAGGATCGGTCAAAGCGACCAATTCGGGCGCGACGCTGTTTATGGACGGGGACAGACTGCGCCGTTTCGGCACCGAAGCCGGCGTTTCCGTCGGTTATGCCGCGCGCAACTGGACGTTCGAACTGGGCTACGATGCGCAAATCAGGTGGAATTACAACGATCAAACCGTCAGTTTGAAAGCGGATTACCGGTTTTGATGAAAAACGCACCCTTTGATATATGGGGGCGTTTTTTCCGCGATAGGGCAAAATTATTTATTCCGACGTTGAC
>JBJFAY010000188.1:0-9499 GCA_051888155.1 Alphaproteobacteria bacterium
CCGACGGTTTACGACCGCGCTCATATCGGCAATGCCCGCCCGATTATCGTTTTTGATACGCTGTATCGTCTGCTGAAACATCTGTACCCGAAAGTCACTTATGTCCGCAATATTACGGACGTTGATGACAAAATCATTAAAAAATCTCAGGAAAGCGGCGAGCCGATTAACGTCATTACGGAAAAAACATCGCGCTTTTTCCATGAAGACATTGCCGAATTAAACGCTTTGCCGCCGGATATGGAACCGCGCGCAACTCAGCACATTGCCGAAATGATTGATCTGGTCAAGCATTTGGTCGACAACGGGTATGCGTATGAAGCGCAGGGACATGTTTTATTCAGCGTGTCGAAAATGAAAAATTACGGGGCGCTGTCCGGCCGGTCTATGGACGAAATGATTGCCGGCGCGCGGGTCGAAGTCGCGCCGTATAAAAAAGAACCCGGCGATTTTATTTTATGGAAGCCTTCCGATGAAACGCAGCCGGGCTGGGACAGTCCGTGGGGCTTCGGCCGTCCGGGCTGGCATTTGGAGTGTTCCGCAATGAGCAGCAAATATCTGGGGGAAACGTTTGATATTCACGGCGGCGGACAGGACTTGATTTTCCCGCATCATGAAAATGAAATCGCGCAGTCCTGCTGTGCGTTCGGACACGATTTTTATGCCAAATACTGGCTGCATAACGGGCATTTGATGGTGAATGGTGAGAAAATGTCCAAATCTCTGGGCAACTTTTTTACTATTCGTGAAATTCTGGATCAGGTGCCGGGTGAAGCTTTTCGTTTATATACGCTTGGAACCCATTATCATCAGCCGTTAAACTGGCTGCCTGAAGGGTTGAAACAGGCAAAACAGACAATGGATCGTTTTTATACGGCTTTGCGTTCAACACCGTCTGTCGATTTAACCGGAGCGGAACCGGACAGCGACGTCGTTGAAGCGTTAAAGGACGATTTGAATACGCCAAAAGCGATTGCCGTTTTACATTCGCTGGCGACGGCGCTGAATAAAGCGGAATCGGCGGATAAGCAGGCGGAAATTAAAAAAGAGCTGATAGCGTCGGCGCATTTGCTGGGGTTATTGTACCAAGATCCCGAAGAATGGTTCCGCGCCGGTTCTGCGTCGGCAGGGCAGGGGATTGACGAATCGGAAATTGAAGCGCTAATTCAAAAACGTGCCAACGCCCGTAAAGCCAAGGATTTCGCAACGGCGGACGCGGTGCGTAAAGAATTGGCCGATAAGGGAATTGTTATTGAGGATACGCCGTCCGGCACACAGTGGAAAAGAGTATAAAGTATCTTTGTAACATATTGACGGGAAAAGCTTTTATTCTTGTTTGTAAAAAAAATGTCAAGTGACATATATTTGTAACTATTCCTTTTCGCAGAAAAGGAGTACTCTAAAAGTAAGGTAGAAATTTATCGGCGAGGATGCGATGAAAAAAACACAAGACAAAATGACATGTTGCTTGACAGCTGCGGTTTCTTTGGCTGTTGTGTTGACGGCTTCTTTTGCCGGAGCACAGGCGTTACCGTCAGATCCGTGGGCGGCGCAGCAACCGGTTCAACAGGTTCAACAGCCCTCTGCTCCGCTGGCGGGCGTGCAGACCGGGGCAACAAGCGCGACGGTTGTTCAAGTGCAGCAGGTCGGTCCTGTTGTCTACGGTTCTCAGCCGTATCAGCCGACGTATGAAGGCGGCAGCAGTAATATCTGGAATACCAGAATGCCGGAATTTACCGGAGAGATGACAACGTGGGGTACCGATTACGGTCAGCGCGCAACGGCGCCGGAAGTCAATATGCATAATATGCTGTCTTTGACCCAGCATTTGCGCAATATGGGATATAAAATTCCGGACACGTTTGAAAAACGGATAAAGGCTGCTCCGGGGGCGGTTCGTAATCGTATTTATAAAGCAATGCGCGATTTGAAACGTCAGGACGATCCTTTTTCACAGGGCGCGCGTATGGCTTTGAAGCAGTTTGAAGTCGAAACAGGATTATCGTATGATAACCTGATCGGAAATTCTTTGGATCTGTTATCAGCAAAGTAATTCAATCAAGTTGAAAAAACACCGTCTGTTTCGGGCGGTGTTTTTTTGTGATTTTTTTTCTCGGGTAAAGGGCGAGGGAGGGGAAAATACGCATAAAAACGGCGGTATTTTTGTGATTCTTTGGATCGAGTAGAAAAATTATTTTTTTTGAATTTTTGATATGTCCATGCTGCCGGACCGAAAACCTTCCAAATCAAGCGTAATATAGGAAAAACCGATCTTTTTTAAATATGTTGTGATTTCTCGGGCATGTTGCAGAAGTACCGAAAAACCGTCCGGAGTGATTTCAATGCGGGCGATGTCGTTATGGCAGCGCAGACGGATATTTCCTGTCTGCGGCAGAATTCTTTGTAAAAAATCTTCTCCGAGAGCGGCTTTATTTATTTTTTCAAAACTGAGTTCCGTATCATATTCAAAACGTGTAGCCAAACAGGGCGCGGACGGTTTTAAAGCGTTCTTTAATCCGAGTTCCGCCGCCGCCTGCCGGATTTCTTGTTTGGAAATTCCCAATTCCGCCAAAGGAGAAAGCACGTTTAGCTCTTTTAAAGCTTTCAGTCCGGGACGGTAAACATTTAAGTCGTCCGCGTTTGTTCCGTCGATAACGGTTTTCAATCCCTTTGCACGGGCAGAACCGATTAATCTGTCAAAAATGTCTTTCTTACACCAATAACAGCGGTCAAGACGATTATATTTGACTGCCGGCAGGGACAACGGATCCGTTTGAAATACGATAAGTTCCGTATTGTATACGGCGCATAAAGATTGTATGTCGTCAATGTCCCGTTTTTTCTGAAGCACGGATTGCGCGTAAAAAGCGGCCGAAAGAAAAGGCTGTTCTTTATGCAGAGCGTGTAAAACGGCCAGCAGCAGCGTGCTGTCTGTTCCGCCGGAAAACGCCAAAGCAACACCGGCGGGACATAACGGGCGCAAGTATTCTTTTATGCGTTCAACGGCGTTCATCTTCTTTTTCTGCCAATAAAGCCGCCTGTTCGTAAAGGGGGCGCAGCGGCGTGCCAGATTTTTCAGCGGCAGCCCGGACGCTTTCATATTCCGGATAATACCGGACAATATCTTCCAGAACACATTTTTTAACGGCAATCTCGGCTTGCGGTAAAGATACCGTCATTATGACGCGGGACATACAAGTCCTGTCAACCGGATATTTTCGCAATCCGATTGTGGAAGTATAACGAAAAACGGTTTTTTCTATTTCTTGCAGTTCTTTTATTCCGGTTATTATTCGCAGGATATAAGCCGGACGGTTTTTTTTCATAAAACAGGGAATGAAGTGAACGTCGCGCGCTCCGGCAGCCATTAGTTTTTCCATGGTGAAGCCCAGCTCTTCTCCGGTCGCGTCGTCAATATTACATTCAACAATGTAAATTTGATCGTCGTTTTGCTTTTCTTCAATCAACATTGCCCGCAGCAGATTGGCGCGTCCGAAATCACGTTTTCCCAATCCTGTTCCTGTTTTGATGATTGTATATTGTTTCGGCAATGACGGGCGTGTGCGCAAAGCTGCGGCAATGGCTATGCCCGTCGGCGTTACCATTTCGCCCTGTACTTCGGAAGAACGCAGAGGTATTGCATATTTTTCCGCAATATTCAGCACTGCCGGAACAGGGACGGGCAGATCCCCGTGCTGACAGGTGACAAACCCCGAGCCTTCGGTTAATCCGGTGACAATACAGTCCGTAATGTTCAAATCGTCAATTAAAACGGCTGCGGAAATAATATCGACGATCGAATCAACGGCGCCGACTTCGTGAAAATGGACTTCGCCGACAGGACAGCCGTGAGCTTTGCTTTCCGCCTGAGCGACGATTAAAAAAATCTTTTTGGCCAGCTCTTTTGCCCGATCAGTCATTTGCGCCTGTTCAATAATGGCATAAATATCATCTAAATGGCGGTGTTCATGAAAGTGATGACGCTCGTGTTCATGCCCGTGATCTGCATGTCCGTGCAAAATAACGTCGAAATCGCACCCGATGAGGCCGTAAGACTGTTTGGAAGAAATATGATAATCAAATTCTTTAACGGACAGACTTTTTAAAGCTCTGTCCAGCTTTTGACGGTCGGCTCCCAGATCCAGCAGTGCCGCGACGGTCATATCGCCGCTGATACCGCAGGCGCCCTCTAAATACAAAACAGTATTCATTTTGTTTTCCTTCCGATCTGTTTGATAATTTTACAAGCCAGCACTCCCGCGCCGAATCCGTTGTCAATATTAACGACGGAAACTCCTTCGGCGCAGGAATTGAGCATAGTGAGTAAAGCCGATATTCCCGAAAAAGAAGCCCCGTAACCGACAGAGGTCGGCACGGCAATGACGGGCAGATCAACCAGACCGGCAATAACGCCGGGCAGAGCGCCTTCCATTCCGGCGACGGCAATAACAACGTCGGCTTTGCGTATATCGTCCAGTTTGGCAAACAGCCTGTGAATCCCTGCGACGCCTACGTCAAAGCAGCGTTCAACGTCTGCTCCGAAAAATTCAGCGGTTCCGGCTGCTTCCTGCGCGACCGGCAAGTCGGCTGTTCCGCCGGTACAAACGGCTATTTTCCCGCTCAGCCGGGGTTGAACGCCTTTTTTCAGACTGATTATTTTTGAAACGGGGTCATATTGAACGCCGGATATTTCACCGCGGACATACTCAAACTGTTCCGCGCTGCATTTTGTCCCCAAGACGGATTTGTCTTGCTGAGAAAAAGTCTGCAAAATAGCCGACAGTTGTTCTTTTGTTTTTCCGGGGCAGAAAATCGTTTCGTTCATGCCTGTTCTGTCTGCGCGGCTGATATCCAGTTTGGCAAACCCCAGGTCTGTAAAATGATCGGCAGTCATGGCAATGTTCCTTAGAAATTTTTTCTAAGATAACAATTAAAGTTGGCTTTAAGTCAATACGTTTTTTTGGGGGAGAAAAATATTTCTGAAGAATTTAAACAAGAAAAAACCAAGCGTTTAACGCGCTGATAAAAATCAGCAGACAGCCGTAAGGAATCAGCATATAAGCGGCCAGCAGGTCAATTTTTCTGAAAGTCGCGAAAGTGAAAATCAAAAGCATAAAGGCAATGAACAAATCTGTCAGAGCCATTCCGAAGAAACGCAGACCGAAAAAAATTCCCGGCCATAAAATGCCCAGAATGAACTGAGTCCAGAAAAGCAGAACCGCCGTTTCGTATACCATTTTTTTGGAATGTTCCGAAACAATGCCGAACGCCAGCCCCTGCAGCAAATAGGACAGAACGCAGAAAATGTACAGGAAAACGGGTGGAACGGGCAGTTCCAGATACATATTTTCGTATTGAATTTTGTTCCAGTATTCTTCCAGCGTAAAGGCGAATAATACGCCCGCACAAAGGCACAACAGCAGAAATAACAGGATATGTGTTTTAAAAACGGGCAGTTTTTTGGGCATATTTCCTCCGATCCGTTTTATCATGCGCCGGTTCTGACAGGATAGGAAGATAAGCAATATGTTATATCTGTCGGTTTAACAGATTTCTGTCGCAAACATAAAGGTTTTGAGGTATATTAAAAAATCCTTTGTTTGACGAGAGGTTCCGGTATGACTTTGTTTAAGATTTTTCTTGCCGTTTTATTTTTTAACGCATTTACTTTTCCCGCCTGCGCCGAAAGCATTTCCGAAGCGGCCTCCAGAATTTCCAAAGCGAAAGAAAAAAAAGCCGAATTGGAAAAAGAATCCGTCCGGGCCGGACAGCAAATTCAGGATATCGGCAGCTTAACGATAGAGGATTTTCTGGAACTGGAAGCCGTGCCCGAAGGAATGGACGCCGTTTCCGCGCAAGCTTTATACGGAGCCGATCAGGGATTTGATTTTATGACGACTCAACAGGCTCTGCTGTCAATCGCCGCGATGCGCAAACAGGGGATTTCTCTGCCGGAAGATCTGGAAGAAAAAATCAAAAAAAATCCGGAAATGGCCTCGCAGCTGATGGACGAAGCTTTTGAAGCAATTCCGCCCGCTCAAATCGAAGACAAGGACGATATCGCCCGTCAGCGCCGTTCGGCAATCAAAGGCGCCGAAACAACGCTGGGAATCAGTTTTAAAGATATTTTGGAAAATCAAAAGAAAATGATGACGCCCGCTTCTTCTAAAAAAAGCAGACGGGGTAAGCGCAGACAATGACGTCCGGAACAGATCAGGAAACGGTTCCGGCTCCGGCGTTTATTTTGGTTCGTCCCCAGCTGGCTGAAAACGTCGGAACGGCCGCGCGGGCAATGATGAACTGTTGTATCGATGAAATGCGTTTGGTTGATCCTGACGAAGATCATTTGTGCGACAGGGCTGTTGCCGCTTCTTCGGGAGCCGAAGATATCCTGCGCAGAGCAAAAGTGTTTAAAACCGTTAAAGAGGCGGTCGCTGATCTGCAAAAAGTTTATGCGACGACAGGACGCCCTCGCGATATGATTAAGCCCGTTTTAACAGGGCAGGGTATGGCAAAGGAAATTCAGGCCGGGCGGCAAAAAGGCATACAATACGGCGTCCTGTTCGGTCCGGAAAGAACCGGCCTGGAAAACGAAGATCTGGCTTACGCCGACGCGATTGTAAATATTCCTTTAAATCCGAAGCATTGTTCTTTAAATCTGGCGCAGGCGGTACTGTTGGCCGGATATGAAATTTTCAGGCAGTCGGACGCGACGGCAGATAAATTTTTATCTATGCCGAATACGGAACCGGCGAATAAAGCGGAAACGGAACACTTGTTCGATCATCTGGAACAGGAACTGGAAGCCGCCGGTTATTTTAAATCGCCGGAAAAGCGGCCGCGCATGATGCGTAATTTGCGCAATATCTTTATGCGGGCAGACCTGACGTCGCAGGACGTCCGCACGCTGCACGGGGTGATCGCCGATCTGGCGCGTCGTTAACGTTTTTTTACTGCTTTTGCAGGGCTTTTTTCTTGGGTTTTACCGCTTTTTTCGCAGAGGCGGCTTTTTTGGGCGCCGGAGCCTGAGAGGCGCAGACCAGCGTTCCGTCTTCCAAAGCTGTCATTTCTTCCCCGTACGGACAGTTAAAACAGCCGCCTTGTTTATTTTTATACGGCGCATTTTTCGGACAAGCCCGACAGATCCATTTGCCGTCCGCGTTCTTTTCAACATAAGGACACAGAAAATCATTCTGGCTGACTAACCTGCGGCACATATCAATTTGTTTTTGCGCCGATTCGTCGTCGGGATAGGAAGACGGACAGACGTTTTTTAATTTTTCTTTATTGTGATACGTTTTTTCCGGTTCTTTGGCCGGCGTCGGCAGGCTGGTTTTGTAATCGGCGCTTAACCGCAAAGCCATGCGTTCCAGTTCTTCGCGGGAAACATCGCTTCCGCCGGGCTTTTGCGCTTTACCGCCGGCGACCGGATAAGCGCTGAGGCACATCGGATATCCGCTGCGTTTTACCAAAAGCGTTCCGGACGGGCATTTAAAACAAAAGGCTTTATTTTTGATTTCGTCAATTAAATAGGCCGTTCCTTCCGGACAGGAAGCGCATACGCCGATTTGTTTGGGATAATCATATTTTTCTCCGACAGTGCATTTTTCCCGTTTGCGGTATAAAAAATTGTAAATTGTCGGAGAAGACGTTTTGGGGACGTAAGTATACTGATAAGCGGCGGCGGCTTGCTCGGCAAAGAAAAACAGAAAAATGAACAACAGTTTTTTCATTGGTCTTCCTCGTTTTCTTCTTCCTGCCAAGACAGGTTTAAATCGCAGACGCCTGTCATTTCGGCTCCCAGACAAGCGTTTTTATAGCGGCTGATTTTAATAACGTCTTTGTTTTTCAATGCTTTGTTAAATAAACGCTTGTTTTCCAAAGTCGTATAAAAAGTAATGCCGCAGGCTTCCAACGTTTGGTCGCCTATGCCGGATTTTTCGATATAGCCGTCATGAACGTCGAAACTGCGGTAAAAATCCGGATCAAAGATCTTTACGGCATACGTAGCGATGTTCGGGGTTTTGCGACCCGAGCCGAACGGCGTCCTGTTTTTCAGGCAGTCTTCGGGAATAGTCTGATCTCTGACGGTTTTTTTCCCGACGGAAGGGCGCGGCTGGGCATTTAAATCATTCCAGTCGGCCAGCGTTTCTTTTAAATCCGCCTGAAGCAATATTTCTTTTGCTTTGTCTTTGTTCTTGGGCGTACCGTGGCCGTAAAAAGACATCAAAGAGCGGACCAGAGGATTGTCGCATAGTTTCAGCCAGTATTTTGTGTCTTTCATACTGCGGCGCATGCCGATCCCGAAATAAGACATCTCTACCAAAGTGCATCGGGCGGCTTTGCTGGGATTTTTACGGGCATGAGCGGCTTTGCGCATCCATTTTAAGGATTTTTCATAATCCGCATGCACCCCTTTGCCTTCCGTATACAGTTTCCCCAGCCAGTATTGCGCGTCCGGATCGTTTCCCTGCGCGCCTTTTTGATAATAATGCAGCGCTTTGTCATAATCGCCCATGCGGTAATAAATGCGGCCTAATTCTTTGTGGCAGAAATAGTTTTTTTCTTTCCGGGCGCATTTTTCATACCATTCGATGCCGGTCTGCGTATTCTGCTTAACGCCGTAGCGTCCCGAATAATAGCCGAATCCCAGCAAAGAACACGCCCGCAGATATTCGGCGTTGCATAAACGGATCAATTCGGGCAGGGCGGCTTTGGGATTTTGGCGGTACAGCAGACTTTCCGCCGCCTGAAACTCGGCTTCATTTTTCTTCTTTTCCGTTTCGGCTGCGCTTGGGACGGCGGGCTTTTTCGCTTTCGGAGCGGCTTCGGCGCCCGGCAGTCCCAGTACAGTAAAGAATAAAATTAAAAAAACGTATTTCATACCGATCCCTTTGCGATTACGTCAAGCAGTATATATGAGCCTGTCCGATTGACAAAATATAAAAAAAGATTTCTAATAAATTCCTTAATTAATAAAGGGATTGCACTTGGTGAAGCCTTTCTTTGTTTTTTTTCTGGCTGTTCTGGCATTCGGCTGCTCGGATCAGGGAACGGATTATACACGTTTTGATAAAATGACCGGGGCAAAGCGGCATGCCGGATTTGATATCAATCAGTACAGGCCGTATATGAAAAAAGGAAAAGGCAGAATTGAAGGAAAATTCTGCATCGTTTTGGACGACGGCCAGAAAAAATGTCCGCCGGATCAACTGGTTTTGTTAAACCCCGTTACCGATTATTCAACGGAATGGTTCGAGCGTTATTGGAAAAACGGCGAATTGCTGGAAGATCCCAACGACGAAGCCGCCCGGCGCAGCAAAATGGTCAAGACGAATAAATACGGCCGGTTTGTTTTTTCATCTCTGCCGCCCGGCGAGTATTATGTCGCGGCCGTCGCCTGTCCTTATTCGGGCAGGGATTCAAAAAAAACACAGCCGTTTAACTATCAGCGCTGGGGGGCGAAAGTAACTGTCGGTCCTCAGGAAAAATCGGTTAA
>JBJFAY010000189.1:0-9450 GCA_051888155.1 Alphaproteobacteria bacterium
TTAAAATATTCAGGCATTCTGAATAAGTCGCTTGAAGCAGAGAATTAATTTTAAACGCTTTCATTGTCCCAGCCCGTCGTTTAAATTC
Organism: Alphaproteobacteria bacterium; assembly: GCA_051888155.1. Classification (GTDB taxonomy): domain Bacteria; phylum Pseudomonadota; class Alphaproteobacteria; order CAAGCB01; family CAG-977; genus UBA11549. The sequence goes on from JBJFAY010000189.1 coordinate 89, forward strand.
TTCCCACGACGACAGGTCGACATAAACCTGATCCGGATAATTTCCCCAATAATCTATAAAGCTTTCCAGATATCTTTCAAACGTTTTTAACTTTTCCTGATAATATTCGCCGTCATTAACGAATACGGCCGACTGTTCTTTTTTGTTTCTCAGAAAAGATGTCGCAATGGCAAAAACATTTTCCAACACCTGTTTAACCGTTTTCGGATTGTATTTTTCGGTATAAGAAAACTCGCCCAAAACTTCCAAAGCCAATTCCGCAGAAAAATCGAAAACATTTTTTTCCTGAGAATTTTCAGCGACAAAATTATCCATTTCCGCTTTATTTGCCGGCAAACGTTCAATTTCCCGACGCAAAATATCATATCTTTGGGACTGAGCCTGCAACAGCAGCATCTTACGGATATTCCCCGCCATACGCATGATTTCTTCGTTTTCTGAATACGGCCGGACAGCTGCATCGTAACTGTCGAACATATCTATGATCATTTGCTGAGTTTTCAGCCAATTCGTTTTAAAATCGTTTTTAGCGATTTCCTCTTCACTTAAAGCTTTGGCTTTAATCGCTTGGAGGTAAAATTTTCCCAGAATATTATACAAATAATCGGAAGCCCCCTGTTTTTCTGTCAACTGCCATTGATATAACGGCGTTCCACGCAGACTGTTGATGTTGCTATACAAAGAATCGATTTCCGCCGCCAACAAAGACACCGTCTTTTTTTCTTCATTCTTTATAACCTTGCGCCATTCTTCGGGATTCCAGTTCGCCGTAATAAACTGTCCCGCGCGTTCATTAGCAAAATCAAAGTCGTCATGCAACAGCGTTTCATATTTTTTACTGTAATAACGCAGCAACAAATTAATCGATACATTCCCGTATAGAAACGATTGATCTGCCAAAACGTTCTTTTTGTTTTTATAACCTTTATCATTGAAATGCGGCGGCAAAGCAGACTGGATTTCATCGAACAGGATATTCATTTCAGCGATATCTTGCACCTGATCGATTACCAGAGTGTTCCATTGTTTTAAAACGTCTTTCAATTCATTTCCGTCAAAAATCCGGTTTGCCCGTTCTGTCATGTCTGATAAAACGATATCCCTTTGCCTGATTTTGTCAGACAAACGAATCATCGAACGGATTTTTACATACATCGATTCAGGATACGCTTTTAAAGCTTTCCAAGCACCGATGATTGATTTCAAACCGATTTCCTGCGCGGTAATAAACTCTTCCGAATGAATATACAGCGGATCCATGGTATTGGAATATTTTTTATCATAACGCGGCAGGAAAGATGTTACCAGGTTGGTAATATCGTTTGAGATACTGGGCAGAACATAAGCAAGCATCATCTTCAGATCAAACTCGTCGGAAACGATGATAGATGAATAGTCTTCCTCTTTCACTGTATTTAATGCCGTAAAGGAACCTATAGCGCTGCGCTTGATTCTAGTCAATTCGGAATCCGTTCCGGAAACAGTTATTTTATCCCCGACGGCGTGAATGACAGGCATTCTGAGCATTGTTCCGATCATCTGATTAAAAATGAAAGCTTTTTTGGAATAACCAATATTGTGTTCACCGAAAACGCTCAAAGCGGCGGCTTTAAAACCGAACGGCGCCTCATTCGGCGCTTCCCGATCCGCAAACAGTTCAAAGAAAAACTGAAGCCGGGAAATTTTTTCGTTTTTAATCGGATCGGAGTCCAATTCATACTTGCCGTCTTTATTTTGTTTAATCAACGCGGAAGAAAATACCTCTCCCTTTCCGAGCATATCCGACAAGGTCGTATAGTATTCCGTTTGCATGGCCAGAGATGATTTCAAAGCGTTTCCTTCAAAACAAGCTGCCGACAGCCAGATGATCCCGATTGCAATCATCACCCCGCACAGAAAATATTTGGGAATATTTCTTTTCACTTTTTCCCGCACGGTAAAAAAAGCGTTATCCGAACGTCGGAAAACAATCTTATTCAACAAGTCTCGAATAAAGAAAGGGCGAAAATGAGGATTCGGTTCATGAGACAGCGGCGCTTCGTCAACTTTTTTCTCACACAGGCGCGCGAAAGACGGGCTGAGAGTCACGTTACCGTCTTTCGCTGAAGTGAAAAACACACCTTCTAAAACCGCGTTATCCGCCCCGTGAAAATTGCCTTCACCAAACAAGGCGCGCAAATAAATGCTTAGATTTTTATACAGTCCGTTAAAATTTTCCGGAAACAGATAAATTTTTCCGGTGATTTCCATTCTGTTTGACAAAGAAGACAGTTTCGTTGCCACATTTTTGGACAACATGCTTTTTTCACAACCGGAATGCAGTCTGATGATTAAATTTTTCCAAAACGCTCTAAAAGAATCCGCCTGATATATACCGTCTTCATTGACCCAGCCGAAAATTTGGGAACGAAGATCTTCATTAATGCCCATAACGTATTCGTCAAAGCCGTCAATCATATCGGTTTTAGTCACAATGACATAGCACGGCAAATTCATACCAACCGTATGCAGAAGCTGACCGATTTCCGTCGTCATCAAAACGGCTTTTTTCTGAGACAGAACTTCATCATCAGCCAATAAAGCGTCAGCCGGAATTGTGACGATAATCCCGTCCAAAGGACGTTTGAAACGCTTGCGGCGCAATAACTTGCAGATATAGTTCCATTCCGCGCTGCTACCATTCAGCCAACGATCGAAAAAAACACGCCCGTTAATATCGCAGACAACCGCTTTTGCCCCCAGCCAGAAACGCAGAGCCATCTCTTTTTTTTCTTCATCTCCGACAGCTTCTTCTTCAGCGGAAGAAATCATTTCCAGTTCGCTGTTACGCAACAACAACGATTTTCCGGAAAATGGTTCGCCCAACAAAACGAACCATGGCTGCTCGTACATTTTTCGGTTATGCAGAGACAGCATATGCATTCCCTGTTTAAAAGACTGTTCAATTGCAATGATCTGTCCGGACAACGCCTGTTTTGCTTTTTGATGTTCGCTGCCGCCGCGCACCAGCTGAGACAGATGATGCCAAATCATCAAATCTTTTTTAATTTCAGATGTTTCCTGAACTTTCAGACGCTTACGCTGAACTTTTCGGTATACGGGCAGGACAACGAAAAAAAACAACGCCAGAACAACCAATATCCCGATCACCCAAAGCAACCATGACGGCAAAAAAGAAACCTCAGACGCATTCGCAACGGGAAGAGAGTTTTTCATCATTTCATTCATCGTCAATTACTCCGCATTCCGTAAAACAGGGGAAAAATTTTGTTGTTCCGCCCTTTTTGACGACCGGATTGTTTTCGGAATGGCATTTTCCGCAGCGGAATACAAAGCGTGCCTGTAATCATGAGTCGCATTCAAAAATGTTGACAAATTAATGCCGAAAGCAAAAAACATAAACGTTACGCAAAGAATCAGAACGAACCTGACCGATCTGAACGGACTAATTTTTTTTTCAACAGATTTCCCGTGTTTTTCCGGATCAAACGGCGTCAAGGGTTCGCCGGACACATCAAACTTGGATTTTGAAAAACGGGAAGCGCAGATTTTCATTCGCCGTTCAATATAAGCCGGATCATCGCGATAAATACCGTCGAATCCAAGTCCGAGCATGGTATAAAAGACTTCCAGTCTATCCGAAGAATCGGGATCATCCAAAGCGTCGGATAACAGATCGAAAAATTTTTCATCACCGGACAGCTCGTTATATTTCCGCGCCAGTTCACGCCACTGGCCGGCGAAAGGAAAACCGCCTTCTTTGACCATGTAATCCACAAAAAAGACCAAAGGACGTTCTAATTGCGCAAATTCGCGTTCCAAAGCAGGACTTTTGGCGGCAGTTTCTTTTGCATCGGACAACAACATATTGATCCGGCGTAAAAAGTCGTCTTTTTCCAGAGGATTTCCGGCGCGGGCGTACTGCCAATAATCACAGACGCATAATAGAAAAGGACGGCATAGTTTTTCCAATTCGTTCATTGCCCGTTCTCCTTAATTTCCGTTCACGACCGTTATGAATAAGGACACTTTCAAATCCGGGAACAAACCGGCGGCATAGTCGATCAGTACGCCCTTTTCCGTCTGAATGTCGCGCCACGTCGCCGGTGTTTCGGACACCTGTAATTTAAACCACAACGTATTGTTTAAAGCGGGTAAAAAGCGAGGAGGATAGCGCATTTCGGACAGCTTTATCCCGCGAGCGCGCATCATTTTCGCAGTCGGATTAATCAACTTAAACGTATCGCCTTTTTCCAAAGAAGAAATAATCTGGCGTTCCTCGGCGGAACTGCTGACAGCCAGATAATATTCATTGGCATTGACAATATTGTCGGTCGTAAGCTCCGCATACAAATAATCTCCGTCTTGCATTGGTTTGAATTCCAGACGGACATAACCAGCTCCGCCTTCAGTGATAATCAGAGAATAGATATCGTTTATCAAATCGGAAAACTGACGAGCGTAATCCAGATGTTCGTAACTGCTTGTTTGCGTAATTTCATTCATCGGATGCAGACTTCTGAGTTCCGCTAAAAACGAACGCAGTTCCAAATACAATTCAAACGGAGACAAGTTTTTTAGCGCCAGCAGGGCGGATAATCTGTTTTCATATAGATTTAAAACGCGCAACTGCATCATGTTATAAGCGTTTATTCCGGAAAAATTTTCAGATTTGAATTGAGCTACCGTCAAATCGTTCAACAGTTTATCCCGGCAGCGTGCCGTTCTGAACAACAAATCCGACGCCATTTTTGTTAAAACGCAGTCCTGAGTCAATACCATAAACGGAGGAATGTATTTATCATCAATAACCAGTTCCTTTTCCGCCCCTTTGTCAGAAACCGCCTTTAATTTCAAAACTGGCAAAAGCTGCATATCCGCCGGATCGTCGAACTGCGTTATCAATCTGGCGTTTATCCGTCTTGTTACAACGGGAATTTCATTATCACCGGTGTTTTCATCACGGACGAAACGTTCCACTGTTGAAAACAAACGTTTCGCGCCGGACGAACTGCCGTCCGATTGATTGGCATCAAATTCAGACCACAACGGCACAGCCAGATAAATCATAATGTTTTCAAAATGATCTTTCAGCGTAACGGACAAATCCAAGGGCGGTAAAACAACATTTCCAGGCATGCTGATTTCCATCCCATCCGGCATAACGGCGGAAAAACGCTTGACAATCACGCGAAAAGAGGCCAGAGCGTCGACGTCAATATCAAAATCAATCAATCCATACGGATATGGCATATAAATCGTTCTGTTTTTTCTGCTATATTCAAAAACGGAACGTTGCAAATTCTGCAAATGATGCGGCTGTAAAAATAAACCGTCAGCCCAGTGCAAAACTTCTTCAAAACGCATTTCAACTATTCCTTTCTTCCGGTTTTGGATTGTCCGGTCGTTTTTTGCCTGTTCTTTTTCTTAGGTGTTTTTTTCTTTTTTTCCGCAACGATTTTTTCCGGATCAGTCGGTTCCTTATAGATACGAACAAGGCTGCCCGGTTTAGCTTCGACATAGATCTTTTTATGGTTTAAAAAGCCGCTTTCCATATCCAAAATTAAAATACGCGGATCCTTTCCCTTTTCCTTTTCCTCCGTTCTACGGGGAATATTGGCGATAACGACGATTTTTTTTGGATCTTTTTCCAACCACTTATCCCAAAGTCCGACATTATATTTCATTGTTCCGGGCGCAGTTTGTTCCGAGGAAAACGTTAATGTATAAGGAGACAGACTTTCCCTCATTGAACTGTCGACTGCAAAATACGCATCGGCATTTGCTGTTTTTAAATCTTCCGCCTCCTCTTCGGTTACGGCGGCGATATCAATTTCAACGCTGGGATAAATTGAATAATATTCTTTCAAGCTTTCAGACAAACCTGCCTGAACAGTCATTCTGGTTGAACAAGCGGAAGACAGAACGGCAAGACCGATCAAAAAGGCAAAACGGACAGTTCTTTTCATTCAATCAATCCTTCTCATCTTTCTTTTCCGGCTTCCAGCGTTTGTAGGAAACGGGAAAAGCCCCGAAAGACTCTTCTTCGGGAATAATCATTTTATCTAAATCTTCATTTTTTTCAATTCGATTAGATAAAGCAATATTTTCTTTTTCATGCGGAGCGTCTTTTTCAATAATGCTTTTTTCCCAGTTATTTTCTCCGATCATCACTTCAACCCCCAAATTGAAATAATGTTCGTAACGTTCTTTAAGCTTGCGCGTCCCGCCTTTGTGCAAAGCGCACATCAATAACACTTGATTTAAACCGTTCGCAGCCAATCCCGCCGGCGTTCGAACAACCTGTTCGCCACCGGGCATCAAATTCCCGCCCGCCCAAAAAGCACATAACGAAAGCAGACCCGCCGGCGTGTCCGGACATTCATTGCCGGCATCCAGCGCCTTTTGGGAATTGACCTCATCAGGCGATACTATCCAACGGTATACCGCCTGCATCGCGTTGTCGGACATCTGCTTTTCATGCGCGGGAACTTTGGGCGGAATGACGGCTTTAATTGTATCCAACGTTTCCTTGCGCACTGACTGCAACTGCGTTTCTAACTGTTCAGCCGCTTTGAAAATCGGGCTGTCGGGATTGACCGGCTGAGGTTTTTCCTCTTTAGCCAAAGCCATATCCAGCAGTTCCATCGGCGTGAAACCATGCTGTTTTTTAAAAAGAGAAAAGGCGTATTGAATGGCCTCTTCAACATCGGACATGATTTGAGGATCAACCGTTTTTTTCAATTCATCTATCGCGGTATTCAGTTCATTCAGCCTGGCAATCGCTTGTTGCAGTTTAGCCTCATCAGGTTTTGGCGGTTCTACTTTTGCAAAATCAGGAACAACGGGTTCAAACGATTTTGCGATGGCGTCAATATCCGTTTCTCCGGCAGGAACAATTTTCAGTTCTTCACACAAAGAAAGCACACAGTTATAAACCCACCATACCGCAGCGCGGCGGTGAGACATATAAGACAACAACTCGCACGCGCATTTCCATCGCCCGGCGTCGGCGAACTTCCACACCATTTCTTCCGTTCTTTCAACGCCCGAATACATTTCCTGGGTTTCAGGATTATACTTATAACCTTCCTGCGCAACGCATTCCGCTAAAGAGCAATAGCGCATTAAAACGAAATGCCTGTTCAGCCAATTTAATTTATCCGACATGACAGTCTCCTTAAGTAATCTTCAACGCTTTGACTTCGATATCGGAAGCCCCCGCCTTTGTGCGCAAAGCCTGCGCGCCGGATTCCGCCGCCGTCGCCTCGCCCGTCGCGGCTTTTGCCTCCGTCTCGCTGGCTTTGATGCTGCCGTCCTGCGCTGATACACCGTCCTTGGATAGCTTGCCCTCCGTCTCGCTCGCCGCAGTTTCCGTTTTACTGATCGCAACGTCCTTTTCACTCGGCTTCATTGCCGTATCGCCTGTTAAAGAGCTTTTCTTATAGTTTGTCGTCGTCAACATTTTAACGGCTTCGGTTATTCCGGCGACCACAGCCGTTGTCGCCGCGGCCGACACCAGCGGCATAACTGCGGCTTCAATCGCTTTTTTCGTTGTTTCTGAAAGTGCCATCTTACAACTCCTTCAATGCTTTTTTCGTCGCGTCAGATAAAGAATCATTAATAAATGTCGCAAAATTTCTCATTTCAAACATACCCAGTTTTAACGCTGTCGGCGCGTATTTTTCCCCATATTTCAGAATAGCATCTTTAACGCCCGGCACAGCTTCATTTTTCATATCTTTCAGATTTTTCTCTTTTGCCTTATCCAGATCGGCCTGAGCTTTTTGCACTTCTTCCGCCGCGGCGGCTTTTTCTGCATCGGTTCCGTTTTGATTAACTGCATTTTGATGCTCCTGCGCCCTTTCAAGAGCCGCTTCCGCCTGTGCGACGGAAGATTTTTCACGATTTTCTTTAGCGGTTTTTGTATTTTTCTTTGCCTGATCGTAATCGTTTTTGGCGACGTCATATTGTTTCGTCTTTGTATCAAGATCATCTTCCGCCTGTTTTAATTGCCTTTTTGCGTTTTCCAGCTCTTCAGGCGTCTGAGCGTTTTTCACAGCCTCTTTTGCGGCTTTAACGGTGTCTTCGGCTTGTTCTTTCTGTTGCTTTGCGTTTTCCTGTGCCGCTTTAGCGTCATTTTCAGCGTTTTCCGCTTGATTGACGGCGGCGTCGGCCTGATCTTTGTTTAATGTCTGATTTGACTTTAAAACCTGAACGCCGGCAGCGGCGGCCATTGCTATTTGGGCGTCGACACTGTCTTGATAATACCCTTTGGAATCTATTACGACATTCGCTGTCGGTGACAGTGAAACAGAGGCTTCGTGCAACAGCGCCATGCTGGAGCGTATGATCATATTGGTCAGCATAGTGGTTTGCAAAGCCGCATCGGCAATCGTAAACGCCAAAGTACAAGCAAAGCGGTTATCTGTAGAACAGTATAATTTTTTATCCGGATCATAATGCGTATTGTATTGTTTATAAATATCCTTTTCCAGTACGGAGCGAACGGCGTCCACAACTGCGGTGACCATATCCAAAACCTTCGCGACATAGTCTTTTGAACTTTTAGGTCCGGCTCCCGCCGATTCGGAAAATTCGTCGCCCACTTTATCCATAATACTGATAATTTTCGATATCTGTTTGGTCACATCATAAGACGATACTTTTCCCCATGAATATTTGGAACTGAGCGGAACGGACATAATCTGTCCCAATAAATTGGAAACGCCGTCCAACATGGAAAAAATAGCGGATAATGTCGTTGACGCTGACAGGGTTACAGACGATCCGGATATGCTGGCGCGTCCCATTGTCATCGAAAGCTCTCCGCCGAACGCGTCCGCAAGAGAACAGGAGTTGTCAAATTCTCCGAGAAATTTTTTACCGTAGAGCCTGACGGCGCCGTTATGCGACAGACTGAATGAAGCATCAAACGGCCCTTCTCCCGCATCTTCCCCGTCCAGTTTCATGCTAGATAACTCTATACCCGTCGGCTTGATGGAAATGCTGGCGGGGCCGACCTGAAGCAAAAGTCCTTCTCTGGCATTCAAAATAATCCGGTGGTCGGCATTGATATACACATCGCCTTTGCAAATATCTTTGGCGTCTAAGACCATTTCTTTTAGATCTTTATCTTTATCAAGATTAGTCTGTGTCAAGAATTTTGATTCCACTAACACACGCTGACCGGAAACATTGTTAAAATTTTGAGCGCTGGAAGAAATATCCCCCGTTGACGCGATATTGATGATATCCACATCGGGATTCGCAGCGTCAACATCGTCAGCATCGTTTTTCCACTGTGTCTGATCGGAATAAAAGCCGATTTCGGAATATGTTTTATCCGTCGAGTTGTCGCC
>JBJFAY010000190.1:0-2164 GCA_051888155.1 Alphaproteobacteria bacterium
CCGTTTTTCCTTTTTTCAGAACAAAGCGAAGACATGACAAATCTTTGGCCGCGAAATTCAAGATTGTCCGCCCGTCATGCGCGACAGCATCGAAACGATGCGGCTCTTTCAGCCAAACTCTGATCACTTTTTTCAACGCGCCGCTTTCACAAAAACGCATCAAAGACGTAACGCCGTTTTTATCCGTCCGTTTTTTTATTTCTTCATGTACCTTTTCCAGAAATACCCGGCGCTTTTCTCTGAGTGTTTTTTCGAAATAAAACCGTTGAATCTTCTCATGTAACGGTGCAAACAATTCTGCCGCCCGACGGCTGACTTTTCCGCCGGAAAAAGCTTTCTGTTCCAGCTGCATGGCCGGAAAAGCCGAACGGCCGAAACTGTCAACGGAAATTGTCATAAACTTTTTTTGATTGCGATTCCATACCTGACCAGTATTCATTCCCGACAACGGACTGCCGGTAATGCGATACAGATAACAAATTTCCCCGTTTTTATCTGTTATGCGCCATTTGTCCGTATCGTACAGGCAAAGCAAGTCGCCGACACTTAACGGACGGCAGCCCACGTACAATCCGCCGGCGGCACAGCCGGGAATTTTGGTTTGATATAATTCTTCACAGCGAAAAATATCGGATTTCAAAGCGATAAATTCGTCAAGTCGGGAGAAGAAATAATTCAACGGTTCAACCGCCGTTTCGGGCGGATTATAAAAAAGACGCATACGCATGACGATCCTCCTTTTAGTCGTTAGGTTTTACGTGCGGGACAAGCAGAGACAAATCCGCACGGCATAAAAAAGTGTATCACGCAGCCTTAATAAAAAAAAGACCGATTATACATTTTTAAATAATAAGTCCGGCCGGTGTGTCGTTCGGCACAGTATTTTCACACTTGATCGTTTATTCTAAAAGATAGTTGATTGAAGATGTTTTTAAGAACACTTACATTACCAACGCTGACTGCCTGCGATAAAAAGGATGCTGCCTCATTATCAAACCGCTGCGATCATGAAGCAGCATCCGGCAGACTATTTTCCCGACGACAAAATATTTTTGCAACAAAACACCATAAGCCGCCGTATCATAATCCGTTTCCGCCGGTCTAAAGATGATTGTCAAAAAGTCTAATATAATTGTCGCGCTACAGAATCTAAAAAGCCCGGCGGGATTGCTCATCGCTCCGCTCTTCGTCCCTTACGGGACCGCCTGACGGCGTCGTTCGCTTCGGCTCACCGAACCCACTTGTAGCGGCTTCTTCTCCACGCCCCTGCCCACACAATAAAAAAATCCTCTTTCGAGGATTTTTTATTGGTGCGCCCGGCGGGATTCGAACCCACGACCCTCGGCTTCGGAGGCCGATACTCTATCCAGCTGAGCTACGGGCGCAACGCAAACATCACAATAACCCATTTCACTAAAAAAACAATCAAAAATTAAAAAGCAAACAAATCTCTTGACGAAAGGAGCAAAAAAAGATTACTTATTCATATTCCTATTGGGGCGTAGCCAAGCGGTAAGGCAACGGACTTTGACTCCGTCATTCGCTGGTTCGAGTCCAGCCGCCCCAGCCAACAAAAAGCCTTTGAAAATCAAGGTTTTTTTGTTTATTGAAGTTCGTCAAAAAACGTCCGTTAATAAATTTTCTTACTATTTTTTTATTTTTCCGAAACAGAATGTAGCGCGACAATTATTTTTAGACCGGCAAAACGGACATTTAAAGAGTTTTTAAAGGCTCTTTTTTATATTTGTTTTTAGACTCGTTTCGCATGGTAATCGGTCTAAAACAGCGTGTAAAATTTCATATTTGATTATGTAATAAAAGAGGCGGATTTCACCGCCTCTTTTTTAATTCGATATAATCACTTCCGACCTGTTGCAACAGGCGGTTTTGCTGATGCTGTAGGTTACGTCGGTCTGTTCAATGGTAAAGTTTTTGAACAGTTCTTTGACTTGCGGCGTGTCGTTTAAAGACAGGATAAATCTGCCTTTAATGCCGGTTAAAACGTTCTTTAACCGTTCAAAGTCGGCTCTGCAAAAAACGCCTTTGCCGTAGTCCGTTTCGTTTCCCCAATACGGCGGGTCAAGGTAAAACAGCGTGTCTTTTGTGTCGTAGTGTTTGATGAACGTTTCAAAGTCTTGCCGTTCGATTGTCACGCCTGCCAGCC
>JBJFAY010000191.1:0-9374 GCA_051888155.1 Alphaproteobacteria bacterium
GAAAAACGGCGTATTCTTTTTCTCCTTTGGCCGACGCCTGTGAAATATCGCCGGATATAGAAGAGCGTTTGGATTTGCTGATTCGGGCGGGCGTGGATATTAACGAAACGAATCCGGATAAAGAAACGCCCTTGATCGTGGCGGCTCAGACGTTGAACGCGCGTGCTTTGAACCGGCTGCTTTCCGCGGGGGCGGACAAGACGGCCAAAAATGCCGAAGGAAAAACGGCGTATGATATAGCCGTGGAAAACAGCGCTGTATTTGATTTTGGTCCGCTGACGGGAAAATTAAAGACGGGGGTGTGACAACGGAAGCGTTAAGGGCTGATTCGAATCGGAATTTGTAAAAAAAATCTTTTTTCAGCAGGAAAAAAGGTATATCATATTGTAATGGTAAAAGTAGATTCTCCGGGTTAAAAAATGAAGTGTCCGAAATGTTCTTCCCAAACGGCTGTTAAGTATGGCCGGGCGCGCGGCCGGCAGCGTTATAAATGTAAAAACTGCGGCTGTCAGTTTACGGTGGAACGTCCGCGGGCGCGCAGTTTGGAAGAAAAGCTGTTTGCCATGAGCCTGCTGGTTTCCGGCCTGTCGATGACGGCGGTGGCAAAAGCATTGGGAGTCAGCGTTCAAAGTATCATGCGCTGGAAAAATTCGGGACTGATTATTTCTGACAAAGTGGTCAAAGCTCTGCGTGTTCGTAAGGTTTTGCGTTCTGGAAAAGTGAAAATTGTCAAAGATAACGAACCGCAGCGGCAGGAAGTTGACGATTTCCAGTACGGGGACGTTTATTCTTTGGAAACCCGCCTGCCGTCTGGAATCCGCGTAGATATTATTATCAAAAGAAAAGCAAAAAACATTACAAAGTAACTAATATTTTTTTTTGCTTGCCTGAAAAAAAAGCCTCTTTTATCTAAAAAAGTAAAGCTTTTTTACTATAGATCAAAGGGTTGTCTGATGAAGGTCATTCATTTAAGCAAAAGAAAAATTTTGCTGCAGGTTTTTATTCTGGCGTTGTGCGTCGGTTTCGGTTGGGAATTGAAAACACGTTTAACGCCGTCGGCAGGGCAGGCGCAAAACGGGGAAATTCCGTATGTCGTCACAATGGACGCCCAGCTGGAAACGACTGCGCCGCAAAAAAAATACATCGCGACGGTTGAAGCGATTAACAGCGTTGACGTTAAAGCGCAGGTGACCGGCTATCTGGACAAGATTCTGTTTCAGGAAGGCGGCTTTGTTAAAAAAGATCAGGTGCTGTTTATTATTGAACAAAGCCGGTATAAAGAAGCGGTCAACAGCGCCGACGCCGAAGTCGCACGAACGGAAGCTAATTTAAAACAAATTGAAAACGACCATAAGCGTAATAAGGTTTTGTTCGCGCAGAAAGTATTGACGGCTTCAAATATCGAAGCTTCCGAAAGCGCTCTGGCTCAGGCCCGTGCGGCGGTTAAATCCGCGAAAGCCAACGCCGAACTGGCGCGTATTAATTTGGGATATACGGAAATTCGGGCGCCGATCGACGGTTACATCGGCAAGGCTTTGATGACAAAAGGAAACTATATTGACATGTCGGGCCGTCCGATGGCGCGGATTGTACAGGTTTCTCCGATTCGTATTTCCTTTTCCGTGACGGATCGGGATCGTTTGGAAGCGATTAACATGCAAGGGCAAAAAGGGGAATTTGCAAAAGACGTCAAAGTCGTTTTGCCTGATGAATCCGTCGTTCCCGTCAAAGTGCTGAATACTTTTTTTGACAGTGAAATCAATCTGTCAACCGCGACGGTGACGACTTATGTCGATGTTGAAAATAAAGATAAACGGCTGCTGCCGGGAAACCATGTCGACGTTATCGTAAAGATCGGCCGGGAAAAATCAGCCGTATTGGTTCCTCAGGCGGCTCTTGTCCAAGATCAGTTCGGTTTGTCCGTTTATACGGTTAATCCTGAAAACAAAGCGCAGAAAGTCTATGTCAAGACCGGTGATTCTGTTGACGAACGGGTAATCGTTACGGAAGGTCTGGACGCCGGCGCGCGTATTATTGTTCAGGGGCTGCAAAAGGTCGCCAACGGCAGCGAAGTCCGGCAAAGCGTCGTTAAATAAAAGGAAATCCCATGTTTTCAGAATTTTTCTTAAAACGTCCGCGTTTTGCGATTGTTATCGCAATTATTATGTGTTTGGCGGGAATTGTTTCGATCAAAGCGCTGCCTATTGCTTTGTATCCGGAAATTACGCCGCCCGTGGTAACGGTTTCAGCGACATATCCCGGCGCTTCCGCCGATGTGATTGCCAAAACGGTTGCCATTCCGATTGAAAAAGAAGTCAACGGCGTTGAAGATATGTTGTACATGTCTTCTTCGTCCGAAGATACTACCTATACGCTGACGGTAACGTTTAAAACCGGCGTTGATCCCGATATGGCGCAGGTTAAAGTGCAGAACCGCGTTCAGATAGCGACGGCTTCCCTGCCGACGGAAGTCACGCGGCAAGGGGTGACGGTTACACGTGAATCAACGAATATTTTAGGCGTCGTTTCTTTTATTTCACCGAATAAAACGGTCGGCAATCTGGCTTTGTCGGATTATGTGATTGATAATGTCAAAGACGCCGTCGCCCGTGTTGACGGCGTCGGAGGCGTTGACGTTTATGCGGCCAGCTCATCTATGCGGGTTTGGCTGAATTCGGATAAAATGGCGTCTTTGGGAATCACGGCGGGTGATGTGCGCGCGGCGATTTCTTCGCAAAACTATCAGCCCACTTTGGGAAAACTGGGAGCCGCTCCGAATGATAAAGCGCAGATGATCTATCCTTTAAAAACGACGGGGCGTATTAACGAAGTTAAGGATTTCCGTGAAATCATCGTCAGAACGGCAGAACACGGAGGCCTGGTCCGGCTGAAAGATATTGCCAATGTCGAATACGGCCGTGAAACTTACGGTATTGACGCTTTTCATAACGGCGTTCCGGCGGCTTCGCTGCAAATCAAGCTGTCTTCCGGCGCGAACGCGATCGAAACGATGAAAAAACTGCGTTCTGAATTAAAGCGTTTGGAAGAACATCAGCCGGAAGATGTTTCGTATGTTTTCAATTATGATTCTACGGATTATATTTACGCATCTATTCGGGAAGTCGTTGAAACGCTGATCGAAACGTTTGTTCTGGTGGTGTTTGTCTGCTGGTTGTTTTTGCAGAATTGGCGGACGACTTTAATTCCTTCGATCGCCATTCCGGTTTCCTTGCTGGCTACATTTGCCGTTATGATGGTCTTAGGCTACAGCATTAATATGTTTACGTTGTTCGGACTGGTTTTGGCGATCGGTTCCGTTGTTGATGACGCGATTGTTGTCGTCGAACGTGTGTCTTATCTGATGAATACCGAACATATGTCTGCTTTGGAAGCTACGCGCCGGACGATGAAAGAAGTATCGGGCGCTTTGATCGCCGCGACATTGGTTATGGTCGCAATTTTCGTTCCCATCGCGTGCATGAGCGGCATTACCGGAAAAATCTATCAGCAGTTTGCCATTACGATCAGTACGGCGTTGGTTTTCTCGGCAATTAATGCTTTGACGTTATCGCCCGTTTTATGCGCCAATATCTTAAAGCCTTATCAACCGGCTCGGAAAGGTCCTTTGGCTTGGTTTAACAAATTGGTGAATTCTTCAACGAACGGCTATGCCCGTATGGCGGCGCTGTTTGCGCGCCGGATCAGCGTGATCGCGTTGATTTTTGTTTTGGTTGTCCTGTTAAACGGCATGTTATTTAAAATCAGCGGAACGTCTTTTATCCCGAACGAAGATCAGGGGGCTTACATTGTTAACGTCGATCTGCCGGAAGGCGCTTCCTATAACAGAACGCGCGAAGTGATTGAAAAAATTACGCCGATTTTGCAAAAACAAAAAGGCGTGCGCGGGACGATGGGCGTTATCGGCATCAGCATTTTAGCCGGCCGTGCGGAAAACGCGGGCATGTTTATCGTCGATCTGGAAGATTGGGGAAAACGTAAGGATCCCGAATTATATTCTACGACGCTGAAAGACAAAATGCAGGCTGTTCTGAATAAAGAAATTCCCGAAGCAAAAGTCTTTTTGTTTGAATTTCCGCCGATTAATGGGTTGGGAAATCAAGGAGGAATGGATATTCGTTTCCAGATGATCAACGGATTGGACTATACCAAACTGGACGCGCAGACGAAGCGTTTTTTGGGGCTGTTGAATACTAATCCGGCTTTTCAGTATGCCTTTACGACATTTACTTCCGAAACGCCGGCGGTTTTTATCGAAATCAATCGTGAAAAAGCGGAATCTTTAAACGTGCCGTTGTCGAATTTGTATTCGACGCTGGAAGCCTATCTGGGATCAATGTACGTTAACGATATTAACTTCGGGACGCAGGTTAATAAAGTTGTCGTTCAATCTGATGCGAAGTTCCGCGCTGATATTGAAAGCATGAAAGAAATTTACGTGCCTTCCATGACGGGCGAAATGGTGCCGTTAGGGGCTTTGGTTTCTTTAACGCAGATTATGTCGCCGCGCGTTATCACACGTTATAACCAATATCCCAATGCGACGATTTCCGCCAACCAGAATCCTGCCGTCAGTACCGGAGAAGCCATGAGCGAAGTTGACAAGATCATAAAAGCTTTCCCGAATGATTACACGTTCGAATGGTCCGGCATGAGCTATCAGGAAAAGAACAATCAGGGACAACTGGGCTGGCTGGTTGCTTTGGCGGTGACGTTTGCGTATCTGTTTTTGGTTTCGCAATATGAAAGCTGGACTTTGCCGCTGCCTGTTTTAATGAGCGTTGTCATCGCGTCTGCGGGAGCAATGCTGGGTATGCTGCTGACGGGACAATCTTTGTCGATTTACGGACAGCTGGGGATTGTTTTGTTGGTCGGTCTGGCCAGTAAAAACGCGATTTTGATTGTCGAGTTTGCCCGGGACGCCCATGCGAAAAAACGCTCGATTTCTCAATCGGCTCTGTTTGCTTTGCGGGAACGTTTCCGTCCGGTTTTAATGACGGCTTTGACGTTTATTCTGGGGGTTGTGCCGATGTTATTTGCAACCGGCGCCGGCGCGAACAGCCGTCAGGCAATCGGGACGCCGGTATTTTACGGTATGCTGATCGGTACTGTCGGCGGTTTGTTTATGATTCCTTTGCTGTATGTATTGGTACAGACAATTACGGAAAGATTCTTCAAGAAAAGATGAGAGGCCAGAAAATGAAAAAGTTTTTAATTCCCGCGGCTGTGTGTATTTTAATCGGGGGAATTTTTCCGGCGCAGGCGTTCGACCCGATGTCGGTTTATACGCAAAAAGCTCCCGAAGGCTGTATTTCTTCTTCTGTCGGGAAGGGAAAGCTGAGCTTGAACGATTTGATTCAAATCGGTATTTGCAGAAACCCTGATTTGAACCGCAGCTATATGGCGGTCAAATCTTCCGAAGCGGCTTTAGGCGCAGCAAAAGCGTCGTATCTGCCGTCCGTTGATCTCGACGGCAAGATGTCCGCCGCGCATTATAAAGGGCAGTATGACGAACCGGACGCCGATGTTTATAAAAAGATGAAAGCTAAACCGTATTCCGTCAATATTGCTTTAAACTGGCTTTTGCTGGATTTCGGAGGCCGTTCGGCGTCAACGCAGATGATGAAAGCTTATATGGAATCGGCCGCTTTCGGTTATAATGCGGCGCTGCATGATATTATTCTGGGGATTAACAGCGCTTATTTGGATCTGCTGAGCGCTCAGGAAGTTTTAAAAAGCGCCGAAACCAGCGTTGCCTCATATAAAAAATCATACGATGAAACGCAGAAAAAATATCAGGTCGGAAAAGCGGCGACGTCGGATCTTTTGTTAGCGAAAACAACGTATCTGCGTTCGCAGCTGGCCGTGACTTCGGCCGGAAACACGATTGAAAAAAATCAGGCTAATCTGGCAAAGCTGCTGAATCTGCCGCCGGAAACGAAATTTGATCTGGTTATTCCGAAAAAAGATAACGCTTCAACGGCTTTGCAGCAGAATTTGTCCGTACATGAAATGATTCGCATCGCTTTGGATCTGCGTCCCGAATTAAAAAGCGCCGCTCAGTCGCGAGAGGCCGCAAAACAAAATATATCCGCCGCAAAATCGGCAATGGCGCCGACATTGGCTGTGTACGGAAACGCTTCTTATGCCGACCGGTGGAAAGACGATAAACCGTTTGAAGACGGATATCCGTATACTTACGGAGGAGAAGTCGGTTTGTCTTTGAATATGCCGCTGTTCGCGGGGTTTTCCAAAATGTATAATGTCGCCAAAGCGCGTTATGATTATCAACAGGCGGTTTATGCCCAAAAAAGCACGCAGGATACGGTAAAAAACGAAGTCTGGTCGGCTTATCAGGATTATCAGACGGCGCTGGCGTCTTATACGATTAATCAGGACGTTTTAAAAAGCGCCGAAGAAAATGAACGTGTTTCGCGCGCTTCTTATCGGGCGGGCAAAGAAACGCTGTTGAATCTGCTGACGGTTCAGTCGCAGCTGGCTTCCGCCCGTCAGGAACTGATCGTTTCTTTTTATACGGTCTTGATCAGCAAAGCGAATTTGTATCGCGCCGTCGGAAAGTTTTAAGAAAAAAGCCTCCGGACGGAGGCTTTTTTTTACGACTTGTTTTTTCCGGATAGGACAAACGCTTCCAAAGCGGTCAGGATTTCGTTTTTTTCTCCCCGCGCCGCGTCTTGTTCGCCGTCGACGTATCCGCCGATGCCGCCGGCCGTGTCTGATCCGCTGATGACGACGTTATTTAAAATTGACGCCGTTTTTATTCCCCGCAGCCTGCCGATCGTAAACAAGGCCGCCGTTTCCATGTCGGCGCACAAGACGCCTTTTTTCGCCCAGAATTGTTTTTGCTCTTCGTTGTCGTCGATATAAAAGCTTTCATGACTGTGAACAATGCCGACATGGCAGGGAAAATGATTTTCCCGCGCGCTTGTCAGGCAGGCGTTAAGCAGTTCGGTATCCGCGACGGCCGGATAACGCAGATCGACATAAGCCTGCGACGCGCCGTCGTCGCGTACGGCGCCGGCGGCCAGGATCAAATCGCCCAAACGGATTCCCGGCTGCATTGCGCCGCAGGAACCGATACGGATCATGGTTTTAACGCCGATGCGGGCCAGTTCTTCAACTGCGATGCCGGCGGAACACCCGCCGATCCCTGTAGAAACGGCTAAAACCCGGATATCTTTATATGTGCCGGAAATACTGCGGTATTCGCGGTTGAAAGCCAATTCCCGCACGTCGGACAGAAACGGCGTAATCCGGTCGATGCGCGCCGGATCTCCGGGCAGCAGCGCGTAAGGCGCCGCCATGGATTCGTCAATTCTGATATGAGGCTGTATCATGGCGTTGTCTCAAGCTACTTTTTCGACAGGTTTTTTCTGGCAGGCCGAAACATGCATGCGGCTGATTTTTGCTTTCAGCTTGCGGATTTTTTCGGGAATTTCGCTTTCCGGCAGATTTTTGACGGCGTCCACACTGCTCAGCTCGGCCGCCGTATCGTAAAACCAGCATTTGTAGGTCAGCATATCTAATGTGTTTTGTAGCGCTTTCATTTCTTCTTCAACGCATTTTTTCTGATCGTAAAACATTGTCCGGCGTTCTTCTATGGTTGAATCGCCTTGAATAAACAGATCGATATATCGTTTGATATCTTTGATCTGCAGGCCGCTGGCCTTCAGACATTCGATTAAACGCAGCCATTCCAGATCCGTATCCTGAAATTTGCGGATTCCTCCGTTGCCGCGGTTGATAAACGGCAGCAGACCTTCTTTGTCGTAATAACGCAATGTCGGAGCCGGCAGTCCGGTTCTTTCGGAAACATCACCGATGGTATATAACATATTAAGGCAGTCCTTCTTAAAGTTGACTTTAAATTCTATTTTAGAAAAATACGCTTCATTTAAATCAATTTCAAGAAGATTAACGATTTAAAATCGCGCGAATTTCACTTTCGGTTTTGCCTTTGTAATCAATCCGTCCCGATGTGATCGGTTGACGGTAGTCGTTTTTGTTGATCGAACGCGCTTCGACAATAACGGAAGGCGGCAGAATGGACCATTTGTACAAAGCGCCGGCCATGCGCCTGTAAAATTTATCCAGCCATGCCGTTTTCTGTTCGGCTGAAAGCGTATTGCTGCGTTCATATAAAAATTCGGAACGCATCATATCGGTATAGCTTTCGTGTTTGTTTTCGATCCGCCAGATGACTTCATCTAAGAAAGGATAAGGCATCAAAGCGTCTTCGGCGGTCAAAGGTTTGCCGGTTCTCGGGTCGATAGCCAGTTCGGCGCCGGGCTTTTTTAAGATAACGGCTTGAGGAATGGCATTTTTTTCCGCGCGGTTTTTATTTAACCAACTCGCCAGAGCAAACAATTTTGTTTTCGGCACATCGGCAATCGGGGCGAAACCTCCCGACATATCGCCGTTAATTGTCGCGTAACCCATATATAGTTCGGATTTGTCAGACGTTGCAATCGGAATGCAAGAGGCAAATTCGTTGCTGATTCCCCACAGCAGAACGGCTCTGGCCCGCGCCTGAATGTTGTCTTGCGTGAAAGAAACGGTTTTATAGCGGCAGTCCCAAACGCGCTCTATACCGGAAAATAATTCGGACAGGCAGCCGTTCGCGGCGTCAACGATTTTGCCGATAGGCATTTGCATGAAATGAATCCCGAGATTGTGCGCCAGCTCTGCTGCGTCATTTTTGCTTTCGGCGCTGGTGATCGCGGAAGGCATGCTGATGCCGAAAACATTTTCTTTTCCCAAAGCGTCGGCCAGTAAAACGGCGCATACCGTCGAATCCAACCCGCCGGACAATCCCAAAACGGCGCGTTTTAATCCGCATTTTTCGAAATAATCCCGAATGGCCTGAACAATCGTTTTATATGTTCGTTCCAAATCATTTTCGTAATCCAGTGTAAAAGTTTTTTCTTCTTTCAGCGTTTTTTCCAGTCCTTTTGTCAAAGGATATATTTTCCCGATTTTTTCGACGGGATTGACGATCAGACACTGTTCTTCAAAAGATTTTGCCCTGGCCAGCAATGATCCGTCCGCATTGAAAACGCGGCTGGCTCCTTCAAAAGAACAGTTGTCAATCGCGCCGACCTGATTAACATAGACAAACGGGACGGCGTATTGCTTGGCGATAAACGATAACATATTATGTTTCAGCTGTTCTTTTTTCGCGCGGCTTGGCGAAGCGGAACAATTAATAAAAACGTCCGGTTTGTCCTGCGCCACTTCATCAATCGGATCAATATCGTACAGCGGCCGGTGGAAAAAATTTTTATTGTTCCAACAATCCTCACAAATGGAAATACCGTAAGAAATACCGTTGATATCGT
>JBJFAY010000192.1:0-39100 GCA_051888155.1 Alphaproteobacteria bacterium
GAATAAGACGTGCTGCTTAACAGCCCTTGAACGTCGACGCCCGCGCGGGTGCGGCACTGAACGCCGCCGCTGGTGTATCGCGTTGAAGAAGTTTGTTTGGTCACCAGCGTTGAAAAACTGGCTGAATTTGCTTTATATCCGATCGTATTGACGTTTGCGATGTTGTCCGAAATGATGCTCATGGCGGACGACTGCGCGTTTAGTCCCGAAACGCCGGATTTTAATGCTCCGAATAAACTCATGTCATTCTCCTTTTTTCAGTTGTTTTCCCGATACGGTTCTGTAGGGGAAAAGTATTTATGTGCCGAATTATTCTTTTCGGCTTTGTTATACTGTTGCCAGCTCTGTTTCTTCGCCGTCGCCGGTATTATCTGCGGGCGGCGTCAATTCGCTTTTGTCGTGAACGGCCAGAATACTGTTCATATCGACGGCGACTTCGCCCATGCCGACAGCGACCACGTCGCCGTCATAAGCAACGCCGGTGACTTTGCCGAATACGGTTTTTTGGACTTCAATCGTCGATCCCGCGGAATCAATCGCCGTAACAACCAGAACATAAGCGCCGTCTTCCAGTTTGTTGCCGTTATTGTCTTTTCCGTCCCATTCCATTTCATGGCGGCCGGCGGATTGCTCGACGCCCGTGAATGTTTTAACGTAATTGCCCGCCGAATCTCTGATCGCGACGACGCAGGACGCGGCGTCCGCTCCCAAAATATAGGAAAATTTCGCATATCCGTCTTGTAACGGCAGGTAATCGCTTAAAGCCTGAACGGTCTGATCCATATAACTGATCGCCTGGGTCGCCATGGCGTTGACGTTTTGGGCGACGATCGTTTCCAGATATTCGTTAGACTGAATGCTTTGTTCGACCTGCGCGTATTGAACCAGCTGGTTGGTGTATTCGCTGGTATCCATCGGGTCCAGAGGATCCTGATATTTCAGCTGCTGGGTCAGCAGGTAAAGAAAAGCTTCCATATCGTCAAAAAGCTGTGTTTTTGAACTGGCGGAATCTTTTCCCGATGTTTGCGCGTTTGTTAAGACGTCCAGGCCGCTTACGGAAGTTGTCATGGCGTTTTCCTCCTTATACTCTGATATTCAAGGCGTAACGCCCGGAATAATCCGCGGTTGACGGAGCCGGGCGGGACGGGATTTCTTCTTCTTCGTCCGAAACCGCGCCGCCGTTATGCCGCTGTTCGTTTTGTTCTCGTCCGCCGTCGTACCGTTCGCCGCGGTAGTTAAAGCTGAACGCTTCGTC
Source organism: Alphaproteobacteria bacterium (assembly GCA_051888155.1). Lineage (GTDB taxonomy): Bacteria > Pseudomonadota > Alphaproteobacteria > CAAGCB01 > CAG-977 > UBA11549. Next base: position 1,256 of record JBJFAY010000192.1, read on the forward strand.
GTTCATGTTAAAACCGCTGTCTGACAAAGCCTGTTTCAATCCCTGCAGGTCCGCCCGCAGCAGATCCAGCGTTTCCGTCCGGGCCGTGGACAGGACGGCTTTCATATTGCCGTCTTTGTCGATTTCCAGATGAACTTTGATTGTTCCCAGTTCTTTGTGTTTTAAGACAACGTCGATTTTATCCAGTCCGGCTTTTAAAGCTTTTTTGATATTGACTTTGATTTGATCGGCCAGCTCGTTGACCGGAACGTGTTTGGGCAGAGCTGCCGTTCCCGAAACGGCTTTGCCTTTCAGTTCCTGTCCGGCGGGAATAAAGGCTTGCCCCGCTGGTGTGTTCGGTGTGTTTGTATTCACGTCGCCGGCTGGTGTTTGCGTTCCGGCAGAAGTTTGAACGACGGAGGGAAGGGTTTTTTGTTCAACGGGCAGAGCAGTGAATTGAGGCATTGTATCCTGTATCTGCTGTTTTGCGGCTTGCGGCCGGTCGGAATTGCCGGAAATGGTTTTTGTTTCAACCGCTCGCGGCGCTTCTTCTTTTTCCGGCAAACCGGCGTCTGAAAGCGTAAACAAAGCGGTTTCCTGATCTTTTTCTGCAGTGATTCTTTTTTCGGCCGTATTTTTTTCGCCGGCCGGAGAAACGGGGCGGAATACGGCGGCGATCGGTTTGTTTGTTTCGACGGTAACGGCGATCTTAACATCGGCGGGCAGGCCGGCGGCCAGCTGATCGGCCTGGCGGCGGGATTCTTTTTGAGGCAGAGTCAAAATATCTTCCGTTCCGGCGGCGGTTTCTGCCGATTCTGCCGCTGCCTGAGGAATCGGGCTGCGTTCGTTTAATACCTTTTTTTCCTGGGCGGGAGCCGTCCGAAGTGTTTCTTTGGCGGGAGCGGAAACGTTTTCCGGCAGCTCTGTTTCTTTAATTAAGACAAAGCCGTCGTTTTGTTCCGGAACATCTGTCTGTACGGCGGGAACGGCCGTATCTGTTTTTAAATCGGCGGGCAGGGGCAGGTTTTCTGCATTCTGCGGCAGAGAGATATTTTGTTTTACGGGAACAGAGTTCTGTTCTGTCCGTACGGGCTGCATCACTGGCAACGGCGCTTTTGCCGTATCATGATCGACCGGCGTCGGGATTGTGTCTTCCCGAACGTCCGGCCGCCGCTGCCGTTCGGTTCCGTCAACAAGGGGCTGCGCCGCATCAACCGGCCGGGTTTGTCCTGCGTCCGGTTGAACCGTGTTTGCCTGTAAAACGGCGCCGACCAGAATGTCTGCCGCGGTCAATTCGTCTGAAAAGATAAAATCATTTTGTGCCGTTTTTTCCGTCTGATCTGATACGGCCGGAACCGGAGCGACTGTCTGATCCGTATTTTCCCGAACGGTGTTTTCCTGCGGGACGGCGCTTTGTGTCTGTTGTGCGGCGGCGATATTTTCCCCGCCGGGAATCTTTTGCCTATTTTGCGCCGTTTCTGCGGTCGCCGGTGTGTTTTCTTCGGCTTTTTGCAGTTTTTCGCTGGCCCGGGTACGTTTGATGTGCAGCCGGACAATCTTTACCTCTTCCCCTGTTTTTTCATTTGTTTTGAAGTCTTTCAAAGAAGAAGAGGCGTCGGCGTGCGCGCTCATGGTATTAAAGAGCGTTTCCGCGCTTTTTTCCGTTTTTCCGGCTCGGACCTGTTCCAATACCTTTAAAAAAGCTTCGCCGGTTTTCATGGATTCCTGCATTTGCGCGGCTTGAGCGGCCGCGTTTGTTTCGGCAGCCCCGGAAAACGGCGTTTCCGTACCCGAAACAGTCGGGGTCGTGCTCATCAGCAGGTTGAAAACAGAAAGATCCATAACGGTTTTTCCTTAGAAAAATAAACTTGTATATGGAAATGCAATTAGCGTGCCAAAAAAGAGAAGATTGATTTTATAGGCCAACTGTACGGTCGCTTCCGGTGCTCGAATGCGCGCGTACGCCGAAGTACGCTTACGCTTCTGCGCGCCGGTTCTTCCTTCATTTGACCTCTAAAATCAATCCGCCGCGGGAATAGGCCAACTGTACGGTCGCTTCCGGTGCTCGAATGCGCATTGTGTTTCGTAATAAAAAAAAGCCCCCCTGAAAAGGGAGGCTTTTGTAAATATAGATACTCCGGATTAACGGGAGTAAAATTCGACGACCAGATTCGGTTCCATTTGTACCGGATACGGAACATCGGCCAGCTTGGGCACATGCAGGAAAGTCCCTTTGCCCGCTTTATGATCGACTTCCATATATTCGGGAACTTCACGTTCGGCGGAAGCTTCGGCTTCCAAAACGATTGCCAGCTGACGTGATTTTTCACGAATGGAAATTTCGTCGCCTTCCTTGACCTGATAGGACGGAATGTTGACGCGCTTGCCGTTGACCAAAATGTGGCCGTGGTTGACAAACTGGCGGGCGGCGAAAACGCTGGGAACAAATTTCATGCGGTAAACAATCGCGTCCAAACGGCTTTCCAACAGACCGATCAGGTGTTCGGACGTGTCGCCTGTACGACGGATCGCTTCGGCATAGTATTTACGCAGCTGTTTTTCGGAAACGTTACCGTAGTATCCTTTTAATTTCTGTTTTGCCAGCAACTGTGTGCCGTAATCGGTCGGTTTGCCTTTGTGCTGACCGTGCTGGCCCGGGCCGTATTCGCGGCGGTTGACGGGGCTTTTGGCTCTGCCCCACAAGTTAACGCCCAAACGGCGGTTGATCTTGAATTTTGCAGCTAAACGCTTTGACATAGATTAATGTACTCCACATAATTTATTGTTGTTGTCCCGATAGTCTGCACCCGGTATTTCAGGGGCAGCGGGGCGGCGGACCGTCCGCATTCTCGGAAATAGGGTTCGGAGTTTGGCAAAAAAATAAGGGATTGTCAATCCCTTATCCTCTTGCCGGCGTTTATTTTGCCGCCGGTTTTTTCAGCGTTTCGTTTTTTGCCGTCAGCTGTTTGATCAAACCGGCGACGTCTCCGCCGTTCTGCTGTAAAACGGAAGTGTATTCGTTGCGGTAGCTCATCAGCATGCTGACGCCTTCGACAATCAGATCAGCCAGTTTTAATTCGTCCTTTTTATCAACGATTCGCCAGATGATTTCCACGTCGTTTTCCGTATTGGGAATATCAATTTTCGACGTGACATAAAAATCGCCGCCGTCGCTTTTTCTGCTGCCGTTAAATGCGATTGTTTCGCCGGCGTAGTTGTTAAAACGTTCCGTCCAGGTATAGATGATGTTGTTTGTCAGCGCGTCGGTATAAGCTTTCAACAGTTCCTTATCCGTTGTTCTGGCGTATCGACCCAGCGTAAAACGCGCCGTAGAGTTAATGTTGACGGCCGACAGGAATATTTTGCGGAAAGCGTCTTGCTTTTGTTCCAGCGTCGTTTTGGATTTGACAACGTCGCGCATAATTTCATCGGCCAGTTTTTGAGCGAAAGCTTCCGCGCCGGCGGCGTCTGCCGCCATGGCGGCCGGAGCCGCGGCGATCAAAGCGCAAAAAGCCAAAATGATCAATTTTTTCATGGATTACCTCTATTCGTCAAATTCGTCTTCCAAAGAAAACTCATAAACGGCTTTACCGTCTTCGTCCGCTTTGGTTCCTTTGGCGTTCTCGATTGTTTTTTTGCGATACTGCTGGTACATGGAGCGCATATACGCATAGAAATCCAGCGAAGATTTCCGTCCTTCGTCCAGCAGTTCCAGACTGTTTTCATAAGCGGCGACCGCTTCGACGATATCGGCGATTAAAAAGGCGCGCGTTATGTCTCTGTTATCGTTTTGATAAGAAACATAAGTAAACGGATCAAACACGACGTTTGCCGCGGTTCCCGCAAAGTCGCGCACGTTTGACGGCCCCAGCAGCGGCAAAACCAGATAAGGCCCCGACGGTATGCCCCAAACGGCCATGGTCGTTCCGAACCCCTGATAATTCGGCGCGATTCCCATTCTGTCCGCCACGTCATACACGCCCAGAAAACCGATGGTCGAGTTGATAACGAAGCGCGACAAGTCTCGTCCGGCATTTTTAAAATTCAGCTGAAGCAAATCATTAACGACCGTCAACGGTGTTTTCAGGTTGCTGAGGAAAGTCCGTACTTTCGATCTGAAGCCCGGAGTCGTGATTTTCCGATATCCTTTAACCACCGGGCGCAGCGCGTATTTGTCCGCAGCCATATTAAAAGCAAAAATTTTGCGGTTCATCGGCTCAAGAGGGTCGTTCGCTTCCTGATAAGCGGCCAGAGCAGCCGGATCTTTGGGAACTGCCGCGCACCCCGCGGTCAGCAGGATCAGGAAAGAAATAAAAATTAATGTTCTTTTTTTCATCATAGTCGCAGATTAACGCCGGGAAAAACGACAGACAAGTTTTTTTGACGGCGTATAGTCTTTTTTACTTTTTTTAAAAGGTATTGCCTTAGCTTTGAATAAAAGAAAACAAAACGGGGAAAATCAATGACGGACAGCGCCGTTAATGAAAAAGACGTTTCTGCCGGCCGGCTGGTTGACACGCTGTTCGGGCCGCAGGAAGAACCCGGCAGAACGGCGCGGCATCAGGCTTTGGCCGAAGAAGAACTGCCTTATTACCTGTTTGACGGGCCGGCGGACGAATTACAGGCGGCTCTGCCCTTGATTCATGTGCCTCATTACCGGCCGAAAGTGATTTCTCAAAAAGAAATAGCCGTTTTGATCCCTTATCTGGACGAACTGGCTTTGTTTGAACGTCAGTGGGGATTTGTAAAAAAAGAAGGCAGTCGGGAAAACTGGTGTCATTGGGTTGAAGCGCAGGCCGTCCCCGTTTTGGAAAAGCTGATCCGTTTAACCCGGAAACATCAGCTGTTGCAGCCGCGGGCTTTGTACGCTTATTTTTTCTGCGCGGCGCAGGACGATACGCTGTATCTTTATAAGGACAATCAAAAAGACGTTTTCCTGACAATCGACATGCCCCGTTTAAAAAACGGCGTTTGTGCGGCAGATAAAATCGCGCGCAAAGATTCCGGGACTTTTGATACGATTGCGGCCGTTGCCGTCAACATGGGGCGCAATGCGACGGAAATGGCTAAACGCTGGCTGTCTGCGGGAAAAGAAGTCGATTACCGCTATCTGCACGGTTTCGCGCTGGAAATGCTGAACGCCATGACGCAGTATACGGCCGCCGTGATCGCTGCGGAAGAATGCTGTCTGGGCGACGTTTTCGGGCTGGGGTCGGCAAAACAGGGCGCTGCAAAAATACATTCCGCCCTGATTAAAATGCTTGACGCTTCTTTGATAGATATTACTTTCAGCCGCAATTACCTGATGATGCCGGAATATTCTTCGCTGGCATTGGTCTTTCCGCGCTGATTTAACCGGCCTTTGAATTTTGTTCGTTTGCTGAAATTTCCGATTCGATCGTCGGCAGAATGTCTTCGATTTTATCGACGTATGTCAACAATTCGGCGTGTTCGGGACGGATATAGCCCGCGTCAATCAGCGTGTCGATAACGTTTTTCAGCGGGTTCCAAAAGCCGTCGGCATTGTACATGATGATCGGTTTGCGGTGTTCGCCCAGCTGTTTTAACGTCATAACTTCGAATATTTCGTCCAATGTGCCGATCCCGCCGGGCAGAACGCAGAAAGCGTCCGAAGATTCCAGCATGGCGTCTTTACGGATATGCAAAGAAGGCAGAATCTTTAATTCGCTTAATTGAAAGATTTGTTCTTCTCTGTCCTGCAGCAGAGTATTAATAATGCCGACGACTGTTCCGCCGGCGTCCAAAGCGCCTTTTGCCACGGCGCCCATCATGCCGACATGTCCCGCGCCGTAAATCAGGCGGATATTATTTTCGGCCAGAATTTTTCCCAGTTTTGAAGCGTCTTTGACATATCTGGGATTTTTACCGCCGGCCGAACCGCAGAAAACGCCCAGAGATTTTATTTTAAACATTTTTGCATTCCCGTTTAAGAAAAAGTAACGATATAACCTTATTATAAGGAAAGATTTATTAAACATTTCTTACGGCACAGGCAATGAAGCGCATTTTTGTTTTTATTTTCGGCATGATGATCCTTTTTTCTCCGTTCCGGGGCGCGGCGCAGTTGATGGACGATTTGTTTGAGGAAGAGGATTTTGACGCTTCCGAGATAAAAAAAATGCAGCGGGAAGAGGCTGAAAGAAAAAAAGAAGAGGCTGAAACTTCAAAAAATTCCCCCGCGCCGGAAAAAACTGTTTCCGCGCCTGTCCGGCAGAATCCTCCGGCCGCTCGGCCGATTCCGTCCGCTCCGCCCGTTCAGCCTGTTTCAGGCGCCGCTGCTTTGCCTGCCGCGGAAAATCAGCCGGCGCCGGCGGCCGAAATTCCGGCCGCTTCGGCAAAAAATCAGCAGACGTTTGATCTGCTCGGCGCCGGGCCGCGGGAAATCAAAGCGCCTTCTTTGCCGCAGATCGGTTCGGGAAAGGCTCCTGCCTTGCCGGATCTGGGATCAAAAGCCGGCCGCAGAGAAGATGAAAATCTGTCCTTGTTTGAAATGCGCGCGAAAAAAACGGGCGCTTCCGATACAAATGTTTTAAATCTTGATATCGCCGGAATCCGGTTGAAAATGACGCCCGAAGAAGTAATGGAAAAAGCTTTGGAAGCAGGATTTTCCGTTAAATTCCAAGACCGGAAAATTCCCACTTTGAACGAATGGAAATACAGTCGTCTTTGTATGCAGCAGATGTTGTTTAAATATGACAATAAAAAACACTGCGTACAGGAGCTTGCGCAATATAACAACAGCGAATATATCAGCCGGCTGGTTTTTGAAAACAAAGACCGGCGGGAAACTTTGACCGTCGAATTTGCCAGCCGTTTCGCCGAAAATCAGGCGTATCGTATCCGTTATGTCAGCAAAGGGGATCATTCTTTGGGAACGACGGACGAAGCGCATTATCTTAAAACCAAGCGCCGGCAGGAATTTTTGCGGTTATTGGTTATGAAATACGGCGCTCCTGACGATGAACAGGCTTTACTGTGGGGCGTGTCCGGCTTCGGCGCGACCTTGCAAGCCGAATTGTCGGATTCGTTTTTGGACGCTTCGCTGGTTTTGGAAGATCCGTCGATTGAAAACGAAGATTTCGATAATATGTCTGTTCAGGACGCGAAAAATCCTTCAATCGAAAAATTCAGCTTTTAATATTTTCCCAGATCAATTCTGCCCGTTCCCAGTACGTCGGTTTTCTGCTTGTCAAAAGACCCCGTGCGTCTGACGGCTTTGATCGTTATGCTGTAACGCTGGTGTTTTTCAAGGCAGGGCGGCATATAAGGATACGGTTTGGCGGAATTAACCCGGCTGGATTTTTCTTTAAACGCGAAGCTGGGCAGAGAATAGCTTTCCCCCGGCACAGATAATAAAACAGCCGTTGATTCGCCGTTGTGGTAAAAACCGATAGAGCCGTTCCCGCCGTTTTCGGCCAGTTCCGGCACGTCCAGATTATTGATCTCCATAATCAGCAGATTTGTTTGTTCCGGAATACGGGACACATATAAGGTCGGCGTGCCGCCTTGTCCGCCCTGAAACCGGCAGCCTTGAGTAGCCGGAATGATTTTACCGTTCCACTCCGTCGGTTCCATAAAACTGACGGACAATCTGGCAACGGGGCGGCCGTTATAAGAATAAGGCGCGCACCCGCCGGATACGATCAGGGACAGAAAACATAAAAACAGTTTTTTCATCTGGACTTTTCCGTTTTTTAATATTTTAACCTATTACTTATATCACATTTTTATTTGTTGGATAGATTTTTATGTTTTTGAACGTATTGCTGAATGCTTTTTTCCCGCCGGTGTGTCCTGTCTGCGCCACAAGAATTGAAACGCCGGGCGCTTTGTGCGCGGAGTGTTTTTCACGGCTGCAGTTTATTCATGCGCATCAGCCGGGCAAAGCGTCCGCCGTTGTTTATGATGATACCAGCAAACAGCTGATTTTGGCTTTGAAGTACGGAGATAAAACGGAATTGGCGCCTTTGTTGGCGCGCATGATGGTTAATGCGGGCAAAGAAGTGCTTGACGGCGCGGATTTGTTGACCTGCGTTCCGTTGCACTGGAAAAGGCTGCTGGCCAGAAAATACAATCAGGCGGCCGTTTTGGCGTCTGCCGTTTCAAAGATCTGCGCCGTTCCGTCAGATCCCCTCATGCTGAAAAGAATCAAGGCCACGCCAAAGCAGGGAACCCGCCGCGAACGATTTGAAAATGTCAAAGACGCATTCGCTTTTAACCCTGACCGTCCGGTCAAAGGCAAAATCATCGTGCTGATTGACGACGTCGTCACGACTGGGGCTACTGCCGACGCCTGTGCCCGGGAGCTGTTAAAAAACGGCGCCGGAGAAGTCAGATTGCTGACGTTTGCCAAAGCCGTCGGAAAAAATTAAACGCGGCCGTAAACGTCTTCGTAACGCACGATGTCTTCTTCGTCCAGCGTGTCGCCGGTCTGCACTTCGATAAAAACGACATCGCCCGATCCGACGTTTTCAATGCGGTGCTTGGCTTTTGCCGGAATAAAAATCGGCGTGTTGGGACCCGCCGTGATGATCTTGTCGCCGTTGGTGACTTGCGCCGTTCCTTCGGTAATAATCCAATGTTCGTCACGGTATTCATGGCTTTGCAGGGACAGTTTCTGCCCCGGATGAACGACAATCCGTTTGACCGTATGGCGATCTCCGGTATCCAGAATTTCCCAAGTCCCCCAAGGGCGGACGTCTGAGGCTCCTTTTTCGTATTTCACAACCATGTTCTTTTTCCTTTTGCTGAAACGTTTCTTTTTTGTACCTGATTTTTTGTAAAAAATATACCTTAATTTTTTAAGCATTGCTTGCTTTGTTATTTTTATTAAGGTATGAATACTCGGTTCTAATAGTATCAACAGACTTGGGTCAAAATTTTTATGGGACTTGTTGTGCAAAAATTCGGCGGTACGTCCGTCGGCGATACGGACCGCATTAAAAATGTCGCTTTGAAGGTGAAAGCGGAAATTGATGCGGGAAATCAGGTCGTTGTCGTTGTTTCCGCAATGGCCGGCGTCACTAACCAGCTGGTAAAATACTGTCAGGAAATAACGCCCGACTATAGTTTGGAAGAATACGACGTCGTCGTTTCAACGGGGGAACAGGTCACGATCGGCCTTTTGGCCATGGCTTTACAGGCGGCCGGGATTCCCGCCCGTTCCTGGACGGGCTGGCAGGTGCCGGTTTTAACCGACGCCGCCGCCTCCAAAGCAAGAATTAATCAGATAGACGTTGCCGGATTACAGGCTTGTCTGGCGGCGGGAACGGTTCCCGTTGTCGCCGGATTTCAGGGAATTAACGACCGTGGCCGCATTACGACTTTGGGGCGCGGCGGGTCGGATACGTCGGCCGTCGCTCTGGCCGCCGTGTTAAAAGCCGACCGGTGCGATATTTATACGGACGTCGACGGCGTTTACACGACGGATCCGCGCTTTGTTAAAAATGCCAGAAAGCTTGACCGGATCACGTATGAAGAAATGCTTGAAATGGCTTCGCTGGGGGCGAAAGTTCTGCAGACACGTTCGGTAGAGCTGGCGATGAAATACCGCGTCAATCTGCGCGTCGTGTCCAGTTTTGAAAAAAATCCGGTCGGAACGACCATTTGCGATGAGGGGGATATCGTGGAAAAAGAAATTATCAGCGGCATTACGTGCAGCCGGGACGAAGCAAAAATCACGCTGGTCGGCGTGCGGGATAAACCGGGCGTTTCCGCCGCAGTTTTTAATGCAATGGCCGAAGCCAATATTTGTATCGACATGATCGTGCAAAGCGATTCGCCTGACGGAACGCATACGGATATGACGTTTACGCTGCCGGAATCGGATCTGCCGAAAGCGCTGGCCGTTTTGGAAAAAGATAAAGACAGCGTAGGGTACCGCGATATTATTTCCGATTCGGACTGCGCAAAAATTTCTCTGATCGGGGTTGGTATGCGCACGCATACGGGAATCGCGCGCAAAATGTTTGAAGCCTTGTCTGAAAAAGGCATTAACGTGCAGACGATTTCGACGTCGGAAATCAAGATCAGCGTGCTGATCGGCGCGGAATACGCAGAACTGGCCGTCCGCGCCTTGCATAATGCGTTTCATTTGGAAAATAAGGAAAAGTAAAATGCGGTCGAACGATGAAATTTTAAATGCGTTCTGGGAAAAAGGGCGTGAATTTTTAAATACGCGCTATGCGATTATGGGCGGCGCCATGTCGTGGATTTCCGAACATAATCTGGTGGCGGCGATTTCCAATGCAGGCGGTTTCGGCGTGATCGCCGGCGGCGCGATGCCGCCGCAGGTGCTGAAGGAAGAAATTACCAAAACGGCTGCGCTGACCAAAAACAGTTTCGGCGTTAATCTGATTACGATGCACCCGCAGCTGGACGAATTGATCGACGTCTGCATTGAATCAAAGATCAGCCATGCCATTTTGGCCGGCGGGATTCCTCCGGCTCAGGCGATTAAAAAGCTCAAAGACGCGGGTATTAAAGTCATGTGTTTCGCTCCGGCTTTGGTTTTGGCCAAGCGCATGATCAGATCAGGCGCCGACGCTTTGATTCTGGAAGGAACCGAAGCCGGCGGGCATATCGGTCCGGTTGCGACCAATATTTTGGCGCAGGAAATTCTGCCTCATATCAAAGAGGTCCCGGTTTTCATCGCCGGCGGGATCGGATCCGGCGAGATGATGGCGGCTTTTTTGGCGCTGGGAGCTGCCGGCTGCCAGCTGGGAACTCGTTTCGTCTGCGCGACGGAATGTATCGCCCACCCGAATTTTAAAAAGGCCTTTATCAACGCTAACGCGCGCGACGCGGTTCCGACCGTTCAGATCGACGCTCGTTTTCCGGTTATTCCCGTGCGTGCGATCGCAAACGAAGGCACGCGGCGCTTTATGGATTTCCAGATGGAAACGATCCAAAAATATCAGCGCGGCGAAATGGAATTAAAAGAAGCGCAGATGGCGATTGAGCATTTCTGGGGCGGGGCGCTGCGCCGCGCAGTGATTGACGGCGACGTCGAAAACGGGTCTTTAATGGCCGGACAGAGCGTCGGATTGGTCAAAGACGAAAAGCCCGTTCAGGAAATTATTGACGATCTGGTGACGCAGGCGGCGGACGCTTTGCGCCAGTGGGGCCGTATCCCGGCTTGATCTGATAAGGAAGGCAATAATGACGCAGGATAAAAAAGAAGAAAATTTATCAGACGGCGTTCAGGCGGAAGAAACGCAGGAAACTGTCGGCGCTTTGCTTCGTAAAACGAGGCTGGCAAAAAAGCAGGATCTGCGCGATATCGCTTCTTATCTGTGTATTCGTTATCAGTTTCTGGAAGCGCTGGAAGAAAACCGTTACAAAGAACTGCCGGGCGAAGCTTATGCCAACGGTTTTATCCGCAGTTACGCGGCTTATCTGGGATTGGATCCCGCAGATATCATTATGCGGTATAAACAGGAATTTTTTGCTCAGGCCAGAGAAGAAAAACGCGGACTGAATATGTCCGAAGAAGAAACGGAAAATATGACGCCGGCGCCGAAAGTATTGTTGTTTTCTTTGATTCTTTTGCTGGCGGCATACGGGTTGTGGCAGTCTTTTTCGGGACAAGAAGAAACTTTGCCTCCGGTCGCCGCGGAAACGGTTGATTCAATTACGGTTGTTGAACAATCTTATCCGCTGCCGCAGGAAACAAATGAAACGGCAGAACCGGCAAGTATTGCCGCCGAAGCCGTTCTTCCGCCCGTCCCGCCCGTAAAACCCGAATACCGGCCTGAAAAAGAATCTGTCGAAGTCGTTGAAGAAACGGCCGCGCAGTCTTTGTCCTCCGCGGAACCGATGACCGTCGTTTCCGTACAACCGGTTCCCGTACAGACGATGTCGGCGGAAACGGAACCTGTGCAGACAATCCGCGTTTACGGACAGAAAAACTATAATCCCCGGCTGGTTTTAGTCGCGGCCGAAGAAACATGGATTGAAATAACGCGCAATAACGAAATTGTTTTCTCCCGCCTGTTAAACAAAGGCGACCGTTATCAGGTTTCTTCTTTCAAACCCGAAGAGTTATTTTTAAAAACGGGCAACGCCGGCGGGCTGGAAATTTATTGCGACGGACAGTTGACGCAGTCTTTGGGGCCGCATGGCGCTTTGCGTTCGAATATCGCTCTGATACCCGATGACTTCGCCGCTAAAATTGTTGAAAATATAGAATAGGTGAATAAATGAAAACGCCTGAAATCAAACGCCGTCGTTCCAGACGGGTGTATGTCGGTTCCGTTGCCGTCGGGGACGGCGCGCCGGTTTCCGTGCAGTCCATGACAAATACGCCGACCGCGGACGTCTCGGCGACCGTAGCGCAGATCCGTTCGTTGGAAGCAGTGGGAGCGGATATCGTCCGCGTTTCCTGTCCGGACGAAGAATCGACCAAAGCGTTAAAAGAAATCGTCAAACAGGTTAAAGTTCCGATCGTTTCGGATATTCACTTTCATTATAAACGGGCGATTGAATCCGCTCAGGCCGGAGCCGCCTGTCTGCGTATTAATCCGGGCAATATCGGTTCTGCGGATCGTGTGCGCGACGTAATCAAAGCAGCCAGAGATTACAACTGTTCAATGCGTATCGGCGTCAACGGCGGGTCTTTGGAAAAACATCTGCTGGAAAAGTATGGCGAACCGTGCGCCGAAGCGATGGTCGAAAGCGCTTTGGAACACGCAAAGATATTGGAAGACAACGACTTTTTTAATTTTAAAATCTCGGTTAAATCTTCGGATACTTTAATGACGATGCGGGCGTATCGTATGTTGGCTGAAAAATGCGATTATCCGCTGCACTTGGGCGTGACGGAAGCCGGCGGCCTGCGCGCGGGAACGGTTAAATCGGCGCTGGGGATCGGGTCTTTGTTAATGGACGGGATCGGCGATACGCTGCGCGTTTCCTTAACGGCGGACGTGACCGAAGAAATTAAGGTCGGATTTGAAATTTTGCGTACGCTCGGACTGCGTTATCACGGCGTGCGGCTGGTGTCGTGTCCGACATGCGCGCGGCGAGGCATTGACGTTGAAAAAGTCGTTAAGGCGCTGGAAGTCCGCTTGGAACATATTTCCGAACCGTTGAAAATCGCCGTAATGGGCTGCGTTGTCAACGGTCCCGGCGAAGCGAGGGAAGCCGATATCGGCGTGTGCGGCGGCGGCAACGGCAAGGCTTTGCTGTTTGTCGGCGGAGAACAAAAAGAACCGATCAACGCGGAAAACGCCGTTGACGTCATTGCGGATCTGGCCGAAAAAATGGCCGCCGCAAAAGCAGGAGAATCAAAATGAAATTACAACCGGCTCGCGGAACGCGCGATATTTACGGCAAAGATCTGTCGGCTTTTTTATTTGTGGAAAATACGGCCAGAGATTTCGCCAAACGTTACGGATTTGGCGAAATTCAGACTCCCGTTTTTGAAGCGACGGAAGTTTTTGCCCGCGGCGTCGGCGAAACGTCCGATATCGTTTCCAAAGAAATGTATACGTTTACGGACCGCGGCGGCGAAAGCTTTACGCTGCGTCCCGAAGGCACCGCCGGCGTTGTGCGCGCTTTTATTTCCGAAGGCATGGAACAAAACCAGCCGGTCAAACTGTTTTATGCCGGGCCTATGTTTCGTTACGAACGCCCGCAGAAAGGCCGTTACCGCCAGCTGCATCAGGTCGGCGTAGAGGTTTTGGGGGCGACCGCGCCGCAGACTGACGTCGAAGTGTTAAGTCTGGCGTGGGATTTTCTGTCTGCTCTGGGACTGCGGCCGTTTATCCGTCTGGAACTGAATACGCTGGGCGACGCCGAAAGCCGCGCGGCTTATCGTGAAGCGCTGGTCGCTTATTTTGAACAGTTTAAAGACCGCTTGTCCGAAGACAGCCGGGTACGTCTGGAAAAAAATCCGCTGCGTATTCTGGATTCCAAAGACGAAGAAGACAAGAAAATCGTTGAAAACGCTCCGGCGATGATTGACTTTTTAAATGAAGACTCCCGCGCGTTTTTTGACAGCGTCAAAGCAGGCCTGACGGAAATGGGAATACCTTTTGTCGTCAATCCCCGTCTGGTCCGCGGGCTGGATTATTACCGCCATACGGTATTTGAGTTTATTACGGATTCTCTGGGGGCGCAGGGAACGGTTCTGGGCGGCGGGCGTTATGACGGTTTGGTCGAAGAACTGGGCGGTCCCAAAACGGCGGGGATCGGATTCGGCGCCGGCGTCGACCGTTTGTCTTTATTGCTTCAGGAAACGGGAAAACAGCCGGCGGAACCGCGGCCGATCGCCGTTATTCCTGTCGGCGAAGATACTTTGCTGCCGATTATGAAGATTGCTCATGACCTGCGTCAAAACGGGTTTATTGTCGATATGGCTTATTCGGGCAATATGGGCAAGCGCATGAAAAAAGCCAATAAAATCAATGCGTGCGCGGCCGTTATTATGGGCTCTGACGAATACGAAAAAGGAATTGTGACCGTGAGGGATCTGGATACGGGGGATCAAAATGAAATCGCCGCAGCCGAATTGAGCGCTTTTATGCGGAAATATCAGGAACAGCAGAGGAGTTAAATATGAGTTTTGAGGAAAAGCTGGACGTCGTTCTCGCCCGTCATGAAGAACTGGAAGCTCTGCTGGGATCCGGCGACAATGTCGACGGCGAAACGTTTGTCAAACTTTCCAAGGAACTGGCCGGTTTAAAAGAAATTGTCGCCGCCATTCACGACTATAAAAAAGTCCTGTCGGATATGGCCGGCGCGCAGGCTTTGTTAGATGATCCCGAAACGGACGATGAAATGCGTTCCATGGCGCATGATGAAATTTACGCGGCCAAAGAACAGCTGCCCGAGCTGGAAAAGCGGTTGAAAATTCTGCTGTTGCCTAAAAATGCCGTCGACGAAAAAAACGCGATTTTGGAAGTCCGGGCCGGCACCGGCGGTGAAGAAGCCGCTTTGTTTGCCGCGGAACTGTTTCGTATGTATGAACATTACGCTGCCGCGCAAGGCTGGAAATTTGAAATGCTGTCCGTCAACGATACCGGCATCGGCGGTTATAAGGAAGCTTCGGCCAGCATTACGGGCAGAAACGTTTTCGAACGTTTAAAGTTTGAATCCGGCGTGCATCGTGTCCAGCGCGTGCCCGAAACGGAATCTTCCGGCCGTGTGCATACCTCCGCGGCGACGGTTGCCGTCTTGCCCGAAGCCGAAGAAGTCGATTTGAAAATTGATGAAAAGGATTTAAAGATTGACGTTTACCGGGCTTCCGGCGCCGGCGGCCAGCATGTTAACAAAACGGAATCCGCCGTGCGTATCACGCATATTCCGACGGGATTCGTCGTCGCCTGTCAGGACGAACGGTCGCAGTTTAAAAACAAAGAACGCGCCATGCGTATTCTGCGTTCGCGTTTATATGACGTGCAGCAGGAACAGCTGAACAAAGAACGCGCCGTCGACCGTAAAAATCAGGTCGGATCCGGCGACCGTTCGGAACGTATCCGCACATACAATTTTCCGCAAGGTCGCGTGACCGATCATCGTATTAACCTGACTTTGTACAAAATTGATGAAGTGATGAACGGAACGGCTTTGGACGAGATTATCGAAGCATTGATTACTGAGGATCAGCTTTCCCGTTTGTCCGAGTTGGATTGATTTTATGGGGCATCTGTACGGTCGCTTCCGGTGCTCGAATGCGCGCGTACTCCAAAGTACGCTTACGCTTCTGCGCTCCGGGTCTTCCTTCATCTGCCGCCCTAAAATCAATCCGGTTTTTGAAATGGGGCATCTGTATGGTCGCTTCCGGTGCTCGAATCTGCGTTGTCCGTTCAGGGGGAATAAATGCGTATAAAAGATCTTTTGCCTGAATTGACCGCTTGTTTTGAAAATGCCGGTATTGCGGAAGCCGCGGCCGATGCGCGGGCTCTGGTCGCTTTTGCAATCGGCAAAGCGCCTGTTTTCCTGCGCATGAATCCCGATTTTGAAATCGAACCGGATCAGCTGGATACGATTAACGGTTTTATCACCCGCCGTTTGAACCGCGAACCTGTTTCAAAAATTACGCAGACACGCGGATTTTGGCGGCTGGATTTCAAAGTCACAAAAGACGTTCTGGATCCGCGCCCCGATTCCGAAACGCTGGTAGAAGAAGCGTTGAAAATTTTTCAAGATCGTTCTTTGCCGTTGGATATACTGGATTTGGGGACGGGATCGGGCTGTCTGGCGCAGGCGCTGTTGTGCGAATTTATCAATGCGCGGGCCGTCGGGCTGGACAGTTCGCCGCAGGCTTTGGCGGTCGCGCGGGAAAACGCCGCGGCAAACGGGTTGTCCGGGCGGTTTGAAACCGTCGCGGCCGATTGGAATCTGTCCGGCTGGACGCAGGGGATAGCAACGTTTGACCTGATTGTTGCCAATCCGCCGTATATCGCGGAAACGGAAAGAAAAAATCTGGATCCCGAAGTCGTTGATTTTGATCCGCCGCAGGCTTTGTTTGCCGGTCCGGACGGGCTGGACGCTTATCGTCAAATCGCGCCGGCGCTGCCGTCCTTATTGAAAAAAAACGGCGTGTTTATTACGGAATTCGGCCGGGGGCAAGAGGAAAACGTCCGTAAAATTATCTGTTCGGCCGGGCTGCGTTTTCATTCGTTCGGTGTGGATTTGGGCGGAATCACACGTTGTTTGTCGGCTTTTTGCTGAAAATCGGTTAGGATTTGTAAAAAAATATTGAAAAATGACGAAGAGCCATATAGTTTAAGCAGACATAAAAGAAATGTTTCCGCTGAAAATGACGGCGGCATGATTTTTTAATTTCAACAAAGATGAGTATGATTACATGGGAATGAATCCTCGGGGACGTTCGCGCGGACGCAGCCATAACAACTTTAACAATAACCGCAGATTTAATAACGGGCCTACCAGAAATACGGTTTACGACAGTATCGGTCCGGCGGGCAGACTGCGCGGAACGGCTTTTCAGCTGATGGAAAAATATCTTTCCGCCGCCAAAGAACAAATGTCTTCCGATCGTGTTCTGGCCGAAAGCTGCCTGCAGCACGCGGATCATTATATGCGTTTAAACGCGCTGGCGATTGCCGCCGAAGGGGCGCGCTTTGCTTCGCAGAATCAGCCGGAACCCGAATCGTCCGAGCCGGTTGAAAATGATGCGGCGGAAACTCTGCCGGCGGCGGATACGGTTGAAAATGAACCGGTCGTCGTTTCTTTTATTCCCGCGGCGCCGGAGCCTGAAGACACAAGCCTGAACGAAACGGTAAAAATGGATTTGTCCGTTCCCGTGTCGGTCATGGTTGAAAACGAAATGAAAGCCAAACGCGGCCGTCCTCCCATGAAAAAAGCGCCGGCTCAGGAAACGGCGGGCGCCGTTGCCGTAGTGAAACGCCGCGGCCGTCCTCCCGTTAAAAAAACGATTGAAGCCGAAGCGTAATTTTCCCGCTTTAATGTGTTTTTGCAAAAAAAACAGTTTTTAGTCCGAATTGGCATCTTGTGAAAGAAACACGACGATCCTATATCGGAAAGGGAATTTTTTTGCTAGAGGCGCAAAATGGATATAGAAAAATTTACAGAAAGAAGCAGAGGCTTTATTCAATCGGCGCAAGGGGTTGCCGAACGCAACGACAACCAGTTTTTAACGCCGGAACACGTATTAAAAGTTTTGCTGGACGATAACGAAGGTATGTGCGCCGAGCTGATTAAAAAAGCCGGCGGCGACCCGAAAAAAGCCAAAAAGGCCGTGGCGGAAGCCATTGATAAGCTGCCTAAAGTATCCGGTCAAAGCGTCGAATGTTATCCTAACCAGCAGTTCGGCAAAATCATGCAGCAGGCCGAAGAAATCGCGCAGAAAGCCGGCGACGAATATGTCACGGTGGAACGTATTCTGCTGGCCATGTTGATCGTTCCGAATACGGAAGTGCATCGTATCTTGACCGAATGCGGATTAACGGCCGTCAATTTGAATAAAGCGATTGAAGATTTGCGGCAGGGCAGAAAGGCGACTTCCGCCAATGCCGAAGGAAAATATAAGGCTTTAAAGAAATTTACGCAGGATTATACGGCGCGCGCGCAGGAAGGGAAATTGGATCCCGTCATCGGACGTGATGAAGAAATCAGGCGCGCCATTCAGGTTTTGTCCCGCAGAACGAAAAACAATCCCGTGCTGATCGGCGAACCGGGCGTCGGGAAAACGGCGGTCGTCGAAGGGTTGGCTTTGCGTATTGTCAACGGCGACGTGCCGGAAAGCCTGAAAAATAAAAAACTGCTGGCTTTGGATATGGGAGCTTTGATCGCCGGAGCGAAATTCCGCGGCGAATTTGAAGAACGCCTGAAATCCGTGTTGGAAGAGATAGAAGCGGCCGACGGGCAGATCATTTTATTTATTGATGAAATGCACACGATCGTCGGCGCCGGCGCCAGCGAAGGATCCATGGACGCTTCGAATTTGTTAAAGCCGGCTTTGGCGCGCGGCGAAATGCACTGCATCGGCGCGACGACGCTGGACGAATACAGAAAATATGTGGAAAAAGACGCCGCTTTGGCGCGACGGTTCCAGCCTGTTTTCGTCAACGAACCGACGGTGGAAGACACGATTTCCATTCTGCGCGGGATTAAAGAAAAATACGAACTGCATCACGGCGTAAAAATCTCGGACAGCGCTTTGGTTTCGGCGGCGACATTGTCAAACCGTTATATTTCCGACCGTTTTTTGCCGGATAAAGCGATTGACCTGATGGACGAAGCGGCGTCGCGTCTGCGTATGGAAATTGATTCCAAACCCGAAGCTTTGGACGAAATCGACCGTAAGCTGATCCAGTTGAAAATCGAACGCGAAGCTTTGAAAAAGGAAACGGACGAAGCTTCCGTCGAACGGTTGGAAAAGCTGGAAAAAGATATTCATGATCTGGAAGAAGATTCCGCGTCTAAAACGGCGGAATGGCTGTCGAGCAAAAACGCGATGGCCGCCGCGGCAAAGCTGCGCGAACAGTTGGACGCGGCGAAAATTGAAGTCGACAAAGCTTTGCGCGACGGGCAGTACGAACGTGCGGGCGAACTGCGCTATAAGCAGATTCCCGAACTGGAAAACAAATTGAAAGAAGCGGAAACGCTGGCGGCTTCGGCGCAGGTGGCGGCGCGTAAAAACGTGACTTCGGAAATGATTGCTTCCGTCGTTTCGCGCTGGACGGGGATCCCCGTCGATAAAATGCTGACCGGAGAGCGTGAAAAACTGCTGAATATGGAAAAGCATATTCAGGCGCGTCTGATCGGTCAGGAAGAAGCGGTTAAGGCCGTGTCAAACGCCGTCCGCCGTTCGCGTTCCGGATTGCAGGATCCGAACAGGCCGATGGGATCGTTTTTGTTTCTGGGGCCGACCGGCGTCGGAAAAACGGAACTGGCGCGCGCTTTGGCGGAATTTTTATTTAATGATGAAAAAGCGCTGCTGCGTATTGATATGTCCGAATACATGGAAAAACATGCCGTCGCGCGTTTGCTGGGCGCTCCTCCGGGGTACGTGGGCTACGATCAGGGCGGCGTTTTGACCGAAGCCGTGCGCCGGCGGCCGTATCAGGTGATCTTGTTTGACGAAGTGGAAAAAGCTCACCCCGACGTATTCAACATTTTGCTTCAGGTCTTAGACGACGGACGGTTGACGGACGGACAGGGGCATACGGTTGATTTTAAAAATACTCTGATTATTTTAACCTCAAATCTGGGGGCGCAGATTTTGGCAGAACAGCCGGACGATCAGGATATTGAAAAAGTCCGGCCGGCCGTAATGGAAATTGTTCAGGCGGCCTTTAAACCGGAATTTTTGAACCGTCTTGATGAAATTCTGTTGTTCCGCCGCTTAAGCCGTTTGGATATGCGGGGCATTGTTCAGATTCAGCTGGCGCGGCTGGATAATCGTCTGTCGGAACGTCATATAAAACTTGATTTGGACGAAAACGCTTTGAACTGGCTGGCCGATACGGGATACGAGCCTATGTACGGCGCGCGGCCGTTAAAACGCCTGATTCAGCGCGAATTGGAAAACCAGCTGGCGACGGCTATTCTGGACGGTATGATTAAAGATAATTCCGTGGTAAAGCTGCGTGTTGTCGATGATTCTTTGCGGATTGTCGGTTCCAGTCAGGAAGCCGGAAGCGAAGAGAGCGACAAACAAGATGTGCAGGACGTTGAGTTTGAAGAGGTCAAGCCAAAACAGCCCGCCGCCGTCAAACGGCTGATAAAACGGCCGATTCTAAAGCAGCCCGGCACACCGCTGCTGCCGGGATCCGGTCCGGCTGATCCGCCGGAAAAACCGTAAAACTTTCGGGAAGGGGCAAAGATTATTCTTTGTCCTTTCTTTGTTTTAATTCTTTGATGTCTTCGTTGGAAAAACGCATTCCGGTCAACAGGCACAATTCAATCAGGCCGATGTTGGTTCTGGGCATGTGCATACCGAAAACGGACGCGCCGGCAAAACGTTTGAAATCCTGAGAATGTAGTGTGCGTCCGGGACCCAGGGCAATCCAAGTCTGGTTGGGCAACAGCGTATACTTTAAAGAACTGTAGTATTCCAGCTGGCTGCGTCCCAACGCTGTTTGTTCTATGCGGGCATAATCGCCGGTTTTGCCGGTCAGGATCAGCGACGCTTCCACCAGCCCTAAAGAAAGCGAACAGCTGTTGATTGTCGTATCATGCTGGGTATACATGTCTTCCAACAGTCTGGTCGTCTGGCGTGCGGCAAAATTTACGAAAGACTGCTGCTGCGTCATTTGATAACGCTGGTTTGCGGCAATCATATCCCATGTGTAATCTTCAACGTCTTTCATATATCGCGGCAGCGTCATGAAATAAGCGTCGATTTGCGGCAACAGTTCGGCGATTTCCTTATCGGACGGATTGATCTGCAGATAAATGGCAAAAGCCTGCCAGATATGCGGCATGAACGGATTTTTCTGCGCCGGCGTTTTTAACGCCTGCTGTGTGTGATAAATCAAAGCTTTGCGCCATTCTTCCCGATCCGCGGCAAACGTGTTGTCGCTGGTCGCGCTCCAGTAAGACGTTTCCGTCATCAGGGCAAAAGCCGTCGCGGCGATTTCCGCTTCCAGCCTTTGGATCCTGTGCTTCGGCGAAATTTTTCGGGTTTGAGGCGTGGAAATACCGCTTTTGTTGTAATAAAAGGAAATCAGCTTGCCCGGCATGTCGCTGTGAGCAACGGAAGACGCCGCGTATCCTTTCAGCGCTTTGACGGTAGAAGATAAAACGATTGATGACAGCTGCGAATCAATGTTGTTGCGGATCAGAAAAATGTAATACTGAATCAGCGTGTAACCGGCACGGGTTTGGTGAATAATGTTGTCCCAGTAGGTATAATTGCCGGTGATAAAATCGTATTCGTATTTAAAGAATCCGTCCGGCTGCTGCTGATTAATCAGAAAATGCGCCGATAATGAAAGATAATCCAATACTTTTCCGGGCTGCTGAGGCTGCGCGGACGATGCGGCGCTTTCTTCTTCGGTTTGTTTTTTTTCTTTAGTGCAAGCCGGCAAAGCTAAAAAAACGGAGCATAACAGGCAGATTAATGTTTTGCGGATCATCTTTTTTCCCTTTTTCTGAACCTGATATAGTGTAAAAGGGAATGAAGCAAAGTCAAAATGAAAATAATATTTTTGATTATCTCTTGTTAATAAACATATAGTAAGTTAAAAAAATAACTCAGTCTGTCAACCCGAAGCGATAAAACGAATGCGCAGAAAAATACGAATATTTAAAAGGATCGGCAAAAACGCGCTTGTTCAAACAATGATCGGACGCTTGCTGTATCTGTATGTCTGGCTGGTTTACAAAACGTCCGTCTGGTCTATGGACGGCTTGCGCGACGAATATGTCGGCGGGGATTTTTCTTATTTCATTACGTTTTGGCACGGCCGGGCTATGTCCGATATGTTTTTGGTGCTGGATAAGAAACTGCAAAAAAAAGTGTCCGTGCTGATTTCTCTGCATCGTGACGGGCGGATTATGGCTTCGGCGATGAAAGGGTTGGGGATTCAGCCGATTAACGGTTCGTCGAAACGCGGCGGCGCCGTCGCGGCTTTGGAAATGATCAGAACGCTGAATAAGCCGGCGAATGTGGTGGCTTTGTCTCCCGACGGGCGAAAACCGGGGTATAAAATGACCGAAGGATTGATTCATCTGGCAAAAAAGTCGCAAAAACCGATCGTTTTGTCGGCGTATTCCGTCCGGCGGGGAAAGGTACTGAAAACGTGGGATAAATTCTTGGTCCCGTTTTTGTTTAATAAAGGAATCGTTTTATTCAGCGAACCGATTTATATCCCGGCCGATCTGGACCGGGACGGCGTGGAAAAATGGCGCCGGACGTTGGAAGACAGGTTGATTGATTTAACGGAGGAAGCCGACCGGCGTATCGGTTTGAAAAAACGGCTTCCCTTGCGCATGGAAGGAACTCAAGAATGAATTTAATGTCGGTATCTCTTTATCGGGCGGCAACGTATGTCGGGTATCCGCTGATCGCCGCTTATCTGGCCGTGCGCAAATCCCGCGGCAAAGAAGACTTGAACCGTTTCGGCGAACGCATGGGCTTTGCTTCCCGCCCGCGTCCGGAAGGAAAGCTGGTCTGGCTGCACGGCGCCAGCGTCGGGGAAACGTTGTCTATGCTGCCCTTGATTAACAAAATTCAGGAATTATATCCCGATGTAAATATTCTGGTGACTTCCGGCACGGTAACGTCGGCGCAGTTAATGGAAAAACGGTTGTCGGGCAAGGCGTTTCATCAGTATATCCCGATTGACTGCATGGCGCAGGTAAACCGTTTTGTCGATTACTGGAAACCGGATCTGGTCTTGTGGCTGGAATCTGAATTCTGGCCGAATATCCTGTCCGCTATTTCCAAACGTCACATTCCGCTTTTGCTGATTAACGGCCGCGTGTCGGATCGTTCTTTTAAACGTTGGAAAAAAATGCCGCGTTTCAGCGCGCAAATTCAGGATATGTTCGTAAAATCTTTCGGCCAGACGCAGGAAGACGCGGACAGATTAAAGGCAATCGGCGCCAAAAACACGGCTTGTGTCGGCAATATCAAGTTTGCTTCCGCTCCTTTGCCGGTTGATGAAGACGAATTGAAACGCATGCAAGAACAGATCGGGGACAGAGCCTGCTGGACGGCCGGCAGCACTCATGCCGGCGAAGACGGCGTGATCGTTAGCGTGCATAAAGCGTTAAAAGAAAAAATACCGGGCGTTTTAACGATCGTCGCGCCGCGCCACCCGAACCGGGCCGATGAAATCGAAGGCATTTTTAAAAACGCGGGGCTGAATGTGGCTCGCCGTTCGCGCAAAGAAGACATTCAGCCGCAGACGGATATTTATCTGGCCGACACGATCGGGGAAATGGGGCTGTTTTATCGTTTGGGGGCGGCGGCGTTCGTCGGCGGATCAATGATTCCGTTCGGCGGGCAGAATATTATCGAACCGGCGCGTTTGGGAAAAGCGGTTTTGTGCGGGCAGTATATGATGAATTTCCGTGAAATCGTCGCGCGCGCCAAAGAAGCGGACGCTTTGTTCGTCGCCCAAAACGAATCCGAACTGGCGCAGGCTTTGACGGATTTGCTGACGGATAAAAAACTGCTTGATAAAAAACAAAAGAACGCGCAGGCTTTCGCTGTGGCGGAATCAAACGTGCTGGATCGTTTGATGCCGCAGCTGGCAGATTATTTGACAGATCGTAAATAGAGGGGGCTATGCCGTTAAAATCTCCGAAATTTTGGCAAAAGAAAAATACTTTTTTAGGTAAAGTGTTATCTCCGCTGGGCGGGATATACACGTGGGGGCTGCGCCGGAAATTAAAAAAGACAAAGCCGTACCGTTCTAAAATACCGGTTGTCTGTATAGGCAATCTGGTTATGGGCGGCGTGGGCAAAACGCCGCTGGCCGTGTCCGTTGCCGAATATTTCAAGATGAACGGCATGCGTCCGGTTTTTTTAACGCGCGGTTACGGCGGCGGGTTAAGCAACGTCTTGGTTGATTTGGATAAACATACGGCCAAAGATACCGGAGATGAAGCGTTGATTCTGGCGCGTGTCGCGCCGACAATCGTTGACGCCGACAGGGCGCGCGGAGCGAAAACGGCCGAAAAAATCGGCGCGGACGTGATTGTTATGGACGACGGGTTTCAAAACCCGCAGCTGGTTAAGGATTTATCTTTTGCCGTTTTTGACGGGCGTTACGGTTTCGGCAACGGCAAAGTCTTTCCGGCCGGGCCTTTGCGCGAACCGGTAGAAGACGGTCTGCGGCGCGCCGACGCTTTTATTATCGTCGGCAAAGACAAAGCCAAAATTAAAGAATGGATTGACAAACGTTTTATGTCTTTGCCTTTTATCGGGACGCACATTGAACAGGACGTGGCGAAAATCGCTCAGCTGTCGGGTAAAAAAGTATTCGCTTTTGCCGGAATCGGCTATCCCGACAAGTTTTTTGACATGTTAAGGGATTACGGCTGCGACGTTGTGGAAACGCAGGCGTTTTCAGATCATTATCCCTATACGGACGAAGACATGACCGATTTGATCGCCCGGGCGGATAAGCAGGAAGCCGTTCTGGTGACAACGGCGAAAGACGGGGTCAGAATTGCTCCCCGGTTTTTACCGCAGGTGCAGATCGTCGAAGCTTATATGGTTTGGGATACGCCCGATGCAATGTGCGCTTTGCTGTCGGCTTTGCATAAAAAATAATCGGGCAATATCGTGAGCAGGTCTTTGAAAAGAAAAATAAAACGCGCAGTCAACCTGTGTACCCGTTATCCGTTGGAATTGATCGGAACGGTTATTTTCTGCGGTATTTTTCGTTTGCTGCCGCTGGACTGGGCGTCCGGCGCGGGCGGCTTTTTAGGGCGCCATATCGGCCCGCATCTGCGTATTTCCTGGGTGGCGCGGTATAATTTAATGAAAGCTTTTCCTGAAAAAACGCCGGCCGAAATCGACGCGATTGTTACGGATATGTGGGATAATCTGGTGCGTACTTTCGTCGAATATCCTCATTTGCGCCAGCTGTCCGTTCATTATGAAGGCCGTATCGAGTTTGTCAATTTTGACCGCTGCGAGGCTTTGCGCGACGACGGGCGGGCGGGGATTTTGTTTTCCGCGCATATCGGCAACTGGGAAGTATCGTCAATCGTCGGCAATAAACTGGGAATGCCGCTGCACCGGATTTACCGGTCGGCCAACAATCCTTACGTGGAATGGCTGTTTCGCTTTTTTCGTCAGAAAATCCCCGGCGTTCTGGTTCCCAAAGGCATGGGCGGTTTTCGCCGGATTGTTGATTTGATGCGTAAAAACGGTCATTTCGCGCTGCTGATCGACCAGAAAATGAACGAAGGCGTCGCGGTGGATTTTTTCGGCTATCCCGTGATGACGACGCCGTCTTTGGCTTCTCTTGTTTTAAAGCATGACTATCCGGCTTTGCCGATCCGTTCCCAGCGTTTAAACGGCGCTCATTTCCGTTTGACGGCCGAAGAGCCGCTGAAAATTGAAAAAACCGGTAATAACGAAGAAGATATCCGGCGGTTTATGGAAAAAGCCAATCACGTTCTGGAACGCTGGATCCGGGACGATCCGGCGCAATGGCTGTGGGTGCATAAACGCTGGCCTGATTCCAAATATATGTGGAAACAGCTGTATAAACAGCGCCGTTTGTGGAAAAAAGGCGTTAAGCCGCAGGACGTTTTTTCGGCCGCCGTCCGCGGGCAAGGGGAAACCGCAACAAAAGTATAAAAAAATCTTTGACCTGCGGGTGTTATTAGTGCTTAAAATTAAAGAAAGTTTTCTTGAACTTTAAAGGACAAAAGAATGGGCGAAAAACAGATTGCGGAAGTAATTGAAAAAATGAGCTTTGAAGA
Source organism: Alphaproteobacteria bacterium (assembly GCA_051888155.1). Lineage (GTDB taxonomy): Bacteria > Pseudomonadota > Alphaproteobacteria > CAAGCB01 > CAG-977 > UBA11549. The sequence continues at coordinate 27,140 of JBJFAY010000192.1, forward strand.
AGCGCTGAACGCTTTGGAAGAAATCGTCCGCCAGCTGGAAACCGGCAAGGTTAAATTGGACGAAGCCATTGATTTTTATGAACGCGGCATGCTGCTGCGCCGCCACTGTGAAAAAAAACTGTCCGCCGCCCGTTCCAAAATAGACCAGATTACGGCTTCTTTGAACGGGGAAGCCGTTGGATTCACCCCCGCTGCAATGGAGTAAACCGATGCCTAATTTATCCGCCGCTATCAAAGAAACCGCCGCCGAAGTCGCGGCCGAACTCGACAGGCTGCTGCCTTTGCCCAACACGCCGGAACGCCGCGTGATCGAAGCGATGCGTTATTCCGCGCTGGCCGGCGGGAAATGTCTGCGGCCGTTCCTGGTCATGCAGAGCGCCAATTTGTTCGGTATTGAAAAAAACAGAGCGCTGCGCGTTGCGGTGGCTTTGGAAATGGTGCACTGCTATTCGCTGATCCATGACGATTTGCCCGCCATGGATAATGACGATATGCGCCGCGGCCAGCCGACCTGTCATAAAAAATTTGATGAAGCGACGGCTATTCTGGCCGGCGACGGGCTGTTGACCCGCGCTTTCGGCGTGATTGCCGCGGACGAATGCCTGTTTGAACCGGCCGTGCGCTGCCAGCTGATTGCCGAATTGTCCAAAGCGGCCGGTATGAACGGCATGATCGGCGGGCAGATGCTGGATATTCTGGCCGAACACATGGACGATATGGATATGCCGGGAATTATCCGTTTGCAGCAGATGAAAACGGGTCGTTTGTTTGCTTTTGCCTGCGAAGCCGGCGCGATTATGGGCAAAGCGTCTTATGAAGACCGGCAGGTGTTAAAGGATTACGCGCGCGATATCGGTCTGGCGTTTCAGATTGCCGACGATATTTTGGACGTTGAAGGCGACGCGGATTCGATGGGCAAGGCCGTACGCAAAGATCTGGACGCGCATAAAGCGACGTTTATTTCCCTGCTGGGATTGGAAAAGGCCAAAGAGCAGGCGGACGCTTTGTCTTATCAGGCGATCGCTTCTTTGGAATGTTTTGATGAAAAGGCGGATCTGCTGCGCGAATTGGCCCGGTTTATTGTGGAACGTCGTTCATGAGTAAAAAGAAAAAGGCGGCGGGAAACGAACAGCCGAAAAAAAAGGTTGATTTCCCGCTGTTGGATTCGATTAAATCTCCGGCCGATCTGCGTGATCTGCCGTTGGAAGATCTGCCGTATCTGGCCGAAGAAATCAGACAGGAAATCATTCACGTCGTGTCTTCGACAGGGGGGCATCTGGGCGCCAGTCTGGGGGTCGTGGAATTAACGATCGCTTTGCATTACGTGTTTAATACGCCGCAGGACAGGCTGATCTGGGACGTGGGGCATCAATGTTATGCCCATAAACTGATTACCGGGCGGAAAAACCATTTTTCGGCGCTGCGTCAGGCAAACGGTCTGTCAGGTTTTACAAAACGGTCTGAAAGCGAATATGACCCGTTCGGGGCGGGACACAGCTCTACGTCCATTTCCGCGGCGGCGGGTATGGCGGCGGGACGGGACATGCTGTACCGGAAAAACAATGTCATCAGCGTGATCGGCGACGGGTCGATGAGCGCCGGCATGGCTTTTGAAGCGATGAATAACGCCGGAGAAAAAAATTCGCGGCTGATCGTCATTTTGAACGATAACGATATGTCGATCGCGCGTCCCGTCGGGGCGTTGAGTCATCATTTGTCCCAGCTGATTTCTTCCAAACCGTACATGAGCCTGCGCCAGGTCGCGCTGGATATGGCTTCGCGTCTGCCGCAGTTTGTTAAAAAAACCGCTTTGAAGGCGGAACGTCACGCGAAAGGGTTTGTCACCGGCGGGACTTTGTTTGAAGAATTGGGATTTTATTACGTCGGGCCGATTGACGGACACAGCTTTGAACAGTTGATTCCGATCTTGACGAATATCCGCGACGCGGCGGAAGACTGCCCGATTCTGGTGCATGTCGTAACGCATAAAGGCAAAGGATACGAACCGGCGGAAAAATGGCCCTCCAAATATCACGGCGTGACGGGCTTTGATATTGAAACGGGAGAATTTCAGCCTAAGAAATGTACCCGTCCGACGTTTACGCAGGTCTTTTCCGATACGATTGTTGCTTTGGCGCGTCAAGATCGGAAAATCGCGGCGATCACGGCGGCAATGCCGTCGGGAACGGGGTTGGACGTGTTCGCCGAAAAATATCCGGACCGTTTTTTTGACGTCGGTATCGCCGAACAGCATGCCGTCACGTTTGCCGCGGGGCTGGCTTGTGAAGGAATAAAGCCTTTCGTCGCTTTGTATTCCAGCTTTTTGCAAAGGGCGTATGATCAGGTGCTGCACGACGTTGCTTTGCAGAAACTGCCCGTGCGTTTCGCGATCGACCGGGCGGGATTTGTCGGCGAAGACGGCGCGACGCATCACGGGGCTTTTGATCTGGCGATGCTTTGCCCGATTCCGAACATGATTGTTATGGCGCCGGCGGATCAGGCGGAACTGCAAAGAATGTTGGTGACAATGGCGGGGATTGACGATGCGCCGTCGGCGGTGCGCTATCCGCGCGGAGCGGGCGTTTTACCCGATATGCCGGAAAACTTTGAGCCGCTGAAAATCGGCAAAGGACGTATTTTGCGCGAAGGCAACCGCGTTGCGATTTTAAGCCTGGGAACACGGTTGGAGGCTTGCCTGACCGCGGCGGATATGCTGGCGCTGGAGGGGATTCCGGCAACGGTGGCGGACGCGCGTTTTGCCAAGCCGTTTGACGAAGCTTTGCTGCGCGAACTGGCCGAAGGGCATCAGGCGCTGGCCGTCGTGGAAGAAGGCGTGCAGGGCGGTTTTGGTTCTTTGGTTATGACCTGGCTGGCAAACAACGGCCTGTTGGAAAAAACGAAAGTGCGTTTTTTAACGATGCCGGATTCTTTTATCGAACAGGCGACAATGGAACGCCAGTACGAATTGGCGGGATTAAACGCGCGTTCGATTGCGAACGCCGTCGCGGCAATGGTCGGATAACCGATGAAAAAACGGGCGGATTCCCTTTTGGTGGAACAAGGGCTGGCGGAAAATGCCGCCAAAGCGCAGGCTTTGATTATGGCCGGCGTTGTTTTGGCGGGACCCCGCCGGATTGACAAAGCCGGGGAAATGTTAAAGCCTGAAACGGTTTTGCGCGTCAAAGGAAAAGATTTCCCGTGGGTGTCGCGCGGGGGATTAAAACTGATAAAAGGGCTGGACGAATCCGGGATTGATCCGTCGGGATTCGTTTGTCTGGACGTCGGGTGTTCGACGGGGGGATTTACGGACGTGCTGCTGTCCCGCGGCGCCGCCAGAGTATACGCCGTTGACGTCGGTTACGGCCAGCTGGCGCAAAAGCTGCGCGTTGACGAGCGCGTCGTCGCGCTGGAAAGAACGAACGCGCGTTATCTGACTGCGGAACAGATTCCCGAACCGGTCGATCTGATTGTGTGCGACGCCAGCTTTATCCGGCTGGAAAATGTTTTGCCCGTGCCGTTGACTTTTGCCAAAAAAAACGGAGCGCATTTAATCGCGCTGATCAAGCCGCAGTTTGAAGTGGAAAAGTATCAGGTCGGCGAAAACGGCGTCGTGCGCGATCCGGCATTGCACCGCAGCGTATGCGAACATACTCGGGAATGGCTGGAAACTTTGTCCGGCTGGACGGTGCGCGGAATCTGCCAAAGCCCGATCAAAGGCCCGGAAGGAAATATCGAGTTTTTAATCGCCGCGGATTATGCCGCCGGATAAAAAAGGCTGAAAATCGTTACTTTCCCTTAATATTTTTTTTATAAAATGCATACTGTATACGTCTGAAAAGGGTAAACGGTTATGCGTGCGATTAGAAGAATAAACGATTATAAAAACAGGCTTTTATTGTCTACGGCATTAACGGCGGCCGTTCTTTTTTCAGCTGTGCCGCCTGTCGCGGCCGACGTCTGCTCTGAAATCACGAACGGGGCGGATTGTACGGTTACGGAAACGGTTTCCGTCAACTCGATAACGGCAGGAAATATTAACGATGAGAATAATCAAACCGGCGCATTAATGATTACAGGATCAGGCGACAGTTATTTGAATGGAAATGTGTATTTAGATGCGCTGGGTAACTCTTCGGGAAAATTAAATATCAGAGGCGTCACGACGGTAAATCAGGTCCAGTTAAGGAATGTGAACGATGGGGCTCTAATTGGTACGTTAACGATTACCGGGAATAATCTCGACAACTTCCTGCATGGAAATGTGTTCTTGGATACGCTGAATGCGCAGTATGGCAGATTAATCATAGACGGTCAAACGGTGGTAAATACTGTTAATTTAAATAATGTAAACAGTTCATCGTCCCCAACAGGCACGTTAGTGATTACCGGAACGGGAGAGAGCAAACTGACGGGAAATGTATATTTAAAGACATTGAATGCGGAATATGGCGCATTAATCATAGACGGCGCCACGACGGCGGAGACGGTTAATTTAAATTATGTGAGCTTTAGCGGCGAGCTTCCAGGCACGTTAACAATTACCGGTACGGGAGAGAGCAAACTGACGGGAAATGTGACTTTATATACGCTGAATGCGCAGAATGGCACATTAATCATGAACAGTCGCACGTTGACGGGTGAGGTTCATTTAAATAATGTCAACAGTTCAGAGTTTCAAAGAGGCAGATTAGATATTGTCGAAAATAGCACGAGCAGTCTGACGGGAAACGTGTATTTAAGTCAGCTGAATGCGCAGAAAGGCACATTAAATATCAGCGGCGCCACGACGGCGGAGACGGTTAATTTAAAGAATGTAAACAGTTCATCTTCCCGAACAGGCACGTTAACGATTACCGGAACGGGAGAGAGCAAACTGACGGGAAACGTGTATTTATCCCAATTAAATTTGGAAAATAACGGTACCGTAATCTTTTCCGGTACGGATTCGGCAGTCGATACGATGACTTTAAATAACGGTACATTAGTTATTAATAACGGTAAATTGTATGTTTCTTCCGAAGAATCCGGGAGTGCTAAAATTTATGGCACGGGCACTTTGCAGATGGATGATGGCTGGATTGATTCTACCGGCGGAAATAAGCTGGCCGGTTTGATTGTCGGATCTGGTACGGTAGATCTTTCATATGATGGAAATGACGTTAATCTCGGTACCGTCACATATGCTTCGGCTGACAAAGGTACATTGGTCGTCCACGGAGAAGAGGGAGGAGAAGTTTCTATCGACAGTTATACGGCGCAGTCAGCAAATAATAAGCTTCAGGTAGAAAGCGGAGGCACGCTAAACGTTGGAGAGATAACGGCGTATGATATCAATTCTGCCACTTCGCAATATGGAACAATAAACGTATCTGGTTCCGGCACATTTAACGCTCCCGTATATCTTTCCCGACTGAATATTCTGGACGGCGCAAACGCTACCTTCGGCAATAATTTTGAAATGCACGGCACGCTCTATTTTGGAAGAAGCGAAGGTGTGGTGATCGGGGAAAAGAAGTACATATATGATCTCGGCGGTATATTTTCAAACGGCATTACCGACAGTAAAACATATGTTTTGTTGGGCGGCAAATGGATAAGCTCTGATGCTAATGACGCCAGTATTCCGAATGAGACATATTACTCGCCGGGGGTGGAAGAGCTTCCAAATGGTATTTTTCAAAATCAGGCGGGCGGTATATTAATCAGCCAAGAAGACCCTCTTAATCCGCCGACGATTAATTTTCAGGGCGGCGTTTTATGGGATTATTCGGCTTATGTGTCGTCTTTATCTGGAACTAGCAGCGTTACAATTAATGGTGAAACACTAACGAAAGACGTCGTCAGTGGGAATGTTGATATCAGCGGCGGAATCCTGACGGGAAAAATTGATATTCGAAAGGGGGTTTCCAAATCATATTTTTGGACGACGGATAAAGATGGCAATTCCAAAGAATATGAAATCCTTTCATCGGGAAATATAAATATCTCCGGCGGCCAGCTTAATTTTACCCAAGATGATTCCCAAATCATAATGTATGATAGCAGCATCGGTGATATCAACATTTCCGGCGGTCAATGGAACGTGTCGGGAAATACTCTGGTTCAAGGATCGAAAGATCATGCGGTTAATATTATCGGCGGTCAATTTGATATCAAAGAAAATAAAATGTTAACATTGGCCGGTACGTCCGGATCCTTGTCAAACGCAATGTCAACTTTTTCGGTCCAGGGAACGGGAACGTTAAATTTAGAATTTACCAGCAGCTTTTCTATTAACTCAACAGTAAATTGGACAGAAGGGACATTACAGCAAACAGGCGGCACATTAAACATTAATGCGCCGGTGACGTTAGCCGCCTTTAAACAAGACGGCGCTAACCCTTCTTTGGTTATTTCCGGCATTCTGTCCATTACCAACGATATTAAAATGAATGGCAATTTATCCGGCAGCGGAGAACTGAGACTGTCGGAAACTGCTAATGCCATTATCGGAACCTTGACAGAGTTCGGAACAATCTCCGTAGGGCGCGGGTCGGTTACTTTTATGGTGGGAAATTCTACAAATAATTTGTCCTTGTCTTTTTTAAACGGCGCGTCGGGAAATGTCGGCGAAGAAATCGGAACAATCAATATAGATACCAGATTGGTCGTCGATACCGTCAATTTAGGTAATTCAACCCTGAATTTAAAAGAAGAATTAGTTGTTAAAACATTAAATTTTGATAACGGAAAAGTTGTCTTTATGACAAATTTAAAGCCGCTGACATTAACGGATTCAACAACAATCTGGAATACGTCAAAGATCATAACCGATCCTGGAATTGTTGCTGGGGCTACGACCGGTATGCTGACGATCAAAGACGGTATGACTCTGACATTTGCCGATAAGCCGGGAACAAATGATGCTTTCAGCAGCAGCGGATTGACGGTCAGTGTTGAAAACGGCGCGTTTGCCGAATTTAGCTCTGCAAATGTTTCTTTTGATACATTAAGCATGACTAAAGGAACGGCAACGGTTAAAAGCGGCCTTTTAACGGTGAACGACGTGATTTTCGGCGACAGAACAGCCGGCACGGGAAATTTGACGGTAAACGCCGGCGCTGAAATGAAAGTTACAGAAAATTTAACGGCAACGGTCGGATCAACCGTTACGGCAAACGGAATACTGGAAATTGCGAAATTAACGACAGACGGTTCACAAGACGAATGGGCGACTCTGACCGGATCGGGAACGATAAAAGTAACGCAAGAGGGAAATTTTTCCGGCAGAATTCAAAATCTGGCAAATCTGGAAATAAACGGCGGTACGGCGACATTTAAAAATCAGACGGGCAGTGAAGATTCAATCGGCACGATGAAAGTTATCAACGGAACGGCTTCTTTGCAAAACGGCACGCTGACTTTGGATTCTTTGATACTGGATCACGGAACGGTGAATCTGGTAAATGAAGACGTCACCTTAGCCTTAAAGCAAAACCCCAGTGAAGACGAAGGTATTTCCGGCGAAGGCAATTCGATTTCCGGTAAAGGAACGTTGGAATTGTTAAACGATACCAGTATGAGCTTCGGCGGAGGAACGCAGGGAAACGTCGGTTATCTGGGCGGTTTAAAAATCGGAACGGGAACGGCGACGATTACGGCCGATACTCCGTTGGGAAGTGTTAAATTCAGTTCGACTCAAGGCGGAACGCTGCAGATCAATTCCGGAGCAACTCTGTCGTTGCAAGATGAGGGCGGCGGTTGTTCAAGGACGGATAATTGCCGTATTACAACAAATGCCGGAAATATTGTTCAAGGCGCAGGTACTTTGAAGCTGGTGAACGGGGACGGTTCCGTTTTTGGCGGTCAGGTTAATTTAGGCGGCCTGAATTTTGGAAAAGCGGGCGGAACGATTACGTTTAGTTACGACGGTGAATCGAAAATTGATAACTTTACCGTAAGTTCCAGCGGCGCAAATGTTATTGTCAATAACGGAACGTTGGCCGTCGGCAATAATTTCGGTTCTTTAAAGACGAATGTTTACGGAACGGGAACGCTGTTCCTGGAAACGGACGGAGCGTTTAAAACAGGCAGCCAGTCTTTGGCAAATTTAAAAATCGGATCGGGAACTGCTACTGTTTATGGCGGAACGTTTGGAAATATTTTATTTAATTCCGCCGATGCCGGCAAGCTGATTTTGGCCGCAGATTATAACGTTACAGTTACCGGAAATATTACCGTTAATGCAGGGAATTCTATCAGTTCTGTTCAATCAGGCTCTCCTTCTTCTTTGATTTTAGCTCCCGGTGCGACGGGGATATTTGCTTCCGATCTGTCACAATTAAGAGGTTTGACGGTTCAAAACGGCGCAACGGCATATATCAATACGTCAACGGGCGTTGGCCAAAATAACAATATGCTGACTTTATCGAGTAATGCGCGGCTGGTGATCGGGGACGGAGCGGCCTTGACCGTCAGCAGCGATCTGGGCAGCAGCGCTTCTTCCGTCATTACCGGGGACGGAACGTTGAATTTATCAGAAACCGTAACGGTTAAGGGCGTTTTAGATAATTTAAATCATCTGCTGGTATCGGGAGGTACGGCAACAACAGAACATGCGTCAAATATCAAAGGCAGTATCACCGTTTCAGACGGCGCGACATTGAAATTTAACGGCGGTTCAGCCGGCCGCGCAATCGTCAACGGAACGCTGAATATTACTGCGGCCACAACGCTGCCGACTGTTACGTTTGATCAAAACGGCGGTACTTTAGGCATTGATGAAAATGCGATTTTGACAATTACGGATAATATTACCGTCAAAGCCAATGATGTTTTGTCCGGTACGGGAACTTTGTATCTGGGCGGGCATTCTTCCGGAATTTTCGCTATGGATGCGGCCTTTGGCGGGCGCATCAGAATCGGCACGGGAACGGCGTATATTCAGACAAACGCGCAAATCGGTTCAATAGATTTTGCCGACGGCAACGGCGGAATTCTGGATATCGCGGACGGAAAAACGTTAACGGTCGGTTCAATTATAACTGAAGGAACAAATAAAATTACCGGAAACGGCACGTTGAATCTGAATGGGGAGGGATCTTCATTTAAAGCGCCGATTGATAATCTGGGCACATTGATGGTTTCCGGAGGAACTGCGGATCTTTATAACAATATCAATATCGGAACGCTGGCTTTTAATAATGGCGGCTGGATCAGACTGAATACCGGCATGACGATGAATGTGACCAATATGACGCAAAACGGAACGATCGGGGCGGTGTATGGAAACGGTTCTTTTGTCGCCGGAGCGGGAAATATCGCCTTTTCCACAGGCAGCCGAGAATTGGCCAGCGCGACGATCGGGACGGGCGTGCTGAATTTTGTCGGCGACTCTTACGTCGGATCGTTACAATATTCTTCGGTCAACGGTACGATTAATATTTCTGACAATGTAACGGTGACCGTCGGTTCCGATTTTTCGGGAATCGGCAAACTGACCGGGGCTGAAACCGCCCGTTTGCAGCTGGAAGGCCGAGCCGGAGCGACTTTTGAAAACGCGCAGGGATTCCGGGGAATAATCAGCGCCGGCAACGGTTCTTTGAGATTTTTATCGGATACGGATTTTACTTCGCTGATCTTAAATTCGGCAACGGCCAGGTTTGAACGTCAAGCTATAATCGACAATGTTTTGATCGCGGACGGCAGAGCCGAATTTAATCAGGCGGCAAATATTAATTCGCTGACCATTTCATCAACCGGATCTGTGCATTTTAACAGTACGGCGGAACTGGGGACTTTGGTTGTCGGTTCCGGATCCGCGCAGTTTAAAAAGAATGCGACGCTGACCAACGGCAGTATCAGCGCGGGCGGAGTTCTGGATATTGACGTTAATACGTTGACGTTTACCACCGGAAATTTCGCTTTCAACGACAATTCAAATTTCGTCATGCGTATTTCCAGAGAAGCAACCGATGAATACGGAAACGTTAATTCTACCGGATACGGCAAGCTGGTCTTTAACGGCGGAACGCTGAATATCCGCAATAATGTCAAGCTGGATCTGACGATTGATTACGGGCTGCAAACGGCGGAGGCAGGATCTGTCTTTCAACTGGTTGACGGTAATGTTACCGGATCCCAAAAATTTGTTTTTGAAAACAACCGTTATTCGCTGACGGAAGAAACCTGTTCCGGCGGTTCCGGAATTTGTTACCGCTTAATTCAGACGTCTTCCGGCGGGCAGGTGGCCGAAGAAGAAGCCGGTAATCAAAATCAGGTTAATACGGCGACCGCTTTCTTGGACGGCAAATTATTTGAATACGGCACTAAAATTTTCGATGTGGCCGAACATCTGGACGCTTTATCCCAGAAAAAAGGAGGATCAAAGCCTTATCTGAACGCGTTGACGGCTCTTGCTCCGGATATTACCGGCGCGATGACCCGCCAGCCGATCGCTTTGCAGTCCAAAATTTCAAACACGTTGTCCGCGCGTTTGAACGGGCTGATGGGGTCTATGGGCAGTTCGTCCAGAACGTATCGGGAAATTCAGCAAATGTACGGCCGTTCCGGCGGATCGCCATATCGTTCCCGTTTCATGCGTTCAGATGATTATTACCGCCGCGCGGGATATTATGATCAGGACGACCAGCCTGTCACAAGGCCGCGTCCGGCTTACCGCCGCCGTGTTGAACCCGGCAGTCCGGAAGCCGTTGAAATGACGTCTGAACGCAAAAGATGGGCAAAGAGAAAAACAACTTATTCGCAACCCCGGAATTTCGGTTTATGGGCGCAGGCGTTCTATAATACCGCGGATTATTTATCGACAAACAAGCCGGACGGATTTTCAGGCGATACGAACGGTTTTGCTTTCGGCGCGGATATGCAGTTGTTTGACGTCTTCGCCGTCGGGCTGGGGTATGCTTCGACAACGACGACTTTGGATACTTTGCAGCGTTCCACGGACGTGACGGGAGATTCTTTCTTCCTGTACGGTATGTACAAACCGTCCGACTGGTTCGTCAGCGCCGTTTTGAACACGACGTCCATGAGCTATGAGGAATCCAAAGATTTATCCGGCATGACTGTTTCGGATAAATATGACGGATCGTCTTTCGGAGCTTCGGTCATGTTCGGAAAAGATCTGAAAACATGGACGCCGGCCGTCGGACTGCGCTATGTTACGGCCGACCGCGACGCGCACAAAGACGAAATCGGACAGGATATTTCCGGTATTTCGACAAATGTTATGACTTTGGTTGCCGAAGGCCGCTTTAACCGTGACTTTGCGCAGACAAATGATTCGCTGTGGCACAGCGAGTTTTCGGGAGCTTTAACGTATGACCTGACGGCTTCGGGCGAAGACGCCGTTGTCAATCTGCCCAACGGCAGCATGTATACGGTCAAAGGCGATGATTTTGACCCGCTGGGTATCGAATTGGGCGCTTCGATCGCTTATCTGTGGGGCGACCATGTAGACATTTCCGCCGGGTACAATCTGGAATGGCGGCCGGATTATATGTCGCATACGCTGACGGCCGTATTCAGGTATTCATTTTAAAGAAAAGCCCCGGAGTTATTCGCGGGGCTTTTTTCTTTGATAAAAGGAAACGGTTGTTTTTTCGGACAGGCGGCTTCTTTTTTTTAAAAAAAACTCGTTTTTAAAGCGCTGCAAATCTAAGCTTTTACCGGCGTTAAACCGAATATTTTCCGTCGTCAGCACGATCCGGTCGACATATCTGTTTTCCAAAAAAAACGAATATGTTTCCGCGCCGCCCAAAAGAGTCGGAGCGGACAGGTTTTTAGCCTTTAAAATATGATCCAGTTCCTCCAGAGTCGAAAAATAAATTCTGTTGGCCGCGTTTTCTTTTTTTTGACGTGTCAGGATCAACAACGGTTTTGAAATCAGCTTGTCTTGAAATTCTTCAGCCGTTTTGCGCCCGCAGATAAAGCAGTCGCACGAGGCGCTGTTTAGAAAAGAAC
>JBJFAY010000193.1:0-9298 GCA_051888155.1 Alphaproteobacteria bacterium
CAGTTCTATGCCTTATGATTTGGTGGGAAAAATCGTTGAAGGAACAGGTTTGACCCGTTCCGCTACGGTAAGTATCCTGACCGGTATAAAACCGGTGACTTTCAGCTGGTTCAAAGACAATCCGGAAGACTTTATATTGAAAACGTGCGCCTTAATCAATGAGGAGCGGGCAACAGCGATCATTAAACGTATCGTCTATAATAAACTGGATGACGTTTACGAAGGAGATGCCATTTTTGCCGAACCCGAAATCAAAGGCTGTTTAGGCAAAAACGCGGTCGAAGTTAAAAAACATCTATACGACTATCTTATTTATGATTCCGATGGCGAGAGAAAATTCGCTGAGGCATTGGATGCTTCCAACAAAGTCGCCGTCTATGTCAAACTACCGGGGAAGTTTTATATCAATACGCCTGTCGGAAACTATAATCCTGACTGGGCGGTCGCTTTTAACGAAGGGGCGGTCAAGCATATTTTCTTTGTCGCAGAAACAAAGGGGTCTCTGCGAAAAATGGATTTACGGTTGGTGGAAAACTCTAAAATCGAATGCGCCAAGAAGCATTTCCAAATCTTGAATGACGGGGAATATGTTTATGATGTCGTGGCAAGCTTTGACGATTTAATGAATAAAGTGATGAAGTGATTTTAGTGGTAAAACCTTGTCTTTGAAAAAGCTGTTGATTTTTTTCTCAGGGATCAGCTATATATTCCATAACAACACTCGGGACGCCTCTTTACAATGCGCACCACCCCGAGTCTTTTTTTGACACAAATGATGGGAAACGACGGTTGACGGATGCGGGAAAAATAACGTATCTTGTTTCAGGTTGATTCTGAGTAATCAAAAGAAAACTTCGGGGATTGTTTTCCGGGGAAAGAAATCATCGCAAACGTGTTACCGCGATGTTACCTTGAAAAAAATCCGGATCAAATCAATCGGTGAAAAGAACGCAAAATTCGATTGAATTTCAATATGTTATGACTCTACGACAAAAAGCAAAAACGCTTTGAAAGCATAGCGGGGAGTTAGAAAATCACATATAGCAATGACCCTTTTGACCTTGAGGATTTGAAAATCCCTGAACATACACCAAAAGCTCCCCGACCATAGAAGAGGTCGGGGATATTTTCCGCATTTGCTATAAACAAAACGGTTCGACGCATATCTGCGCCGGCTATGTGAGAGTTTTCTAAGACTCCGCGCCCGTTAAGGCACTTGTTTTGCAAGTTTTACAAAACCGACTTTAGTATAACCAGTAATGAAAGAGAAATAAACAATAAAAACCCCCTAGCGCGTGTCTTTTTTCGGCGGCCGGATTCCATGGCTTTAAGATGTAAAAAAAGCCCCCGTGGAACGAGGGCCTTTTGTTTTAATATTGATATCTCGGCCGTTTGACGTATTGCCCGAATCCCGGTTCAGCCAGCAAAGAACCGTTATCATAAACGACCTTGCCGTGCGAAAGCGTGTAAACGGCGCAGCCTTTAACCGTTACGCCTTCAAAAACGCTGAAATCAACGTTCATATGATGCGTTTTAGCTGAAATTGTTTTTTCTTTTGCCGGATCCCACACGACAATATCTGCGTCCGCGCCGTTTTCAATGCGGCCTTTTTTCGGGTAGATATTAAAAATCTGCGCCGCATTGGCCGAAGTCAGCGCGACAAATTCATTTGGCGACAGACGGCCGGTATTTACCCCGAAATGCCATAAAATATCCAAGCGGTTTTCCACTGTGCCGCAACCGTTCGGAATTTTGGTAAAGTCATTTTTACCGACGGCTTTTTGTTCGTTTTTAAACGGGCAGTGATCCGTCGACACAACGGAAATCGTTTTGGCGTGCAGCGCGTTCCACAGCGGTTCCTGGTTTTCTTTCGGGCGATACGGCGGGCTCATGACATGGGCGGCGGCAAACGTAAAGTCGGGATTGAAATAAACGGATTCATCGACGGTTAAATATCCCGGGCAAGTTTCGCCGTAAACCTTGATCCCTGCGGTTTGGGCGCGGCGCACGGCGTCAAGCGAATCCTTGCATGACATGTGAACGACGTAAATCGGACAGTCAACCATTGAAGCCAGCATAATCGCGCGCGCCGTTGCTTCGCCTTCGACTTTTGCGGGACGGGACGTCGGGTGGCCGGCCGGCGCGCGAATTCCTTCTGCCAGCAGTTTATGCTGCATAAATTCGATCATATCGCCGTTTTCCGCATGAACTTCCGGCATGGCGCCGATTTTCCGGCAATGTTCAAACCCTAAGATCAGCTTTTCATCGGGCAGCATCAGGGCTCCTTTTGCCGATAGGAAAAATTTATAGGTATTGATCCCTTCCTGTGTTGTAAATTGTTCCATTTCTGCGGCAATTTTGTCCGACCAGGCCGTAATGTTCATATGAAAAGAATAATCTACGGCCGCTTTTTGCGCGTTTTCACGCCAAGTGCGATACGCGGGAAACATTGACGGATCGTTTTTATCGGGGACGACATAGTCAATGATCATTGTTGTTCCGCCGGCTGCCGCTGCCGCCGTTCCGGTAAAGAAATCATCGCTGGACACGGTTCCCATGGACGGCAGCTGCATATGCGTGTGCGGATCAAGACCGCCCGGCATGACCAAAGCTCCGGACACGTCAATGATCTGTGTCCCTGCCGGCAAGTCCAAATTCATGCCGACGGCTTTGATAACGCCGTTTTCACAATAAACGTCAGCGCGAAACGAACGATCCGCGTTGACGACCGTTCCGCCTTTTAAACAAATTCCCATTTTTAAAAAGCTCCTTGAAAGAAACAAAAAATTTAATGATAATCATACCATAAAAACAAAAATCGTCGTTACTTTTTTATACAGTCGGGAAAAAATCATGGATACGGAAAAAAAGGTTTTTCAATATGTGTTTTTGATTTTGTTTGCAGCTATGACCGGTTATACATTTTTATTACGGACAGCTTTTTATAACGAAGAAGGCCTGCCGCGACAGCCGGGCGTTTTGCGGGTTATGGGGGAAAATCTGGCCGGGGATTATGCTTTGTTCCGCCTGTTGGAAAATAAAACGCAGCCGCAAGAAGCTTATCAGAGTGAAAAAATATCTGATTTTTTATATAAAACGGTTCATGTGAACGATCATTTTGTTTCTTTTGCATCGCCGATGAAATCGTTTGTGTTTGTTCCCTGGCTTTCTGCGGCCTACGAAGAGTTTTGCGAAACCTGGATTTTCTGGGGCATATTTTTATTCGGCGTCGCTTTGTATTCGTTGTTTCCGGTGACAAAAGCCCTGTTATTGATGTTCGCTTTGCCGGCGGGGTTTCTCAGCTTTGTAACGGGCGGGTGGGGGATCTATGCCGCCGCCGGAGTTATTCTGGCGTTGTCTTTAGCCGAAAAGCACCCTAAGCCGGCCGGTTTTTTCGGCGCTTTGTGCGTGATTGAACCGGTAACGTTTGTTTTGACCGCCGGCGCTTTGATTTTCCGTAAACAGAAAAAAGCGGCGGTTTTCTGTGTCGGTATGGCGGCGGCAATTATTTGGTTCAGTGCCGTTCGGTACGGAACGAACGCTTTTGGGGCGGCACTGACGGCAGCCGTTAATGAGCTGTGGGAAAGACCGTGTGTTTTTTCTTCTTTGTTTGCTTTGCTGCGCTGCGGTGATGTTCCTTTCGCGGCCGCGGCCGTTTGTCAGATTTTATTGATCGCCGCCGTTTTGTACGGCGCTGTCCGTTTGATGCGGGAACAGTCTTGTCCTCCGGCGGTTCAAAACGCTTATTTGTGTGCGGCAGGGTGCTTGATTTCACCGTTTTTTGCTTTGGCTGACTCCGGATTGCTTTATGCCGGCGCGGCTTTTTTAATCAAAGATTCGGAAGAAAGAGGCTGTTTAAAAGGGGACTGTTGTTTTTTTGCGGCGGCTTTTGCCTCGATTTATCTGGAAAACTTTTTCTTGCAGCAGACCGGAGCGTCGTTTCAACCGGTTCTGGCGGTTTGGCTGCTTTTCGCGGCGTATCGCCGGCGTTATTAAAGGATTAAAGTTCCGCAACGAAAACGACCGGTTGTTTTGTTTCCGATAATAACCGTTGCTCTTTTTCTTTCAAGACATATCTGTAAAGAAAGCTGTTCTGCGCATACAGCAGACTGTTTCCGTCTTTGGAAAATGCCAAAGCCGTGACATTTCCGGTTTTGATTTCATCTGAAATGTTGCCGGAAATAACAATGCTTCTGCCGCGGACAAAAGCCGTTAAACGGGCGCCGGCGTGATAAGCGGGCATGATTCCTTCCGGCTGCATGACGACTGTTTTCGGACGTTTGGAAATCAGCGCGGCGGTCAACGCGCCGTTTTGATCCGTGTACATCAATGTGTCGGAGGAACAAAAACAAACGCGCGCCGATGAAGCGGGCAGTTTGATAAAAGGCATCGGGAACCAGCCGAATTCTTCGCGCATAATGACGCGCAAAACGGCTTCTCCGGTTGTTTTGTTTTCGGCAATAAACGCGATTTTTTGATTGTCCGGAGAAATCGCCGGATATAAAATACGTTTGTCCGACAAGGTAAACAGCGGCGTAATGTCGAGAGACGAGAGATTTAATCCGGCCAGTCCGATCAGGTCTTTTCCGTCTTTTTCGTAAATGCCGCAGATATTTTTGCCGTTCGGGTTATATGACAGATACTGCATGCGCATATCTGAGGCGACGGATCGCCCGTCTTTCATCAAAACGGCATAATCCGTTCCGCCTCGGGCGTTTAAAGTGCCGGTTAAAATTTGATAAAACGGCAGTATGACCATAAATTGTAGTGTCCCGTACAGTGAAATCATATAATATAGCTTCAGTGTAACAGCTATAAAGATAAAAAAGGAGTTTTTTTTATGCTGACCGAAAACGAATCGCAAACGGAAATGACAAACGCGCGCCGCAGTTTTATGCGCCTGAGGGAATACATGAACGGCTGTATTGTCGGGCAGACCGATTTGGTGGATAAACTGTTGGTCGCTTTGCTGGCGGACGGTCATCTTCTGGTCGAAGGCGCGCCCGGTCTGGCAAAAACAAAAGCGATTAAAAAGCTGTCCGAAGCGATTGAAGGCGATGATCAGCGTATTCAGTTTACGCCGGATCTTCTGCCTTCCGATATTACGGGCAGCGACATTTACCGTCCTGAAACCGGAGATTTTAAGTTTCAGCCCGGTCCGATTTTTCATAACCTGATTTTGGCTGACGAAATCAACCGTGCGCCGGCAAAAGTACAGTCCGCTTTGCTGGAAGGCATGGCCGAACGTCAGGTGACCGTCGGCGGAAAAACATACCGTCTGCCGAAATTGTTTATGGTCATGGCGACACAGAACCCGATCGAGCAGGAAGGAACATATCCTTTGCCCGAAGCACAGCTGGACCGTTTTCTGATGTACGTTAAGATCGGCCAGCCCGATGCGGCGGCCGAACGTCGGATCTTGCAGCTGGTGCGCGACGAAGCTTTATCAGACGGACAGTCCGGACAGATTGAAGTCATGCCGCAGGAACGTGTCTTTACCGCCAGACAGGAAGCGCTGAACGTTCATTTGTCCGCCGCGCTGGAAGAATATATTGTCCAGCTGGTTATGGCGACGCGCCGTCCCGAATCTTATGATGAAAAGTTTGCCCGCTGGGTTGCTTTCGGCGCCAGCCCGCGCGGAACAATCGCGCTGGATCGCTGTGCGCGCGCCAAAACATGGCTGGCCGGCAGAGATTATGTCCTGCCCGAAGATATTCATGCCGTTGTGCATGACGTTCTGCGCCACCGTATTATTTTAACGTTTGAAGCCGAAGCCGAAGGCGTTACGCCGGACAGCTTTATTGATTTACTGTTATCCCGGGTGCCGCTGCCGTAATGTTTGACAAGTTAAAAACATTTTTACGTTCAGGATCAGCGTTGTCTTCCGCTTCTGCAGGGGGTGAAGACGGGGACGGCATACATGTTTCACTGCCCGAATTGCTGGCGCAGAAACGTTTTGTGCCTTTGTTGTCTTTTGATACTCTGGGCTTTTCAAAGGCGGAAGGCCTGGGGCTGCATCGTTCGCCGTTTCGGGGCAGAGGCATGGAATTCGACGAAGTTCGAGCTTATCATCAGGGCGACGATATCCGCCTGATTGATTGGCGTGTAACGGCCAGAACGGGCAAGACGCATACAAAGCTTTACCGGGAAGAACGCGACCGGCCCGTTTTGTTTTTAGGCGATTTCCGACCCCGTATGCATTTCGGAACCAGAAAGGCTTTCAAGTCGGTTGTCGCGGCGCGGATTTTAGCGGCTTTGGCGTGGGCGTCGCGCGAACACGGCGATAAAATCGGCGCGATTATTATGTCTTCCGGGCATTATTTTAAAATAGCGCCGCACCGTCAGATGCGCCGGCTGATGGAAGTCTTTAACGCCATCGTTTCGGCGGCCGACGATGAAGGAAAAAACAAAGGTATATCGTTAAGTGATGCTTTGGCCGAATTGCGCCGGGTCAGCAAAAACGGCGGGCGTGTTTATATCATCAGCGACTTTTACGGTTTCGACGAAGAATGTAAAAAACATCTGACTTATATTTCGCATCATTGCGACGTCGTTTGTATTCAGATTTTTGACGTATTGGAAGAAACGCCGCCGCCGCCCGGAACGTACAGAATCAGCGACGGCAGCCGCAGCGTGACGATTTACACGGACGATCAGAAATGGCGGGCGGAATATGAAAAGCTGTTTGTCGCGCCCAGACGCGATCTGGAAAGTTTTTGTAAAAGCAGACATATTATTTATATCGCCCTGCGCACGGACAAAGATATGGTTCAAACCGTGCGCCGCGGCGTTTTAACGGCGGGAGAAAAATAATGCAGCCGCAGGGAATAGATTTATCCGGGTTAAAGGATATTCATTTGCCGGCCGTACCGTCGTTGTGGCCTTTGCCGGCGGTTTTCTGGATTGTTTTGACGGCTTTGGTCTGCTTTGTTTTCCTGATGCGTCTGATATGGATAAAAAAACACAAGCTGACCGCTAGGAAATACGCAAACCGTGAAGTAGAAAGTATTACAGACCGTTTTTCCGGAAACGGCTATAAAATCGCAACGGAATTGTCTTTGTTGATGCGCCGGATTGCTCTGATGAAATATCCGCGTCAGGACGTTTCGGGACTGACGGGAAAGACATGGCGGCAATTTCTTGAAAAAACAACAAAAAAGCCTGTTTTTAAAGGCGAAGCGGGGGACATCGTCGAAACGGTTATGTTTATTCCGCCCGATCAGTTTAAAAATAAAAATGTCGCCGCTTTGGTTGCCGCGGCCAAAGAATGGATTGCCGAAAATACATGATTCATTTTGCCTGGCCTTTTGTTTTTCTTTTACTGCCGCTGCCGTTGATTGTGAAGCGTTTGCCGGGGCAGGCCGGCAGAGAAAATTCCGCGGCGATTAAAGTGCCTTTTTTCGCGGAAATTAAAACGATTTCTAAAAAGCCGGGCGTTTTTTCGGCGGCCGGCCGGAAAACTTCATTATTATGGGGATTGTGGCTGTTGCTGTTAATTGCGGCGGCCAGACCGCAAATGCCGGGAAAACTGCAAAATTATACCGTTCCCGTGCGCGATATTATTCTGGCGCTGGACATTTCGCGTTCAATGACCCGGCAGGACATGGGGGAACCGGAACAAAGCCGTCTGGACGCCGTTAAAGAGGCGGCGGCGGCCTTTATCGCCCGGCGTCAAAACGACCGGATCGGAATCATTTTGTTCGCGGAACAAACTAATCTGTATATGCCGTTGACGGTGGATTCTCAGGCGTTAAACAAAATGCTGTCCGGGGTGCAGGCGGGGTTGTTGGGATCGTTGACAGCCGTCGGCGACGCTTTGGGATTGTCTTTGCAGTATTTGGAAAAAAGTCAGGCGCGGCATAAAATTATTGTTCTGTTGACTGACGGCGTAAACAACGCGGGCAATATCGCGCCGCAAGACGCTTTGCGGGCTGCCGAACAAAAGGGCGTAACAATTTATACAATCGGCGTCGGTTCCGCCGATATCCCGCAGGCCGGGGTTGATACGGATTTTTTAAAGCAGGCCGCGCAGCGGACAAACGGGTTGTTTTTTATGGTTGAAGACCGGCAGGCTCTGGATCGGGCTTACCGGGAAATTTCACGAAACGAACCGTTGTCCGAAGCTTCTGTTTACCTGATTAAACAGAAGGAATTATATTTCTGGCCGCTGCTGGCTTTTGTTTTTATCATTTCTGCCGCCGCTGTCCGGCGAACGGTACAGCGGATAGCTTTTCACCGGGAGGACGATTGATGGAAATATCCGTTTTGCGTCCGTGGGCTTTTGTTTTTTTGTTTCCGGCCGTCTTGTTTTGTTTTTTTCGTCTGCGCGCCGTTAAAACATGGCTGGGAATTGTTGACGCGCATTTATTGAAACCGTTATTGGTACGTGTCTGCGTTCGTTTTGGGGAAGGAGTAAAAATCGGCCTGCTGGGGGTAAGCTGCCTGTCTGTTTTATGCGCTCTGGCCGGAGTAAGCATAACAGGACGGCAGAAGAGTTTGTATTTTCCGAAATCGCCTGCAGTTATTGTGCTGGATATGTCTTTGTCGATGAAAGCTCAGGATATTTCTCCTAACAGGTTCAGCCGCGCCGTATTCAAGACTTATGATCTGCTGGACGAACTGACCGGTATTCCGACGGCATTGATTGTGTTTACCGACGAACCGTATCAGCTGGTGCCGACGACGACCGAAAGGAAAGCGATCGAAACTCTGCTGCCGCTATTGAATTTTAATCTGCTGCCTTCCCGCGGATCCCGCCCGGACAGAGCCGTTGAAGAGGCTTTGCGGACGATTAAGGAAGCCGGAGCGGATTTTGGCGATATCTTTTTAATTACGGACGGAGCGGACGATATTTTAGAAGTGCAGGATAAAACGGCCGAACTGGTCCGTCAGGCGGCCGGACAGAGCAATCGTCTGTTTATTTTGGGGGTCGGAACGCCACAGGGCGGCGCTTTATTTGAAAAAGAAGATACGCCGGTTCTGGACGCTTTGGGCAATCCGGTTTCCCACAGATTAAAGGAAGGGTGGCTGCGCCGTCTGGCCGAATTAGGAAACGGCCGTTACGTCCGCGTACGTAACGACGGATCGGACGTTGCCGCATTGATCAAAGCGCAGAAATCACGGCTGGAAGCCGGAGAACAAAGTACATTGACAGATGATCGGTCGTTTTCTGACGAAGGATATTGGTTTTTAATTTTGCCGTTGTTGGTTTTTCCGTTTTTGTTTCGTCAGGGGCGCCTTTTGAGCGTGCTGTTTGTTTTCGCGTTTTCTCCCGAAGCTTTGGCGGCTGACGCCGCGG
>JBJFAY010000194.1:0-9154 GCA_051888155.1 Alphaproteobacteria bacterium
CGGAGTCACACGCGGTGCAGGTGACGCCCGAAGATGAACTGGTACATGTCGCGCAATTAGTAATAGCGGAATCGCACGTCGGGCACATACCGTTGGAATAGTTCAGATACCGCCCGGTTTCACAAGATCCGCATCCATTGCGGCAGTCGTCTAAGCACCCGAGAGGGCAGACGGCGTCAACGCATTTTTTGATTGTTGTGTTATAGATCTGACCTGTCGAACAGCCGTTATCTTTTTCACAGCAGCAACTGTCAGCCGAGGTTGCCGTTTTATATCCCGACGTGCAGCTGACGCCCGAACAGATCGCCTGACAAGAATCGCCGGATTTATAATAATAATCTTTGCAAATAAATGTTTCTCCGTTGGAACAGGTCGCGTTTACCGGACAAGCCACGCATTTCCCGTTTTTCAAATAGTACCCTTCGGCACAGGAATTGCAGTTGCCCGTCGAAGTATTACAATCAGTGCACTGCGAATCGCAAGATTTGTCAGTATTAATCGTTCCTCCGCCGCCGTTGCCGTTGATTTGCGCATCTGCCGCGACGGAATAAGCTTTTCCGCGGCCTAATTTAACAGCTTTGGCAAGAACGAACGCGCCGCTGTCATTATATATACTTTCCGCGTTCGCCTCTGCGGGCATAAAAGCAAGCAGAGCCAAAATAACAAATAATTTATTCATGATGTATCCCTCCTTATTTGACGCAGCAGCAGCCATCGGCCGATTTGGATAATCCGCTCGGGCAGGAACCGCTGATCGTGTCGGAAACCGTATTGTCCGAAGTACCATTGTTTGTTCCGCCGCTTGAGGTTACACACCACTTTGTACCTCTCAGAGCCAGACCTGATCCCGGATTTGTTGACGTCAGCGTATACCCTGAATTGCAGGTGATACTGGTTCCGTTGCAGGTGCCGTTTTCAGGACATTCCGCACAGGTCGGCACTGCAACGCCCGTACCGTTAAAGGTTATAGTCAGTTCCGTATTTTGGTAATACCCGCTGCTGCAACTGGTCGGATAATAACAACCCGTGGAAGCTCTTGTGCAGGTTCCGTGTCCGGCGACAGCCGTACATTCGGACGCTGTATTGTAAGCGCATTCTCCACCGGTGCTTTCAACACACCACTGATAACCGGAACCCGCGGTATAAGTGCAGGCTGACAGTGTGCTTCCGCTGGTGTCTGCAGCGCGCGCCGAAGTACATTCCGACATCGTGTCAAAGTATATAGAACAAATCTGAGACGCTGAAACCGCGGCTTCGGCTGTACTCAGAGCTGTGAAGAGAAAAATAAGAGCTGTTGGCGCATATATTTTCTTCATGATTCCCTCCTTAAAAATTTTTATAGGTTATATTTCTGATTATTCGGCGAACCCAAAGCTTCTTCTATAAAAATATGGGGGGGGGGGGGCATATTTTTAACAAAAGTGTAACATTTGCCGGAGCGGACTCCGTATGTTTTTTGTTTGGAACAAAAAATTTTAACGGTGGAAAAAGTTACAAATCATACAAAAAAGAAACCCCGCAATATGCGGGGTTTCTTCATTGTCAGAAAAATAATTACAGAACGGGTTTAACGTCCCAGATGTCTTTGGCGTATTCCGCGATTGTGCGGTCGGACGAAAATTTGCCCGAATGCGCGACGTTTAAAATCGCTTTTTTACCCCAAGACGCTTTGTTCAAAAAGTCTTTGCCGACTTTCGCCTGCGTGTCGATATAAGAGCCGATATCCGACAGCAGCAAATAGTAATCCGAAGTCATAATGTTCTGGAAAATCGGTTTGAAGATTCCCGGTTCTCCCGGCGAGAACATATTTGATGACAGCGCGTCCATAATACGGCGGATACGCATATCCGAATTGTACAGATCCCACGGTTTATGCGAACCGTCTTCGTGAATCTTTTTGACTTCGGGCGTCGTCAGGCCGAACAAATAGAAGTTTTCTTCGCCGACTTCTTCGCGAATTTCAACGTTCGCGCCGTCCAGCGTTCCGACCGTCAAAGCGCCGTTGAGCATAAATTTCATGTTGCCCGTTCCTGACGCTTCAAAACCGGCCGTCGAAATCTGTTCCGAAACGTCGGCCGCCGGGAACACACGTTCGGCAATCGACACTTTGTAGTCGGGAATAAAGACGACTTTCATCTGATCTTTGACGCGCGGATCGTTGTTAATCACTTTTGACAAGTTGTTAAACAGCTTGATGACCAATTTCGCAAAGTCGTATGACGGGGCCGCTTTACCGCCCAGAATAAATGTTCGCGGCGCGGGCAGAGAAAATCCGTCTTCCGTAATTTGCAGATAATTGTAAATGATGTTCAGCGCGTTTAACAGCTGGCGTTTGTATTCGTGCATGCGTTTAACCTGCACGTCAAACAATGAATCCGTATCGACGATATTTCCCGTCGTATTCAAAATAATCTTTGCCAGCTTTTCCTTGTTGGCTTTTTTGATCTGGAAAAACGAACGGACGAAATCGGAATCCGTCGCGTACGGCGCAATTTCCGTCAGCTTGTCCAAATGCGTAATCCATTCGCGGCCGATTTTTGACGAAATCAGATCCGCCAATTCGGGGTTGGCGCTTAACAGCCAGCGGCGCGGCGTAATACCGTTCGTTTTGTTGTTAAAGCGTTCCGGCCACATTTCATAAAAATCGGGCGCCAGATTTTTCTTGACCAGTTCCGAATGGATCGCCGCCACTCCGTTAATGGAATGAGAACCGACAATCGCCAGATTGCCCATGCGGACTTTTTTCGCGTCGCCTTCTTCGATAATCGACATACGCGACAGCTTGCCCACATCGCCCGGATATTTCTGAGAAACTTTCTTCATCAAACGGTCGTTGATGTCGTAAATGATCGACAAATGACGGGGAACAACCTTTTCCAGCAAAGAAACGGACCAGCGTTCCAAGGCTTCGGGCAGCAGCGTGTGGTTTGTATACCCCATTGTCTTTTCCGTGATTTCCCATGCCGTGTCCCAATCCAGCCCGTGAATGTCCATCAGAACGCGCATCAGTTCGGGGATAGCCAGCGTCGGGTGCGTGTCGTTAAGCTGGATCGCCGCTTTTTTCGGGAAATCGCGCAAATCCGTGTTCTGTTCCAGGAACCGGCGCATAATATCGCTGATCGCGCAGGAAACAAAGAAATACTGCTGCACCAGCCGCAGTTCTTTTCCGGCTTCAACGGCGTCGGACGGGTAAAGCACTTTGGAAATCGTTTCGGATTTGATTTTCTTTTCAACCGCTTTGATATATCCGCCTTCGTTAAAGGTTTTAATATCCAGTTCGCTGGACGAACGGGCGGAGAACAAACGCAGATAGTTGACGGTTTTTCCGCCGAATCCGACGATCGGCATATCATACGGCACGCCGACGATTGTTTCGGTGTCCACCCAGTGCGGGCGGCGTTCGCCGTTGACTTCTTCATAAACGACGCGGCCGTAAATCGGCACGTTGCAGGCGCGGTCGGCGCGTTCGATCTGCCAGGGAGAAGAACGTTCCATCCAGGAATCGGCCAATTCTTTTTGATAACCGTTTTCAAATACCTGTTTGAACAATCCGAACTGGTAATTCAGCCCGTATCCGTATCCGGGCAGTCCCAAAGTCGCCATGGAATCAATGAAACAGGCCGCCAGACGTCCCAAGCCGCCGTTGCCCAGCGCCGGGTCGTATTCGCAGTCGATGACGTCGCGCAGGGGAATCGGATTGTCCAGTTTGACTTGATCCAGCAGATCGTAAATTCCCAGATTGTCCAGGTTGTTGACCAAAGAACGGCCCAGCAGATATTCTACGGACAGATAGTAAATGCGCTTGGGATCTTTGCGGGCGTATCTGTTTGCCGTGACATACATACGGTCAACGGCGATTTCACGCACGGCCAGAGCCAAAGCCGTGAACAAATCTTCTTTGGAAGCTTCACATACCTGTTTGCACAAGGTATACTTCATCAGGCGTTCAATTTTTTCGGCAATCATCTGCGCCGTTACTTTAGGCAGTTCGGGCAGAGCGTTTTCAGTCGTTTTTTTTGTCACTTTCATGATCCTCATGTAGTAAATTTGTCTACGCGGTTGCATAGCATAATTTACAAAATAAGGTAAAGAAAAAATGAAAAAACGGCTCATTTTTTTTCTTTTTTGCCGGCCGGCGGAAACGATCGGAGCCGCGCGGGCGGAGATAAAAGCGTTTTTATCAAAAAAACTTGCCTTTCTGTCTAAAAGAGTGATATAAATATGCAAATTTTTCAGATATGGCTTTGAACGGGGTAAAATGAGCAGAGAAGAGGAAATGAAGCAAGCCAAAAAATGGCTGTGTGAAAATGCCGCCGCCGTCGCGCGCTGGGCGGTTCAGACAACTGAGGATCTGACGCTTTCCGGCTCTTTTTATACAAAAGAAGATCTTTATGCCGCTCTGGAAGATTCTCTGCCCCTTTTGACGGCTGAGCGCACGGGAACGGCGGATTTGTCCAATTTGCCGGAAGGCACCGTCGCCCGTCGTATGATCGTCGCCAATACGGCCGATGCCGTAATGAAAAATTCTCTGTCGCGTGAATTTGATACGCCGCAGGGAACGCAGACGCGCTATACGACGGATAAACTGCTGCTGGCGGAACAGACGATTTTTGCACAAGCCGCAGAAATGGCTGCCAAACCGACGGACGGACAACCGTATGCGGATTTGAACGATATCAGAAAAACGGTCGCGCAAATGGTTGATGTTATTGATATCGGCGCCAACCATGCTTTTGATATGCCGCCGGCGTATTTAAAAGTTTTTGACGATTTTTTAAAACCCGCCAATCTGCGGATTGCCAACGGTCCTCCGGGGTCGGGCAAATCAACGCTGGCGCAGGGACTGCTGTTCGCTTTGACCAAAGACGCCGTTGAAAACGGCGGCGCTCTGCCTGATTTTTATGCGACGGCTCCTTCGGAAAAGGCGGCGGCCGATATCGTCGGCGATATGAATATGATGAAAGATTTCTGTATCAGCGGCGGCGCCGGAGAAATCGCGGATCGTATGCCCGAGGTGCGCGGCGCGCCGTCTTTGGACGATATGATTGAAAAACTGCGGTCCGGTCAGATAAAGCCGGGATCCGTTCTGGTCGTTGACGAAGCCGGTTTAATGGGCGCCAGACAAACGGCGGCGTTGCTGACGGCGGCCAATCAACGGGGAATCCGCTTGTTTATGATGGGCGATAATTTACAGATACCGCCGAAAACGGCCGGCAACGGTTTCGATCAGCTGTTGCAGAATAAAGACGGTCTGGGGCTGGATATATGCGAACTTGACGTCGTCCTGCGCCAGAAAACCAAAGGGGAATCCCGCTGGACAATGGATATCCGTGAAGGCAACGCTTTGCGCGCTCTGGAAGGATACGCCGCCCGCCGCTATACGGGGTATGCTCTTTCCGAATCGGGACAGGTCAACGTATCGCACACGGACGGCGGGGACAAAGGCGAACCGGGGCTGCAAATGCAGGAAGACAAAAATGCCGTTTACGCCCGTCTGACACAGGACTTTATCCGTTACAGACGCGAATGTCCCGCGGGCTCTTATGTCGTTATGGGGACGGACGAAGCTTCGGCGCGGGATTTAAATCTGTATATGCGCCGGGAAATGATTGCCGGCGGGCTGATTACCGGTGTGAAAAATTACGGAACGGCGGATAAACCGTTTGAGGTCGGCCGGGGCGATACGCTGATTTTAAATAAACCCGTCAGAATGCAGGGGACCGAACGTGCCGTTTATGCCGAAATTCAGGCGGGAACCCAGCTGATGGTCGCCGGGGAAAAAGACGGTATGCTGGTCGTGCGCTGCGGGGATCAGAGTTTTGACTGCGCGCCGCGGGTTTTGGCCGAAAATGCGCAGTACGGCTTGGCTTTGCCGCTTTATCAGGCGCAGGGGCAGTCCAAAGACCGCGCTTTTTTGGCGGTGGATAAAACCGGGCGCATGGATAAAGTTTACGGCGGCGTTGCTTTTTCGCGTCATGTCCGGCAGATGTCGGCGTATGTGTCAAAGCAGGCTTATCCGGCGATTGAATCGCTGGCGGCCGAAATGGCGGCGTTCAGAACGCGCCAGCCGTTGATTTCGGATCGCGGCGGCTGTGAAATCCTGAAAGAACAGCCCCGGAGGACGGAAGAAAATGTTGCGGCGGCTTTGAAACGGGACGTTTTGTTAAAAAACCGGCTGAAAGATTTTCGTTAAAACAGGGAAAACAGAAAATGTCGGAAGAATCCCGCATTTATAATTTCGGAAATTATGTGACGTCTTCGGAAGAAATCGCCGAAATCTTTTTCTATTTAAAACAAATGGAAACGCAGTGCGCTTTTTCGCCCGATGAAACGGCGGATTCTCTGGTTGAAAAACAAATGGCCGTTTCGGGATATGTATCGCGCATTAAAGCGTCGTTGAAACAATTCATGAAAAATGCGTATCAGTCCGATCCGGATCGGGCGGCGGAGGAATCCTGCGCGGGGCAGGCTGTCGCCATACTTGACGAAATGAAAAAAATCACGTTTTATTTTCGTGAGGCCGCTTTGCAGCTGCCCGCGGAAAAAATAAAGGACAATCTTTACCGCGCGGCCGGACTGGCTGCCCGGCTGCCCGTGATGGTGGCGGCTCTGGACGCCGGTGAAGACGAAGCGAAATAACGCCAAAAGAGGACATTATGGCTGAAAAACAAATAGGACCCGAACAAGAAGGCTTTTACGATATTCTGCAAAACGGAGCGGGGGATCTGTTGATTTCGATTCGCGCGCGCGCCGGCGAACCGGATAATCCTCAAATCGTTTATGACGGCGGAAAACATGCTTTGCTGTACCGTCAGCACGGTTTTTCGATTACGTTGGACTTTATTCACCCCGACGCCCGCGCGCCGCTGGCCAAAGCGGAATCCGTCCTGATCGTCGAATTTGAAGGCGGCGAACTGATGCGCGAATACGAAGTCCCCGTGCGTTTTGTCAAAAAATTACCGCTGTCGCCGGAAAATCTGCCGGCTTTGCCGCAATAAACTCTATAGATCGTTGATCTGAAAGTGTGTTTGTTGTAAACCATATTTTATGGAAAACGTGACGCACGCTTATTTTTATTTTTTGATTTTTTTCATAACTGCCCTGATAATCAGCGCGGCGACATTGAAGTTTGCCGCATATCTGAGCTTTAAACTGTTCGGCCGGCATAAACAAACAGTTAAAAATGACGGATATGCCGGCGGATTTTATATTCTTTCTCCTAAAACCAGTCGGTTCCCCGTCCGCTTTGCTTTTATCGCGCTGCTGTTCGTTTTGTTTAACGCCGAATTTTTGCTGCTGCTGCCGTGGGCGATGTCGCTGCGTTTGTCTGAAGGACAAGGAATTGCAACGGCTTTACTGGTTGTCGCCTTTTGGGGAATCGGTTATTTTTATGAATATAAAAAAGGGGCGCTGGAATGGAAATAATGCAGGGCGGCTGGCTGGAAAAGCTGCAAAAACACGGGGTCGCCGCCGTGGCTTTTCAAACTTTGGCGTCCTGGGTGTGCGCTCAGGCGAAAACGGGCATGCCGGTTTCAACGGGGTGTTGTTCCTGTTTTGCGCAAATGTTCAAGGCGGGCGTTGAACCCGTGTTTAATCCGCATCATGCCGACGTATTGGTCGTCAACGGGGCTTTAAGCGCCAAAGCGGCTTT
The DNA here is from genome assembly GCA_051888155.1 of Alphaproteobacteria bacterium. GTDB lineage: Bacteria > Pseudomonadota > Alphaproteobacteria > CAAGCB01 > CAG-977 > UBA11549. The sequence continues at coordinate 7,652 of JBJFAY010000194.1, forward strand.
TGTCGCGCGACGGATCTATGATCAGATGCCGTCGCCGAAATATGTGATCGCTTTCGGAAACTGCGCGATTAACGGGGGACTGTTTGCGGATTCTTATGCGGTGAGCGCCGCGCGGGATATTCTGCCGGTGGACGTATGCGTGCCCGGCTGTCCGCCCGATGCGGCCGGACTGGCTGCCGGCGTGGAAAAATTACGCGGCATTATTCAAAGCAGAATTAGGGAAGGGTGAAATGGCGATTTCGGTTTATAAAACGCAGGAAGAATTCGGACAGTTCATTTGCCTGCATTTCGCCAAACAGGATATTCCCGAAAATGTCGTTGTGTCGGGTATGCTGACTTTGCGGGTTCTGCGGGCGGCCGTGCTGCGGGTCATGCAGTTTCTGCGCGACGATCCGGCGTGCCGTTTTTCTCAGCTGACCGATATCTGCTGTACGCATTATCCGGACAGGCAGGACTGTTTTACTTTGACGTACCATTTACTGAGTCCTTTGATGAACCGCCGGCTGCGGCTGGTGTTGACAACCGAAGAAGACGTGTCTGTTCTTTCCGCGGCGCCGGTTTTCCCCAATGCGGTATGGTATGAACGCGAAATACGGGAAATGTTTGGCGTTTCTTTTGAAGGACACCCTGATCTGCGCCGGCTGCTGACTCAAGATGAAACAAGCTTTTATCCTTTGCGCAAAACGTTTCCGGCCGCAGGGACAAAGCGATTGGTCTATGATGAAGCAAAAGAACAATGCGTCTTTGTCGGCCGTCAGGATCGAACGGCCGTCCGTTCTTTCGGCGTTGATTTGAATCAGGACGATCGAAATGATGTTTGACGACAGCTATTTTATGAATATTGCGCCGGAACCGGCGGCCGGAATCGGCATGTGCCGGCTGGTCGCGCAGCTGGACGGAGAAACGGTGCGCCGGATTGATCCGCATATCGGGTTTTCTCACCGCGGCATTGAAAAACTGATGGAAGGGAAAAATCTGCTGCAGGGATTGGTTTTGGTGGATAAGCTGAACCGGCCGGCACCGTTTTCCTGCGTTCATTCTTTTGTGCTGGCGGCGGAAAAGCTGCTGGGGATCCGCGCGCCGCAAAGGGCTGCTTATATCCGCGCGGCGCTGGCCGAAACAGGGCGGATATTGTCGCATTTGCGCGCGACGGCGAATTTGGCGGCGGATACGGGAACGGATATCGTTTATCCGGCGGTACGCAAAGCGTGCGAACAGATTTATGCGCTGTTGGACAAAGTGTGTCTGTCCTGTCCTTTAAGCGTATATATTCGTCCCGGCGGAGTAAAACACGATATCGCGCCGCGATCCGAAGAGCTGATCTTTAACTGGCTGACAAAAGAACTGCCGCCTGTTTTAACGGAAATCGAAGATTTGCTGACGGAAAACAGGATTTTTAAATCCAGAACCGTCGGAATCGGCGTTATTGAAGCGCAGGACGCCGTTTCGGCCGGTTTTTCGGGAGTTAATCTGCGGGCTTGCGGCGTCAAGTGGGATTTGAGG
>JBJFAY010000195.1:0-9143 GCA_051888155.1 Alphaproteobacteria bacterium
GATCGCCGCCATTAAGAAATCCATTGAAAAGACCTATTCCAAAAAAGGTCAGGCGCTGGTTGACAAGAACTTTGCCGCCGTGGACGCTTCTTTGGCGCACCTGCATGAAATCAAAGTAACGGAAAAACCGACTTCCAAGCTGCACCGTCTGCCGGGCGTTCCGGAAACGGCGCCGGAATTGGTCCGCAAGGTTGCCGGAAAGATTTTGGAAGGCAGAGGCGAAGAACTGAAAGTTTCCGATTTCGGCTGGACCGTTGACGGTACATGGCCGACGGCGACAACGCAGTATGAAAAACGCTGCATTGCTTCGGACATTCCCGTATGGGATCCGAATACATGTATTCAGTGCGGCAAATGCGCCATGGTCTGCCCGCACGCGGCAATCCGCGCCAAAGTCGCAACGAACGAAGATCTGAAGAAGGCTCCGGCCGGCTTTAAGTCCGCTGCGTTCAAAGGCAAAGACTTCGCTGATTCCGCTTGGATCATTCAGGTCGCTCCGGAAGACTGCACGGGCTGCTCTTTGTGCACGCGCGCCTGCCCGGCGAAAAACAAAGAAGATCCGACCAAAAAAGCGATCAATATGGAACCGATCGCGCCGCATCTGGAACAGGAAAAGAAGAATTTTGACTTCTTTATGTCGCTGCCTGACGTCGATCGCACCAAAATTGAAAAGAAACTGGTCAAAAACGTTCAGCTGTTGCGTCCGTTGTTTGAATTCTCCGGTTCTTGCGCCGGTTGCGGTGAAACGCCGTATGTCAAATTGCTGACACAGTTGTTCGGCGACCGTTTGATGATTGCCAACGCGACGGGCTGTTCGTCCATTTACGGCGGCAACCTGCCGACAACGCCGTATGCCAAAGACATTAACGGACGCGGTCCGGCATGGTCAAACTCTTTGTTTGAAGACGCGGCCGAATTCGGTCTGGGTATGCGTCTGGGCGTTGATTTCCAGAAAAACTTTGCTCATCAGCTGATCAAAGATCTGGAAAGCGACATCGGCGGCGATCTGGTCAATGCTATTTTGACCGCTCCGCAGACAAACGAAGCCGAAATCAAAGAACAGCGCGAACGTGTTGAAGCTCTGAAAGCCAAACTGGTTGACATTAACAAAGACCAGGCGAAGCTGTTGAACAGCGTTGCCGATTACTTTGTTGAAAAATCCGTATGGATGCTGGGCGGCGACGGCTGGGCCTATGATATCGGTTACGGCGGTATCGACCATGTTCTGTATTCCGGCAAGAACGTTAATGTTCTGGTTATGGATACGGGCGTGTATTCCAACACGGGCGGGCAGCAGTCCAAGGCTACCCCGATCGGCGCTTCGGCAAAATTCGCCGTTGCCGGTAAGGCGATTCCGCGTAAAGATCTGGGCATGATTGCGATGTCTTCTGAAAATGTTTATGTCGCACAGGTTGCCATGGGCGCTAATGATGCGCAGACGATCAAGGCGTTTGTTGAAGCCGAATCCTTTAACGGACCGTCTTTGATTATCGCTTATTCGCACTGCATTGCGCACGGATACGAAATCGGCGAACAGGGGCTGGAACATCAGAAAGCCGCTGTTGAATCCGGTTTCTGGCCGTTATACCGCTTTGACCCGCGCCGCGTTGCCGAAGGAAAACCCGGCTTGCAGCTGGATTCCAAAGCGCCGACGAAAGTCATGGCCGATTATATGTCCAACGAAACGCGCTTCCAGATCGTCAAGAAAGCAGACCCCGAACGTTATGAACGTTTGGTTCAGTTTGCTCAGGAACAGGTGGAAGAACGTCGTCGTTTGTACGAACATCTGGCCGCGGAAAAGAACGCTTAAGTTCTTTTGAGTTAAGCGAAATAAAAAGCCCTCGGGAAACCGGGGGCTTTTTTATACAATGAAAATCCCCGCGAATAACGCGGGGATTCATTTTTAAGTGCGTGGATATTTTTACTGATTAGAACAATCCTCCTACAACCGCTTTCTTTTCACCGGCTTTTTGGATTTTTATTGCTCTGCTTGTTTCTGCATCAGTAATTTTTTGGATTTTTTCGTATTTTCCTGCAATCCCTTTGATTGTTACTTTTGATTTATTAATCAAACACGAATTCAAGAAAGGAATGCATAAAAACTTTGTTCCTTCGGCAGAGTAGCGAGGCATTAAAATCGTATCTGCTTTTGTTGCCTGCATAGCTTTAAACAAAGCTCCTCGTGTACAGGCAGCCGGAGCAAAATTTCCGCCAGCTTCGATTAATTCCGGGCCAAAAGCCAGATTTGTCGGTTCAGAACCGAACAAACCGAATAAATAGGAATTACATTCGGCCGAAGCTGTTACCTGTTCACTGGGAACGACTTCCACTTCCAACGGTTCAGCTATAATGCTGGTCGATTTGAAACTAACGTCGGCAGCTCCCTGATAATGTCCTGGTCGCACAGGCGGATAAACTGAGGATAAATACGGTTAATAAAGTTTTTTTCATTTCTGAAACTCCTTCTTTTCATTTGATAAACAAAACCCACCTTTTCAGGTGGGCAGATTTTCAGAAACCGTGCTATATAAAACGGCTCGGCTTATTCAGCGCATAGCCTTATTCGCCGAAATCCGCCCGTTTTAAGGACAGATTCGGCATATAATTTATTAGCCGCCATATACAATGCGGCTATATAGCAAGGGTTTCTGACGCCCTGAGTTTGACTCCAAACTCGTACATACGTTATCAAACGGCGGATCAAATTAAAAGAAAAATAAATAAATGCCTTTTGTTTAAGCTGTAATTAACTGTTTGTTTTATGAAATTTTTTCATATACACTGATCCTAACAATATGAATTCATCATATTTTTCATTGATTTTAAAGAGAGGTTTTCCATGCAGAAACTTGAAAAGCAGTTTCATATCCATTGCGTCGAAGGCGACGTCGGCCGCTATGTCATTTTGCCGGGGGATCCGGGACGCTGCGAATCTATCGCAAAGTTATTTGACGATGCGCATCACGTTGCGCAAAACCGTGAATATAACATTTATACGGGAACGCTGCTGGGCGAAAAAGTATCTGTTTGTTCTACGGGTATCGGCGGGCCGTCGGCTTCCATCGCTATGGAAGAGCTGCATAATATCGGCGCGGATACGTTTATCCGTACGGGAACCTGCGGCGGAATTGATCTGGACGTGCAGTCCGGCGATATCGTTGTCGCAACGGGAGCTATCCGGTTTGAACATACTTCCATGGAATATGCGCCGATCGAATATCCCGCGGTTGCCAATCTGGATATTACGCTTGCTCTGCGTCAGGCGGCTTTGGCTATGGGCAAAACGACGCATACGGGCGTCGTGCAGTGCAAGGACGCTTTTTATGGCCAGCACAGCCCCGCAAAAATGCCGGTATCTTATGAACTGCTACAGAAGTGGGAAGCCTGGAAACGTTTGGGCGTCAAGGCCAGTGAAATGGAATCCGCGGCTTTGTTCGTTGTTGCCGACGCGCTCAGATGCCGGTGCGGGTCGTGTTTTCATGTGATCTGGAATCAGGAACGCGAAGCGGCCGGGCTGGATCAGAAAATGTCCGAAGACACTTCGGCGGCTGTCCGTGTTGCCGTTGACGCTTTGAAAATCATCATTGAACAGGACAGAGCGGCAAAATAACCGAAAAAAGAGGGGCTGACAGTTTTTCAGCCCCTTTTGTATCTTGTTTCCCATTTTGGAGCTGACCAATGTTGTTAAACGAACTGCCTTCTCCGGCATTTGCCGTAAGCAAAGAGGGGAAAGTAACGGTTTTTTTGCCGGAACTGGCCGGAGAACCGGAAAATCCCGAAATCAGTTATTTGTTTGAAGGAACTTTGTTTTTCAAGCGCATGCCGGGGACGGGGTGTCCGATTACAGGGGTTTCCGAAGACATTATTGAACATCTGCATAATTCGGAAAAAATGCTGGTGATCGAAATGGATCTGGACAAGATTATTGATTTGAACGACGGCCGTTTGTCTGATGCGGCCGATGTGTTTAAACGTTATTACGAAGCGACAATAAACAAAGAATCCTTTGCCGAAAAGGCGGTGGACGCGATTGAAATTTAGACAAATTTATTTTTGTCTATATATTTTCTGTTTTTGGCGGGAATGTGTTGCTTTTCCGCCTTTTTCTTTTTTGTTTTTTTAAAAAACGCTTGCTTTATTTTGTCTATAGCTGTTATCATATTTTAAATTGTTTTTTAACGGAGGCACCGGTCATGTCTAATTTTGCCGCGGTATATGGTTTGGCTCGTTCGGGGGCTTTTAAAGGGCTGTTTGATGTGGATTTCAGTCTGAGCGATACTATCGTTTCCGCCGTTTATGGAGTGGAAGACGTCGCGCAGCGTATAAAAGACAAGCGTAAAGAAAAAGCGGAAAAAGAATGGAATACTTCTCCGGATCGGTTTGCCGGCGCGTCTTTTCACAGCCCGCTGGTCGAAAATTATTTGAAAGGCGGCGCAAAGCTGGTCTGGAATACGGATAAAGACTGGGAATCTTCGGTTCAAATAACAACAAAAAAAGGAAAAGAAGCCGCTTTTCAGGGAAAAGATCTGAAAAAGGAAGAGGTCGCGCAATACAGGGACTTTATTGAAAATAAACTGGAAATGATCGAACCGCCGTCTTTTTTGGAAAAACTGATGATTGCGAATAAAACTTTGGCGGCTTCCAAATCCGGAAAAATTGCAGGCGCGGCTTCGCTGGGCGTCGTTCCGGCAGCGGTGGGCGTCGTTGCGTTGTCTGCCCGGGCATATGGCGCGACCCGCGGCTTTGTCATGGACAAGTTGAATCTGAAAAACAAATCCAAAGATAAAAATAAACAATCTTTTTCAGAACGTCTGGCCGACATTAAACACCGTGAGGAATATAAAAAAGATTTGAAAAATCTTTCTTACATAGAAGACGTCGTTCAAAAAGTGGAAAATAAAAAGCAGGAAAAGAAAAATTTCCTGAATAAGGAAGACGCTTTAAAATCTTTGCTGCCCGATCGTGATCAGGTGAAAACGGGCGTCGCGGCTTCACCGGAACATCAGGATCTGGTTAAAATTTCCGGCCACCCTGTTTTGGCGGATTATTTGGACGGCCGTTTGTCGCTGCATTTCCAGAAAGATAATACGCCGGATTTCCTCTATAATTTCGTAGTATATGACGGGAATCGCGATAAAGATCCTCAAGATTTGGAAAAAGGAAAATATACTCAGGAAGATCAACGGGCAATAACATCAGCCAGCCTTGAACCGTATATGGCGCGCGGCACAAAAGCATTGGAAATGATCGAGCCGCCGACAAAAACGGAATTGACTTTATTAAAACAGCTTTATCAGCTGAATCGTTCCGGGCGGGATCCGGTATCTTCCCGTCAGCCGCTGGTTGAAGCCATTGGCAAGACAGTTGATTTGTATATGACTGAAAAGAAAAAAGAAAATAAAGATTTCGGAAAAGCGAATCTGATGGCGCGTTTAAATGACGTCAGGAAACGTTCCGTTGTGGACGAACGGCTGCAAAAAATGGTTGATTTGCATTCCGCGCTCAAGAAAAACGGTCGTTAATTGTCTTGTTACGGGAGAATATAAATGCTGTTAAATGAAATTCCTTCACCGGCGTTTGCGGTCAATAAAGACGGAAAAGTAACGGTATTCTTACCGGAATTGGCCGGCGAAGCTGAAAAGCCGGAAATCAGTTATCTGTTTGAACATTCTCTGTTTTTTAAAAGAACTTCAGATTCCGGCTGCGCTATAACGGGAGTATCCGACGAAATTATAGATTATTTGCGCACGGCTGAAAAATGTCTGGTCGTTGAAATTGATCTGGATAAAGTCGTTGACCTTGACGAAGGCAGAATTACAGATCCCGCCGGCGTTTTTAAGCGTTATTACGAAGCGGTAATCAATAAAGAATCTTTTGCCGAAAAAGCGGTAGATGCGATCTGAGACATAAAAGGGGACGGCCATGACAAATATTGCAGCATTCTATCTTCTCAGCCGGAACGGCGCTTTTAACGGATTGTTTTCCGGATCTGGCAGCAGCAGTTCTGAGCTTAATTTTGCAGATCGTTATGAAGACATGAGAAACGGACGTTCTGATGTTTTGGAATCTTATTTGTCCGGCGACTGTAAAATGACGATCGGCGGCTATTCCAATGTTTCTAATTTATGGGGCGATACTTTTCGCACGAATTTAGACGATAACCTGCCAAAGTATAAAGAATTTGCCTCTAAGCAGCTGGAAATGATCGAACCGCCGTCTTTTCTGGAAAAAATGATGGTGATTAACAAAGCCGCAGCTCACAGCAAACTGGGGAAAATTGCGGGTAAAGCAACGTTAGGGGCTGTTCCCGTTGCAATGGCGGTCGTGGCTTTGTCGGCCAGAGCGTATGGCGCCAGCCGTCATTTTGTTATGGATAAACTGCATTTGCGTCAATCCGATAAAAAATCTTTTTCCGAACGTTTGGCTGAAATTAAAAATCGTGAGGGATATAAAGGAGATTTGAAAAAGATTAAAAAGCTCGAAACGCTGCGAGAAAAAAGCTCTGTCCGTTCGCGTATCCTGCGGCCGGGATCCGCGCCAAGAGATACGACCGCCGCAGAGGATAAGCCGCTTTCAAAAAATGCTTTGCTTGACGCTTATATGAATTTGGGCTGGCGGATCAGCTCGCAGGGGACGGCCGAAGGTTTCGTCAGTCATGTCCGAGATGAAAACGGAACAATTTACCGGAGTATGTCAACTGCGGAGCAGACAGCAAAGGAACTGAATCAAAATCCTTTAAAATCTTCTGATTTAAAAGAAGACTTGGCGCATTTGCAAAAAACGGTCGAAATGATAGATCCTTTGACAAAGACGGAATTAAAGCTGATCCGGCGCATGGAACGGTTGGAAAAAGCGGAAAATGACAAATTTATCGGCTCGCCGCTGTTAAAGGTGATTGATAAGTCCGTTGAGTTAAGCTTGGCGCTTTATTCTTCCCGCAATAAGGAAGGCAAAGAAAGAAAAGGAGCCAAAGGATTTATGACTCGTATGATAGAAGTCCAGAAACGCAACGATGCGGAACGGCGTTTAAACAAAATGCGTTCTTTGGAAAAGAAACTGAAGGACGGCGGCAGATAATTTTTAACGGGCGTTTTTCGGCGCCCGTTTTCTAGGGGAAGAACAAGCTCTTCCGGCGCAAAATGAATAAATTTTTAAAAATAGTTGCGACACTCGTTCTTTTAATTTTGCTGCGTCTTTTAATTTGGGGAGTTTCTGTTTCGTGCTATATCCTTATGGCTGCTTGTTTTCTTCCCGCTTGGGAAAAAATCGTTCCGGAAGAATCAAAAACGATTGAATCCGATCTTATTTTTTTAGGGGTTGTCGGCGTATTTTGGCTGGCGGCTTGTTTTTTTATAAAGCCGTTTTTGGAAAAAAAGCTGATTACTCCGCTCATGACGCGCATACACAGCCAAGAAGAAAACGACGACGGAAACGTTATTATTTCGCGTCGGTCTTGAAAGATATTATATGCAAAAAAAAGACGGCAAAAAATGCCGTCTTTTTTATTTTAAATCAATGGGTTAAAATTCATACTTAACGTTAAATCCCAACGTATAAGCGCCCTGATTGTCCGGCGAATACGGTTCTTTGATATTATTGGCGCTGGCCAGCGTGTAGTCGGCCGTAATGCCTAAAGCCATATTCTGATAGATATTCATATAACCGCCGGCAAAAAATATCAGGTCTTTATTACGGACATGATCCAGCGTATCCCAGGTAAAGCGCAGGCCGACGTCGGCCGTCGTTTGTTGTCCTGCCGAAATGTGCAGCGCGCCTTCTACGTTAAATTCGTCATACTGTTGGTCGCGGCCGTAATCAATGTTGTGGTAGTCAATCCGCGTATAGGCAAAGACTTTTTCACCCGTTTCCGTTCCGGCCATTAAATACAGGTGCGTGTCTTTTTGATCTTCGTTAATGACGCCTTTCCATTTTGTAAAGTCTGTCCGCGTAACATCGGCTCCGATCTGTACGCGCCAAGCTTCGTCAATCGTATTGACTTTCGTTCCGATCGTCCAAGCCCAGTCGCGGAAAGAAGCGGCGCTTTCTTTCTTCGTCCAGTCGTACGCAAATGTTCCGTAAACGGCCCATGTCCCCGTAATACCGTAAGTCAGGGTTTCCGAAGCTTTAAAACTTCTGGCGTTTTTTAAAAAACGATATCCCGACTGGCGCGGCGCATTGATTGAGGCGTCCAATTTAACGCGGGAATAAGATATTTTGGAATCCGCCATGAACCCGCGTTCCGGAATATAAAAGGGGTTCGTCATATCCGCATACGCGCGCGTTTGCGGATAAGTGCCCGTCGTTTGTTCCTGGGCCTGCGCGCTAAAAGCGGCCAGACTGAAAACCGTTGCAAATAAAAGCTTTTTCATCTTTCTAAACCTTTCTGTTTGTCCGAACTGAAATTTAGCATAGGTTGAAAAAATTAAGCCTTTATTGAAAACTGGAAAAACTTTTGATTTTTCGTTAAATCGGAATTACCCTGCCCAAAAAATAGGGAGAAGAAAAATGGGAATGCGAAAAATAAAATTGTGGTTCAAAAAGAAAATTTACGGATACGATATGCCGGATTGCAAAAAAGCGCAGCCTTGGCAGATCAAGCCTTCGGATCGTTTCCTGCTGCTGGCGCCGCATGCCGATGATGAAACAATCGGCTGCGGGGGATTTTTATTAAAATACGGCGCCCAGTGCGACGTCGTTTTGCTGACGGACGGACGGCACGGCGATTCAAACGTCAAACCGGCGGAAATGATTGATATCCGGAAAAAAGAATTTGAAGAAGTCATGTCGCATTACGCCGTTAAAAACTTTAAAATGCTGAATGTGGAAGACGGAAAGCTGATTGATTGTTTCAGGGATTTCGCAACGCTGGATTTTAAAGAGTATGATTATATTTTAATGCCGCACCCGATGGATTTCCACAAAGACCATGTCGCTGTCAGCTGTTTGTTCAAACGGTTGTGCCGCACCCGTCCGTTTGCGGGCAGCGTCGTTTATTATGAAATATGGAATACTTTGTGCGCTCCGACGCATTACATTGATATTTCGGACGTCGTAAAAGAAAAAGAACGGCTGATTAATTTGTATCGTTCCCAAGTTAAAAATATTGATTACGCTTCCCGTATTTTGGGATTAAATCATTACCG
>JBJFAY010000196.1:0-2101 GCA_051888155.1 Alphaproteobacteria bacterium
CCGATATCAGCCGTTTTTGCAGTTCAAACGCCGCCTTTGCCCGCAGGGGCTGCTGATCAGTCATTGTGCCTGACGTCAGTTTCCGTTATTTTATGCGTTGCGTTATTTGCGTCTTTGCTTTGTCTGCTGTGGCGTTTTTGCTGCTGCCGCACCCAAAGAACCGCCTTGAAAAACAAAGTCCTTGAGCTTCAAAATGCTTTGATTTCCGCGCAAAAAGAACTGGAAGACATGAAAAAAGAAAAACACCGCCAGTTTGATCCCTATTCTTCCCCTAATACTAAAAGCTTATTTCTTTGCCTGGATAAAGACGGTAACATCATTTCCGTTAACGATTACGCTTGCGAGCTTTACGGTTATGACGACAAAAATGAACTGATCGGCAAAAATATTATCGGCACAATCGTCCCGACAAAAGATTCTCACGGCCAGACGTTAACGAATCTGGTGGAACGCATTAAAAACAATCCGCGCCTGTACGTTGACAATGAAAACGAAAACATCTGCAAGGACGGCAGAAGAATTTGGATTTCATGGACGAACCGGATTGTATACGGCCCGGACGGAGCGCCGGCGGAAATACGGTCTGTCGGTTTTGATATTACGCCGCGCAAACAAATGGAAGAAGAACTGCGTCAAATGACGGTGATTGATCCTATAACGGGCGTATTGAACAGACGGCAATTTTTGGACGACGGCGCCAAAGAAATGAAACGCGCCCGCCGGTACAAACGGAATTTATCCGTGCTTTTAATGACGATCGACCGGTTCGAAGCTTTAAACAGCGAACACGGATCGGCTTTCGGCGACGAAGCGATTCGGGTCGCCGTTACGGCTTGTCAGAATTCAATCAGAGATTCTGATTATCTGGGCAGACTGGCAGATATTGAATTTGCAATATTACTGCCGGAAACCCCGCTGGAAGGGGCAAAAATTGTCGCTGAACGCATTCGTGACGAAGTGATGCGGTCTGATTTGATGGTTGATAAAGTCAAAATCGCCGTAACAACCAGCATCAGTATTGCGACACGCGCGGAAACGGACGAAACGATCGATTCGGTTTTGCTGCGCGCATTTAACGCTCTGCGTTCCAGCAAGGAAAGACAAAATAATATTGCCGTAGCAGAATCTCCGGCATAAATCAGGTACAGAAGTACCGCCTCGTTATTCGGTTAAAGGAGACGGCCTTCTATGAAAATTGCTATTCCCAAAGAATCCGCAGACGGCGAATTTCGCGTCGCCGCGTCGCCCGAAACAGTAAAAAAATTAACACAAGCAGGAATATCCGTTGTCGTTCAGACAGACGCCGGGGTTGCGTCTGACATTTCCGACGACCAATTTCTGACGGCCGGCGCCGAAACGGCCGCCGATTTTCATACGACGACAGAAAAAGCGGACGTTATATTAAAAATACAGCCGCCGTCGGCAGAGGAAATAAAATCTCTGCCCAAAGGAGCCTGTTTGGTCTGCCTGATGAACGCGCGGACGGATTCCGAAACTTTAAAAGCCGTTGCAAAAGCTGAATTGACCTGTTTTGCAATGGAACTGCTGCCTCGCATTTCACGCGCGCAGAACATGGACGTTTTGTCGTCCCAAAGCAATCTGGCCGGATACAAAGCGGTTATAGACGCCGTTGACGCTTATAAACGCGCCGTGCCGATGATGATGACGGCGGCAGGTATGATTTCGCCGGCGCAGGTTCTGGTTTTAGGCGCGGGCGTCGCCGGACTGCAGGCTATTGCAACGGCCAAACGTTTAGGAGCCGTCGTTACGGCTTTTGACGTTCGCCCCGCCGTTAAAGAACAGGTCGAATCACTGGGGGCGAAATTTTTGGAAATCGAACAGATTGAACAAACGGAAACAACCGGAGGTTATGCCAAAGAACTTGACGAACAGTCGAAAAAAAATCAGGAAAAAGCTCTGGCCGCTATTTTGCCGAAAACGGATATTGTGATCACGACCGCCCTGATCCCCGGGAAAAAAGCACCGGTTCTGATCACGCGGGATATGCTGCAATCCATGAAAGAAGGCAGCGTTGTTTTTGACTTAGCCGCCGAACAAGGCGGAAACTGTTACGGAACACTTTACGGAAAAACGGAAAACC
>JBJFAY010000197.1:0-9112 GCA_051888155.1 Alphaproteobacteria bacterium
TTTTTTCATGCCAAAAAAAGACTTTATATTCTGTAAAAAAACAGTATAGTGTGAAAACGTAAAAAAGATCATAAAAGAAGGAATTTCGAGAAAATGGAATTGTACTGCCCGGTTTGCGACAAGGAATACCCTTTGGAAACACACTCTTTGTTTTGCCCCGAAAGTACCGAAAACGGCGTGCACCCGTTGATTAAACGGGAAGACCCCAAGGAATTGGCGCGCGTATTTCCGACGACATTAACAAAACGCTGGAACGACAATAAACTGTCATTCAGCGTTTTTCGTGAATTTATGGCCAGTTATCAGCTGGCGAACGCTCACGGTAAAGCGTCCTGGTGGGTGGAACGTGTTTTGGCTTTGTCCAACGCATGCGAAAGAATGACCGGCCGCGGCTTTATCCGGACTCCCGAAATTCAGGCCGACGATCTGGCGCAGGCAATTGACCTGCCCAAAGGCTCTTTATTCGTTAAAAACGAAACGCTGCAATTAATGGGATCGCATAAATCCCGCCACTTGGCCGGCGCGATCATGCATCTGGAAACACTGCGCGAAATTTCCGAAGAACCCGAAGAAAAAAAGACGCTGGCTATTTTTTCCTGCGGCAACGCCGCCATGGGAGCGGCCGCCATTGCCGGAGCCGCCGGTTATCAGCTGTACGCTTTTGTGCCCGATCATGTCAGCGAAACGGTCGTTTCAATCCTGAGCAATCTGGGAACAAACGTCGTCAAAGTCAGCCGCGACGGTTCCGTCGGCGAAGGCGATCCGTGCAATCTGCGCTATCAGGAAGCTTTGAAAAAATTCGGCTGGGTGCCGTTTACGTCCTACGGCCACGATATCTGGTCTGCGGTAGAAGGCGCCGAAACGCTGGAATATGAATTTTTATTCAATCAATACTTGATTGACGCGCCTTTGGACGTGCAGGTCGTTCAGGTCGGCGGCGGCGGTCTGGCCAACGCGGTTTCTTCCGCGAACGCTGTGTTTAAACGTCTGGATATTATCCGCAAGCTGCCGCGGTTTTATACTTGTCAGACGACCAGCTGTTATCCTTTGGCGCAAAGTTATTTCATGGTTTTGCGCGAACTGGGCCGCGACGGCGTCGTCACGCTGCCGCCCGAACTGGCTATGTTGCTGGAAGGCAATTTTGACGCCAAAGCTTTGTTGGAAAACAATCTGGGACAGATCAAAATGACCGCCAGCCTGATTGCGGAAATGTATCCGAAAATTCAGGAAGATTTGGAAGCCGTCTTTGTCAAAGTCGGCCGGAACCGTAACGACTATTTCAAAGCGTGGACGGCCAATGTTCCCGAAAGCGTTGCGGAAGGTATTTTGGACGACACGACTTATGACGGGCTGGAAGTCGTGCGCAACATGATTATTTCCGGCGGCCTGCCGTTAATCGCAGACGAAGACGAATTAACGAAAGCCCATGAACTGGCGCGCGAACATACAGGCGTCGATCTGTCCGCCACCGGCAGCGCCGGACTGGCCGGCCTGCGCCAGCTGATTAAAAACAAGCTTGTCCAGCAGGGAGAACGCTGCGGTATTTTGTTCACGGGCGTCGGCGAACGCAAAAGCGATCTGCCGGTTGTTCAAAACAGAGTCTTTACGTTAAACAGCGGTGACAATATATCAAAACTGGTCGAATGATTTACCGCCGCTGGTTATTCCGGCCGGCGGCAAATCCGAACGCATGAAAACGCCGAAAGGGCTTTTAGACTTTTTCGGCAAGCCGTGGTTGTCGCATCAACTGGATTGTTATCGCCGGGCCGGCGGAAAAACGGCAGTTGTTGTCTTAGGTTTCAAAGCTGATGATTATCTGACGGCTCTGCCGTTTTTAAACATCGGACAAACGGTTGACGCGGACGGATTGGAGATAACGACATTAATTAATCCTCTGCCGCAATTCGGTCCGTTTTCAACAATTCAAACGGGCTTGTCTTTTTTACTGCAAAAAGATTTTTCATCTTTCGCTTTTCTGGCTTTGGACAGACCCGCGCCCCGGCCGGCCGTCTGGCGTCAGCTGGCAAACATATTAAACAATCGAAAAGCAGACATGGTTTTTCCCGTCAGAAACGGCAAAGACGGACACCCCGTCATGCTGTCAAAAGCTTTTGCGCGAAGCATTACCGCCCTTTGCCCCGAGACCAGCCGCATGGATAAACTGCGTTCGACTTTGCCTGCCGGAGCCTGTCTGGCGGTTGAACAAACGGACGTTAATGTCGGGTTTAATTTGAATACGCCGGAACAATGGCAGGAATTTTTAAATCAGCACGGGACTGTATAAAATCATCGACAGCAGAATCAGCCAAAAAACCAGACGAACCCAGACCGAGTTCTTCTGTTTTCGGGCCAAATCCTGCTGCCGGCGCATTTATCAAATATTTTCGATAACGACACGTTCGGCCAGAATACGCCCGCTTTCCTTGTTTTTAACAAAGGAAACATGGACGCGCTGCCCGACGGAAATGTCGTCAAACTTTGCGGTATTCATTCCGTTTTCACCATGCGACAGCCACATAAACCGGGTCAACGGAGAAACGCTCAGATCCATTAAAATATTTTTATCCAGACAGGATCTGATTTGAAACGTATTCGCGTCGTGATTAACGGCATCAACGGTGCCTTTCATTTTCAAAGCGGGAAATTTCCCTTCTTTGTGCAGAGCGTATAATCCGACCCCGCCCAGAGCGGCTAAAGCGCCCAGAATAAATTTTTTCATACTTACTTCTCCCTTTTTAATAATTCCGGGAATTATTATAGGGACAAGAAAGCCAGCCTGCGTATCTGCCCAATCGGCCAAAAAAGACGCAAAAAAGGTTATTCGTCTTTTTTCATAAACTGAATCTTATATAGCTGAGCGTATATGCCGTCGCGTTCCAGCAATTCCTGATGCGTGCCGCAATCAACGATTTTTCCTTCGTTAAAAACGCAGATTTTATCGGCATTGACAATCGTTGATAACCGGTGCGCGATAACGATTGACGTTCTGCCTTTCATCAAAACTTCCAAAGAATCCTGCACGATTTTTTCGGAACGGGAATCCAAAGCGGAAGTCGCTTCGTCCAGCAAAAGGATCGGCGCGTTTTTCAGCATGGCCCGCGCGATCGAAATCATCTGACGCTGCCCGCCGGACAATCCGGCTCCCTGTTCGCCCAAAAGGGTGTCGTATCCGTTTTCCATTTGCCGGATAAAAGGATCTGCGGCGGCCGCTTTAGCGGCTTCAATAACCTGTTCGTCCGTTGCGTCGGGCGAACCGTAACGGATATTGTTTTTAATCGTATCGTTAAATAAAATGACTTCTTGCGACACATAAGCCGTATGTTTACGCAGACTTTCCAGCGTTACCTGCGTAATGTCCTGTCCGTCAATTAAAATCTGCCCTTTATCAGGATCGTAAAACCGGGGCAGAAAATTAATCAACGTCGATTTGCCCGATCCCGAATGGCCGACCAAAGCCACCGTTTGATCCGGTTCAACCGTCAATGACACGTTTTGCAAGACGTCACGTTCGCCGTCATAGGAAAAAGTAATGTCTTTAAATTCAATTTTTCCTTTTGAAACAAGCAGTTCTTTGGCGTCCGGCGCGTCTTTGATCGACGGTTCGACGTCCAGCATGGAAAACAGACGCTGCATGCCGGCCACGCCCATCTGCATACGCATGTGCAGGCTGGCAACGTTTTTCATCGGTTTATAGGCCGCTACGATCGCCAGCAGAAACACCATAAAGTTACCGGGACTCATATTGCCCTGCATAATCTGATAACCGCCGTACCCCAGCGTCGCCGCCATGGCGATTCCGCCGAAAAATTCCATCAGCGGGCTTTGCAGCGCATGCAGGCACGCCATGGAAAAAGACAGCTTGTTCATCTTGACGATCGTATGGTCAAGCTCTTCGAATTCCTCATTTTCCGTGCAGTAAGACTTAACGATTTTAATGCCTTTGAAACTTTGGGTCAGCAGATTGAAGAAACCTTCGTTAGCTTCCTGATTGCGCTTTGTTTTTTTGCGCATTTTGCGCCCGCATAAAGCGACGGGGTAAATGCCGATCGGAAAGACAAAAAAGACGACGCAGGCCATTTCAAACGACTGAAAAAACATCAAAACAACCAAAAACACGACGGAAGCCGTGTCTTTGACAAAAGTTGTCAGACTGTTCAGCACGGCGTCTTTGACCATAGCGACGTCGGAAGTAAAGCGCGTAATAATTTCGCCGGTGGAATGTTCCTGAAAAAAAGCGTTGTCCATACGGATCAGACGTTTAAAAATATCGCGCTGCATATCGGCGATCACGCGGATCGACAGTTTTGTCATCACGACGGATTGAGAATAACTGAAAACGCCTTTAAAAAAATACAAGACCAGAATAGTTATGCCGATCGTTCCCAGCGAAGCGCGGTTTTTATCAATGAATACCTCATCAAAAATCGGCTTAAGCTGACGCACCAGCAGCGCGTCGAAACTGGCGGCGATCAACATTAAAACGACCGCCAAAATCAGCCAGCGCCACTTTGACGCGATGTACGTATTCCACACACGCTTGTACATCAGCATGCTTTCTTTGGTCAGCGCCGGCAGGTCTTTGTTTTTTTTAATAAACGCCATTTTATCCCCATTTGTAATAATCGGGTTAAAATAGCATCAAACCTTTGATTACGTCAAAGAATTAGTGCGGATAAGCGGCTCTTTTTAATCTGTCGTTGATCGCCAGCCCCAGCCCGTTCGTCGGGATCGGCATAACGGCTATGCCCGTATAGCGCGGATCGTCCAGCAAACGCATATAGGCAAACAAATGCGCGGCGGCTTCTTTCACGTCGCCCGACGGACTGAGATTCAACGTAGCGTTTTCCGCCTTTCCGAAGGCCAAAAAAGCTTCTCCATCTTCGGCATGATCGGCGTTCAGCCGGACAGGCAGGCGCGGCGCATAATGCGATAACATCTGCCCCGGCGACCGCGGCGCGTCCGGATTGATTTCGGGACGGCGCAAAGATATTCCCAAAACGGCTTCGATTTCTTCCACGCTCACACCGCCGGCGCGCAATAAAGCGGGATTGTCTTCGGATACGTCCAGAATTGTGGATTCCACTCCGACCGCGCAGGCGCCGCCGTCTAAAATCAGCGGGATACGGTTTCCCAGCCCCTGCGCAACGTGTAAAGCGGTCGTCGGACTGACCGTCCCCGATATATTCGCACTCGGCGCCGCGACGGGGCGGCCGAACGCCGCGATCATCTGACGCGCCGCCGGGTGCGCGGGAAAACGCACGCCGATCGTATCCAACCCCGCGCAGACCAGATGAGAAACCGGACAGACGGGGGGTCTTTTCATGACCATTGTCAAAGGCCCCGGCCAAAACTTTTCAGCCAGCACCCGCGCGCTGTCCGTCAGAACGGCGAACCGTTCCACCCAAGAAATATCGGCGATATGAGCGATCAGCGGATTAAACTGCGGCCGCCCTTTGGCTTCAAAAACAGACGCGACGGCCAGATCATTGGCCGCGTCCGCCCCCAGACCGTAAACAGTTTCGGTCGGAAAAGCCACCAGCAGCCCTTTATCCAACAACTCCGCAGCCAGAGCAACGCTTTGCGGATCAACCGGTTTGACAGACATTTAATACCACTTTAACCGTTTCAATAAAAAAGCCAGAAAAACACCCAGCGCCAACAAAACCAGCGTTGCGATCAGAAAACCGTTTTCGCTGGTCGCCAAAGGAATCCCGCCGACATTCATACCGAACAATCCCGTAATAAAAGTCAGCGGAACAAAAATCGCCGCCAAAACGGACAACATATACATGTTTTCCTGCGTTTGTTCGCGCACGCGGTTGGACAATTCGTCCATGTTGATCATAGCGCGTTCACGCAAGGAATCAATGTCTTCAATGATACGCATCATGCGGTTGGCATTTTCACGCAGCTGATAACGGTTTTCGGCGTTCAGCCACGGCATGATCTGGCGCGGCAAAACGTCCATGGCGTCGCGCTGCGGATACAGGTAACGCCGCATTTCCGTCAAGTTACGCCGCGCTTCCGATAATTGCGGCATAAAGTCGCCCTCTTCATCTTCGACGCCGTCGATTATTTTATCTTCCACCCCGTCAATAACGACTTCGACGTCGGAAACGACGGCAACGATCTTATCCAAAGTAAAAGAACACAATTCGTCAAGCAATTCGCCGACGTTTTTCGCCCCGACGCCCGTATTAAACTCCCGTTCCATGCCCGTCAGAAAATTCATCGGCGTTTCGCGCAGCGTAATCATGCGGTTTGTTTCGCACCAAATGCGCAGAGGAATCATATCGTCGGGTTCTTCGCCGGGATTCAAATTGATCGCGCGCAGAAACAGCATCAGTTTGTCCCCGAAAGCCACGCAGCGGGGCCGGTCTTCTTCTTCTTCGGTCAGACTTTCCAGCGCCAAAGAATTAATGCCGCTTTTGTTTTCCAAAAATTCTTTTGTTCCCGAAGCCGGCAGATTCAAATGCACCCATAACACACCCTGATCCGGCGTCCAGTTTTCCGTTTCTTCAACGCTCAGACGCCGGGCGCCGCCTTTGCCGTCCAACAGCAAAGAAAACAGCAGCCAGTTGTTATTTTCGGACGAAAGCTCTTTGTTTTCAGACATAAATTCTCCTTTCGCCAATCGTTCGTTTCTTTGTAGCAAAGATTGCATAAAAATGCATCTGATTTAATTTATCGCCGTAAAAATTTATAACAGCCCCTCTTGCTTTCCCCGGCAGTCCGTGTATGATGAAAACATTAAACAATTTGGAAAAAACGGGTTAAATTTATGGACATTCTGTTTAAAAAAAATGAAATTTCAAGCGACGCCGCCCTGATTGTCGGAGTATACGAAGACATGCTGTTTACAAAGACGGCAAAAAAAATCGACGGCCTTTTAAACGGAATGTTGGCCAAAGCGTTAAAAATTGATAATTTCAACGGCCGTCTGGGGGAAACTTATGACTTTATCGCGCTGGGAAACCTGCCCGTCAAACGCCTGCTGTGCGTCGGACTGGGCAAAAAAGCCGACATGAACGAACTGTCGGCGCAGGCTGTAGGCGCTTATGCGGCCAACGCTTTATTGACCAGCGGCGAAACGGCCGTCGCTTTTGCCGTCGACAATCTGCCGCCGGCTCCCGTCGGGTTCGGGGCAAAGATCGCTTCTTACCGCTTTACAAAACATAAAACGATTTTTAAAAAACCCGTTACCGTAAAGGAATTTTATATCCTTTCGGAACAGGCGCAGGCTGCTCAAAACCAATATGAACCTTATTTCGCCGTCGCAAAGGGCATTCACACCGCGCGCGATCTGGTCAACGAACCGGCAAACGTCATTACGCCGATTACCTTTGCCAAACGAGCGGAAGAGCTGCAAAAATACGGTTTACAAACCGAAGTGTACGATCCCAACCAGCTGCGCGCCAAAGGGTTAAACATGATGCTGGGCGTAGCGCAGGGATCCGTCAATCCGCCCCGTCTGGTCGTCGTCCAGTGGCGCGGCTGCCCGGAAGACAAGAACACGCATGTTGTTCTGGTCGGCAAAGGAGTCACTTTTGATTCCGGCGGATTAAGCCTGAAACCCGCCAAGGGCATGGAAGACATGAAAGAAGATCTGGCCGGCGCGGCAACCGCGCTGGGAACGCTGCAGACGCTGGCCATGCGCAAAGCCAAAGTAAACGCCGCAGCCGTTATGGCGATGGTGGAAAACATGCCCTCCGGAACGGCACAACGGCCGGGAGATATCGTCAAATCCCTGTCCGGCATTACGGTCGAAGTCATCAATACCGACGCCGAAGGCCGGCTGGTGCTGGGCGACGCCCTTTGGTACGCTCAGGAACGCTTCAACGCGCCGGTCGTTATAGATCTGGCCAGCCTGACCGGAGCAATCGTCGTTGCGTTAGGAACCGAATATGCCGGATTGTTTTCCAATAATGACGATCTGGCCGGACAAATGGAAAAAGCATCTGCCGACAGCGGGGAAAAGGTCTGGCGCATGCCGATGGACGACTTTTTTGACGATCAGATTGTTTCTGATATCGCCGATATCCGCAATACGGCAACTTCGGGCCGAGCGGGCGGCAGCATTACCGCCGCGGCGTTTTTAAAACGCTTTATCATGCCGCAGACCAAATGGGCGCATCTGGATATTGCCGGCGTCGCTTTAAAGGAAAAAGCTTCCGTCATGGGGCCGAAAGGCGGATCCGGCTTCGGCGTCCGGTTATTAAACAGATTTATCAAAGACAATCTGGAAAAATAACAATTCTTTTTTTATCCCGCCCCCGTCTTTTTCGACGGGGGTTTTTTATTGCCGATACGGTTTACGACGGTATGTCATTGATTAACCTTATGTAAAATCTGGATTTCCAAGCCTTGTTTTGTTATAATACATTTCAGGTCGTTTAAATCAACGACTCAGGGCGTCAGAAACCCTTTTAGAGATAGTCGCAAAAGCATACAGCGACTTTAAACGTTTATGCCGATTTCTGTCTGACAGGCGGATGTCGGCTGAATACGGCTATTTACGCCTAATAGGTCGAGCCGTAAATCTCTATACGGTTTCTGAACATCCGCCTACCTGAAAAGGTAGGTTTTTGTTTAACCGAAACAAAAAGGATTGTTCAGAGATGAAAAATCAACTTTTAACCTTAACAACTTTAATGTTGTTATTTTTGCTTTCTGCCCCTCTATCGGCACAACAGAGCACAGTCGACCATTGTTTTTATCCTACTAGCATGGGGTACAACTACGTCGATGCATCTAGTTGTTCGGAGCTTGGTTTCATAGAAAACTATAAATATGATGCGAAGACAGCGATCTGTATGGATAAGAACTGTCTATTCGGTAAAAAGTCGGGTATAAAATACAAGGATATTACTTGTGAAGTTTGCGCGCAAAATTTCTATATTTCCGGAAATATATGTTCCCCCTGTCCGCCAGGGGCGACTTGTGACGGGTATTTTTTTCAGTGTGAGGACGGGTATTATAAGAAAGAATCGTATTGTCTACGTTGTGCTGCGTCATGCAAGACGTGTACCCCAGCAGGATCTACTTGTACTTCCTGCGACAGCGGGTATTACCTGAGCAACGGTGGTGCATGCCAAGCCTGTCCTTCAAATGC
>JBJFAY010000198.1:0-9098 GCA_051888155.1 Alphaproteobacteria bacterium
CATATTGAATACGTTACAGCCGTAAGCCAGCAGTCCGCCGTCGGCAAATAAAAGCGCCTGAAGCAGCAGAATCGCAGCCATGACCGTAAAGGCTCTGAACGGTTTGAGCAGTACGGTTAAAAGCAGCGCGCCGTCCAAATGACCGCTGGATCCCGTTGCGGGAATGGTAAAATTAATCATCTGGGCGGCAAAAACGAACGCGCCCAGAACGCCGGCCAAAGAAGCTGTTCCGCTGTCGTTTTCGCGGCGTATGCGGTACAAAGAACAGCCTAAAATACCGGCCGAAACAACTGTCATAACGCCGCCGACGGCAGGGGAAACCAAAGCGTCTGCCATATGCATGTTTTATTCTCCCGTTCTTGATTTCAGTGCTGTGCCCTGAGCAACGATCGGAACGACGCGGACGGCCTTTTCGGGCAAAGGGCAAGCCGAAACGCACGCGCCGCACCCGATGCAATACTGGGCGGATAAAACGGCTTTGCGACGGCCGTCGATTTCTTTGATGTCAACGGCTCCCTGCGGACATTTGCCGACGCATAAACCGCAGCCGATACATTTGTCTTTGAAAAACTGAGCCATTGCAATCCGGCGCGTCTGTTTCTCCGCCAAAGTCAGCGGCAGAATCGCTCCCGTCGGGCAGACGTTGGAACAGGCGTTGCATTCATATAAGCAATAGTTATCGCCGTATTCCAAATGGACCGTTTCATAATCTTTTGATTTCGGACGCAAAACTTTTCCTTTACAGGCTGAAACGCATAGCTGGCAATTTGTGCATTTCGCCGCAAATTCTTCCGGAGTTGTCGCGCCGGGCGGGCAGATCGGACGCCAAACATCGGATCGTTCTGATCGGGCGTTAACCTGTCCGGCGAAAACAACGCCCGCGCCGACGGCGGCGGCCGTCGTAAAAGTTCCCGTTAAAAATCCGCGGCGGGATAGATCCGTTTTAACCGGAGCCGTTTCCCGTTTTTGAAAACCGACGGCTTTAACCGGACAAACGGCCGTGCATTTCAAACATCTGACGCAGCGTTCGTTGTCCAAAGCTTTTTGTTCGGGGACAATGCAGCCGGACGGACAGACGGAAGCGCATCTGCCGCATTTAACGCATTTGTCGGATAAGCTCATTTTAAACGGGCCGATTTTGGCGCACAGTCCCAGAATTGTGCCGACGGGACAAACGGAAGTGCAGAAAACACGTTTTTTCCAAACAACCAGCAATACGATCAGGGCAAAGATTATTCCGCCGGCATATAATGCGGGTTTTTGCAAAAAGCGGCGATTCGCCCGAAATTGGAATACGGATCAAGCCATGCCGCGGCGGTAATGCTGCCGGCTCCCAATGCCGCCAGCGTAAAACCGGCGACGGCGTAACGCAGCTTGGCCCGGTTTGCGTCCGGTTTGGATTTGCGCCGCGCCGCGAAAGCGATGACGTCCTGCAAAATCCCGAAAGGACAAATGACGGAACAATAAAACCGGCCGAACAAAACCGTAAAAAGCAAAATAACGCCGGTAACGATAAATGCTTTTCTGTCAAAAGCGGCGAACAGCTGGCTTTTGACCGACGGAGCAAATTCCTGAAATCCGGCAAACGTCAGGCAGACGGCCGCAAAAACAATACCGGCCGCCGCCAGACGCAGCAGATAGGGCAGGGGAAATTTTTTCTTTCTCATTTTTTATGCCTGTGACGTTTCTTTGTATAATGCCGCGATTTCTTTCAATTTTTCACGAATGGGCAGATGCTGCGGGCAGTGTTGTTCGCACAATCCGCATTCAATACATTTGTCGGGCGTGTTTCCCGTCGGCGTCGCCAGCTTGTAATTGCGTGTAAAGACAAGATTTTTTCTGCTTTCGTCCGTTGTTTTATAAGTATTGTATGCCGCAAACATCGCCGAAATGGGAATCCCCATCGGACAGTCTTTGCAGTAATCGCAGCCCGTGCAGGGAATGGCTCCCGCGGACATGTAAATCTGGCGGGCGCGTTCCAGCGTTTCGCGTTCTTTGTCCGTTAAGGGACGGAAATCCGTCAAGGCGTTAACATTATCTTTTAAATGATCCATGACGTTCATGCCGCTTAAAACGGTTAAAACATTCGGCAGTGAAGCAACGTACCGCAGTCCCCACGCCGCAGCCGCCGCATCAGGATCCGCCGTTTTTAATACTTTTACGGCGTTTTCGTTCAATACGGCCAGATTGCCGCCGCGCAGCGGTTCCATGACGATAACGGGCAAATTATGCTGTACGGCCAGTTCGTATTGGCGTTTGGCGTTTTGCAAAGTCCAGTCGACATAGTTAATCTGCAGCTGAACAAAATCCCATTTGTGATTATTCAGGATTTTTTCCAAAACGTCCGGTGTGTCGTGAAAAGAAAATCCCAGATTTTTAATTTTCCCTTCTTCTTTTTTCTTTAACAGCCGGCCGTAAACGTCATGCTTGACGGCGTTTGCATAACGCGCTTCGTCCAAAGAATGCACAAGATAGTAGTCAAAATAATCAACCTGACATTTTTCAAGCTGTTTATCAAAAATACGGTCGACGTCATCAGGAGATTCGATCAGCCAGGTCGGACATTTGTCGGCCAGATAAAAACTGTCGCGCGGATACTTTTTTAATAAAGCGCCGGTCGCCGTTTCCGACTTTCCGCCCAAATAAGGCCAGGCCGTATCGAAATAATTCACTCCGTGGCGGACGGCATAATCAAACAGTTCTCCGGTTAATTCCATATCGACTTCGCCGTTTTTCATCGGCAGGCGCATACACCCGAATCCCAGCAAAGAAACCTGATTTTGATTATGACCGCGCGTCGTTACGTTATGTTCCTGCGCCGCAGCCGGCAAAGACGGCAGTGTCCCGATAACGGCTGCCGCGGCTGCAAGTGTTGCGTTTGTTTTTAAGAATTCACGTCTGTCCATTGAATTAACCTCTTTTGATCAGTTGGCCGGATAATTTTCAGAGTCTAAATCTTAAGGTTAACTTTAAGTCAATATATTTTTATTGAATTTCTGCATTTTTCAGGTAGCGTATTTTTAATTCAGGAAAAAAATAAATGAGTCTTGTTTTTGAAGCGGTCAAAAATAACGATCTGAAAGCGCTGAAAAAAGCGTTGAAACGCAATAATTCCGACGAAGAATTAAAGGGCGCTTTGCGCAATGCCGCCGAATTGGGGCTTTTGCCCTTGGTTAAATGTCTGGTGCAGGCCGGCGTCCGCGACGATTGGGCGGTTGTATCGGCGGCTTCGTTTGCTTCTGTAAAAGTCGTGCGGTATTTATGCCGTTTCTGCGGCGGGAATTTGAATGCGGCGCTGATCGGCGCGGCGGCGCACGGACGCGCCGATAACGCGCGGTACCTGTCGGCGGCCGGAGCAAAAACGCTTGACGAAGCTTTGGCCGATGCGGTCTTAAGAGGATATGACGATATCGCCGAATTGCTGTTAAAGCGCGGGGCTGATCCCTTCGCGCCGGTTTACGGCGGCCGCACGGCGGCGCAGATGGCTGCCGTACGGGCTGACAAGACTTTGCTTTCCCTGTTTGAACAAAAGGAAAAAACAGAATAAAAAATATCTGATCGGGCTATTGAAATCAAAAGGAATATTTTATAACCTGCTCGATATTTTCCTGAAAGAACGCGGATAAATGCTTAGAATTAAAGAATTGTTGACGGCTTTGTGGAATCAGGACTTTCAAACCTTATCCGATCCTGAAATTGTTTTGCTGTTATACGCGGTTTTATTTGTCATACTTGTTTTGGAAAACGGTTTTTTGCCGGCGACTTTTCTGCCCGGCGACAGTCTGTTGCTGCTGACGGGAACTCTGGCGGCTCACGGTATTGTTGATTTTTGGAAAATTCTGGGGATTTTGACGCTGGGAGCCGCGATCGGATCGGAATTGGGGTATTTACAGGGAAAATGGTTGAGCGAAACCAAAACCGTTAAGCGCTGGTTGTCGCATGTTCCCCGAAAATACCACGATAAAACCGAGGTAATGCTGCGCAAATACGGGGTGCCGGCTTTGCTGATTGCCAGATTTACGGCTTTTGTCCGTACAATGACGCCTTTGTTTATCGGTATTTCCGGTATGGAACGCCGGCAGTTTCATGTCGTCAACTGTATCAGCAGTTTTTTGTGGGTTTCTTTGCTGGTGTCGTTGAGTTATTCTTTGGGTCATATAGCGTTTTTTCAGCGTTATCAGAGTACGGTTATGACGGTTTTGACGGTAATTCCCGTAATTCTGCTGGTATTCGGACTGTTGACCTCTGTTTATTTTATTTGGAAAAGCCGGCGGGAACGAAATGCTTGATTTAAATGCCGACGGCAGTGCTGTTCGGGAATTTTCCGAAGAAAGTCTGATCGAACATATCAGCCGCTTGAATACGGCAGAAATAGAGACTGTTATTCTTTTGGGGCATGTTCGCAGCGGTAAAACGACAAAACTGTTGAAATTGATTGACCGTATTTCCGCTCTGGGATTGCGTGTCGGCGGAATCTGCCAGCCCGAAGACGGCGGGGTTTATTTCGCGCGCGATCTTGAAACGGCGGAATGCCGCTGGATAGCAAGACGGGAAAACGATTCTGTTTTTTTTAATCCGGATACCTTTGACTGGGCGGCGCAGAAAATTATTCATGCCAGAAAAAGCTGCGATGTTTTGGCGGTTGATGAAATCGGCCGGTTGGAAAGTCTGGGGAAGGGGCATCTTCCCGCAGTGCTGCAGCCCGTAAAAGATGAAAAGGTTCGCCTGCGTCTGCTGGCGGTCAGAGATGATGCGCTGAACGGCGTCCGCCGATTTCTGCCGCCGGTGTGTTCAGTCGTGCGTGTTGTGCAAATGACGGGAGAAAAGTAAAAAAAAAGCTTAAAAATCAAGGAATTTAAGGCAAATTTCTTTCATTGTTTTTGTCAATATTTTTGGAAAACGCTGTGTTAAAATACAAAGCGCTTTTATCTTCCGGTTTAATAGCTCTTTTGAAAAAGAAAGAAAACGAGTCGGCTCGGAAAGCTGTTTTATACATTTGACAAAATGCCGCTTGGCAGCCGTAAAAAAAGATGAAGGCGATGCCGGATAAATGCGGAAAAGAAGAAACGGCGGTAACTTTGCATCTGTTCGTTCAGGAATAAAAAGAGGGTTTTTTATGACTTTTAGCCAAAAAATAAGGAGTTTTTTTCTTTCCCGCATTTTTGCGGAATCGATTCTTAAAAATGCAGACTTGTAAAAAAATGAAGCGTTTTTTTATGAAACTTTCCGGCCGAAAGCCGTTTTTTTCGTAGCCCGAACGATATTCGGACAAGACGGATTTGCGGGGCCGGAAGAATAAAAATATAAAAGAAAAAGATGTATCCCGTTGATGTAAAAAGCAAAAAATGAATACATCAAAAAATCTGCTCTTCAACGCGGGGCGTTAGCCGAAAAAATTTCCGAAAAAATAATTTTTTTCTAAAAAAAGTGTGGCAAAAGCAAAAAAAGTATCATATTATTCTTAATAACGCAGAATTTAACAATTCAATAATCATGGGGTCACAAATGGCTATTTTAAATGAGTATGAACTGCATCGTTTGGCTGTTATGGCAGGCATTGACAGCCACGCAACGATTGAAAACAAACAGTCGCTGTTGATTGCTTTAGACGTGTTAAAACCGCAGGGAAACTTGTCCGATCAGGAATATGCCCGGGAAATCAATCAGACTTTAAATAAAGCAATGGACGCCCAGTATGCTTCCGCTCTGGGGCCTGTATGCGTCATGCGCAAAGATCGTGAAAAAGAAGTCGAATTTGTCGTCCCGGCGGGAAAGGAAAACGAACAGCTGACCTGGTCCGTGCAGGAAGAAAACGGCAACAGCCAGACCGGCGTTGTCAAAATGTCCGACACACGTCTGAAATACGATGACGAAGGCAAGCCGATGATTCGTGAAATCAACGGCGTTAAATATGAAAAACGCACGTTTACGATGCCGGCTGATTTTGACATCGGTTATCATCGTTTGGAAATGGAAATTCCCGGCCAGCCCAAAGCGTCGACCCGTATGATTTATGCTCCGACAAAATGTTATGATCCGATTGATATTAAAAACGGCGGAAAGGCATGGGGCGTTCCCGTTCAGTTGTATGAACAGCGTTCTGATGAAAACCAGGGGATCGGCGATTTTTCGGATTTGGCGGAAATTGCCGATACGGTCGGAAAAAGCGGCGCCGGTATTCTGGGGGTAAACCCGCTGCATGCGATGTTCCCCGAAGCCGCGGAAGAAGCTTCTCCGTATTCTCCGGCCAGCCGGACATATTTCAACCATGTCTATCTGGACGTGACGGCCGTCCCCGAATTTGAACAAAGCAAAGAAGCGACGGCTTTATATGATTCTGCCGAATATACGGCAAAACGCCGCAAAGCTCAGGATACTTCAGACGTTGACTATACGGCGGCTTTTGAATTGAAAACGCCGGTTTTGGAAAAATGTTATGACCAGTTCGTCAAAGGCGGCTCGGCGGAACGCAAAGAAAAATTTGAAGCTTTCAAACGCGATGGCGGCGAACGTCTGCAGGATTTCGCCGTGTTCCAGGCTTTGTGCGAACATTTTGCCAAAGAAGAACCGAAACTGACCGACTGGCGCGATTGGCCCAAGGAATATCAGG
This sequence comes from Alphaproteobacteria bacterium, assembly GCA_051888155.1. Classification (GTDB taxonomy): domain Bacteria; phylum Pseudomonadota; class Alphaproteobacteria; order CAAGCB01; family CAG-977; genus UBA11549. Next base: position 6,611 of record JBJFAY010000198.1, read on the forward strand.
ATTCCAAAACGCCGGAAGTAAAGGCTTTCGCCGAAGCTAATAAAGATCGTGTCGGTTTTTATACTTATCTGCAGTTTGAAACGTTGAACCAGATGGAAAACGTTCAGAAAATCTGTAAAGAAAGCGGTATGAAGATCGGGCTTTACACCGATATCGCCGTCGGTTCCGCTCCGTTCGGATTCGAAGGGTGGGGCTGTAAGGATCTGTATATGAAGGCTTCCGCCGGCGCGCCTGCGGACGTGCTGTCTCCGAACGGTCAGAACTGGGACGTTATGGGCTTTAAGCCGAAAGCGTTAAAAGATACGGCTTACGAACCCTTTATCGAAATGCTGCGCAATAACATGAAAACGGCGGGTTGCACCCGTTTGGACCATGTATTGCAATTAGCGCGTTTATATATGATCCCGGAAGGCAAATCCGCAAAAGAAGGGGCGTTCGTTTATTATCCCGTTGATGATTTGATGGCGGTCGCCGCTTTGGAATCTCACCGTAACAAATGTATGCTGATCGGTGAAGACTTAGGTCAGCTGCCTCCCGGATTCCAAGACAAACTGATGGATCACGGTATTTTGTCTTACCGCGTGATGCCGTTTGAACGCGAATGGGGATATCAGAACGGCGGAAATAATAACGCTTTCCGTCACCCTGAAGAATATCCTTTGTATTCGACGGCTGCCCCGTCAACGCACGATACGCCGTCCTTGGCCAGCCAGTGGACTGCCCGCGACGTTCATTTGAAGGATTATCTGGGCTATTATGAAAGCTCTGCCCAGCGGGATCTGGAATTCCGTCAGTATGAATCGCAGCGCTGCGCTTTGAACTGGGCTCTGAACGAAAAGGGCTGCTGGTCGCGCGTCGGGGCTCAGCCCGTGACGGATCCTGCTCATGATACCCGTTCGTGTCCGGAAAAATACGAACAGGCCGTAGCCGATTATCTGGGACAATCGCGTTCCGCAATGTTGTTGTTCCCGTTCTCGGATATGTTCCGTACCAATTACATGGGGAATATTCCCGGTACGCGCCAGCGTTCGGAATCGCAGGTCGGCGGAAAAGACAACAAAGTATTCGAACAGGGCGGCGCAAGTCGTATTCCGTGGAAAAACTGGCGGCCGAAAATGCATCTTAAAGTCAATGAAATTAAAGAAGTCCCCGTGTTCAGAGATATTGCCGGTATTTTGAACGGTTACCGTCAGGCGGGGAATGAAAATTCCAAAGTAAAAGATCCGCAGATTTCCGAATTTAAGCGTCCCGGACGTACGGAAACCAAACAGCGCGATTCCAAACGTGTTGTCCGGTTATATGAAACTCTGGCAAACAGCGGGGTCTTTAAGACATATGCTTATGATATCATTGCGGCGAAGTTTTCTGAAAAACGTAAACAGCGTGATATTCAAAAGACGGAGGAATTCAAAAAAGCGTATGAAGACCGCCGTGCCGCGATTGAAGCGAAGAAGCGTCAGTATCAGCAAAAGCCTTCTGTTCCAAAACGGGCTGTGGTGAAAAAAGCGCTGAATAATAAATCAAGATAGTTATTTAAAAAAGAGCCTTGCAAAAGGCTCTTTTTTTTGTAAAGCGCAAACCACGTGCTAGGCACGTGGTTCAGGAAAGCTTACAGCTATGCACAAAAAACTCCTTAGGTAAACTCGAACTGCGGTCTGGCAACTGCAACTGAACCTAGGGAGTTAACAATAAATGATGCAAAAACATTGTCACATACGACAGGAAACTGCAAATACCACATAGTATTCGCGCCGAAATATCGCCGCAAAGTATTTTACGGAGAGAAACGCTACGAGATAGGAAAGATACTCAGAGAGCTATGCTGCTGGAAAGGGATAACGATAATAGAAGCAGAGGTATGTCCTGATCACGTGCATATGTTGGTGGAGATCCCGCCGAAGATGAGTGTGTCAAGTTTTGTAGGCTGTCTAAAAGGGAAAAGCAGTTTGATGGTTTACGAGCGGTGGAGCAACATAAAGTTCAAATATCGCAACAGAGAATTCTGGCGCAAAGGATACTATGTAGACACCGCGGGGAAGAATGCCCATAAGATAGCAGAGTACATACAGAAGCAGTTGAAAGAAGACGCTTTAGATCTGTCTGACCCGTTTACGGGCTGCAAGTAACAAGCTGCACCTGCCGGACTGTTGTACGCCATTCAGGCGTAGCCGGTACCATGAGGGCGATGCCCGTCCTGTGAAGAACTCCCCGCTTGGCGCGTGGGTTTCTTTTTGTAATCCGAAAATCAGCGCTCTGCCGTATAGGTAAGCCGAATTCTTGCAAAATATTCTTAAATCCCCATGTCGGACATGGGTTTTCCTTTTTATTCTAAATCGGAAAAATATTAAGTGAGTCTTGCTTTTTCTACATATAACAACAACAGTAATATTTTGATTCGTTACGGCTCAAAGGTTTTTAACGGTTCTTGTCAAACATAATTCTCCCGTGTATTTGTATGGCAGTTCGTCCGTACAGTAATTTTACTGCG
>JBJFAY010000199.1:0-2064 GCA_051888155.1 Alphaproteobacteria bacterium
GGCGGAGGCACCCATACGATTGCAGTAGACGTCAGCGTCAGAACGATCCAGCCGGAACAATGAGGGCACTAGGCAAATTTTGCCTACTAATATATTGAAAAATATATATTTTTCTGTTTTCTAAAACCGCTTTTTGTGCTATTCTGAACAAAATAAAATTATTTCCTTTTGACAGGGAAAAGGAGAATTATAATGAAAACAATGCCCTATAACCTTTCGATCCCGACGACGTCGTCTATCTTAACGTCACTGTCGCAATCCAAGGCTTTGACGTCAATGCACGATAAAAATTCCGTTGCCCTGACGACGGGAAAGTTTGTCAACACTTCATACGATAATTCAACACTGTATTTCAAAGACATGCGCCTGACCGAACGGGCGGAAGGGCTGCAAAGCGTTCTGGACGGTCTGTCAAATATTGTATCTGCCTTGGACACGACCAGCAAGTCGATCGACGCGATTACCGATCTGTTGTCTCAGGCGAAAGCGGCGGCCAATTCGGCTTTGGACGGGCAGGCTTATTTATCCGTTCTGATCGGCAAAAACTTTACGATGAGAGATGAAGAAAAACTTTCCGATCTGCCGAACGTCAAAGCCGGCGACGAAATTTTACTGCGCACGGGCGACGCCGACAAAATGGAATCCGATATTTTGATGGACAAAGACATGACTCTGGCGGATTTGGACGTCGTAAAAGGCGAAGAATTTAAAATCAAGGTTGGCGATAACGATTGGGTTACGCTGAAAGTCATTGATGAAGATATGAAAATTACAGACTTTTTCGGTCAGGTTTCGGAACAACATCAAATCGAAAATTTTTCATATGAAATTAAAAATCAAAAATTGACGCTGTCAACGACGGACCGCAGCGCGATCATGCTGGACGGCGATCTGGCGGAAGTATTCGGATTTGACTTAAGCGAAACGCATAAAATCACTATTGAAGACGACTGGACGGTTCATGATCTGGAACAAGCGTTTTCAAAAATCGACGGCATATCGGCAACCGTTAATTCCGACGGTTATTTTCAAGTATCTTCCATTTACGGCGACAATCTGGCGATCGCCGATCTGACGGGCGAAACGGCGGCGGCTTTCGGCATTAACGGCTATGACGACGGGGGAACAAACACAACAAAAACTTACGCCGACATGTACAATGAAATACTAAAACAAATCAACGACATTGTCGCCGACAGTTCTTTTAACGGCCTGAACTTGCTGGAAGGCGATTCGATCCGTGCCGTTTTTGATGAAAAAGCGTCCAGTTTCCGTACGGTCAACGGCGTAAAAATGGATACAGATTCTCTGGGGCTGCCGTCGGCTTTCAACGACTGGAAAAGCGAAGAAGACATTCAGTCGGCGTTTGACGCCATTGAAACCGCTTTCGCTCTGGCGCAGAGGGCGTCAGACAAATTCGAACGCGCGTCTTATATGGTTCAATCGCGCGAAACGTTTCTGGAAGCAATGTCAAACACCAACCTTGCCGGCGCGGAAAAGCTGACCGGCGCCGATTTAAACGCCGTATCGGCCGAACTTTTGGCTATTGAAACGCAAAAACAATTGGTAAATCAGGTCATCAGTATTACACTGGAAGCCGATTCAAGTGTTTTGTCACTCTTTTAAAAAAGGAACCGGAATGCCGTTAAAAATTGAATTAAAGCCGGGCGAACGCCTGATTGTCGGCAACGCGCTGATTACAAACGACAAAGAACGAGTCAAGCTGTTTATTGAGGGCAACGTCCCTATTTTACGCGAAAAATACGTTTTGACGGAAAAGGAAGCCGATACGCCGTGCAAAAAAGTTTATTATGTCTTGCAGGAAATGTATCTGGCCAAAAACCCCAAAGTTCTGCACCCGGAATACTTTGCGCGCATTAATGAAATCGTGCAGGCGGCTCCCAGCTTTGCTCCGGCGATAGACGAGCTGAACAAAGACATTCTGGGCGGCGATTATTACGCGGCGCTGAAACACATGATGGCCATTATTGAAAAAGAAGCCGAACTGCTGGCCAGAGCAAAGGGCAAATAAGCGGGAAACAAAACAGGACAAAAAGGACGGGG
>JBJFAY010000200.1:0-8856 GCA_051888155.1 Alphaproteobacteria bacterium
GATTTAAAACGATAACGATTCCGATAAAGCCGATAATCGTGGCCGTTCCTCTTTTCCAGCCGACTTTTTCTTTAAGCATGACGGCCGCCAGCGGAATGGTAAACAAGGGGCGCGTAAAAACGATCGCCGTCGCGGTGGCCAGATGCATGTGCGTATAGGTATAAAATGTCAGAAGAATATTCGCCGCGCCGAACAGCAGGCGGCAGGCATAATTTTTGTATTGCGTCGTTTTCATGACGCCGAAGCCCGCTTTGATGATAAACGGCAAAACGAATAATGACTGGAGCAGGCTGCGCAGAAAAACAATCTGGACGGATCCCAGTTTTTCGCCGGTGAATTTAACCGTGCTGTAGGAAACTTGGAATAAGATAACGGAAGCAAACAGCCATAAAGCTCCGGCGATATTGGGGTGAAGCCGGGGAAAATTGATTTTTTGAAAGCATTTTGGCATTTGATTTGTTACCTTAAAAACACAATATGTCATTATATGGGGCAGAATATGAATCAATCGTATATATTGACGCAGGAAATTATTGAAAATTACCGCCTGATCTGCCGGCAGGAACCTCGGGATATCGAAAACTGGCTGGTTCTGGGGCGGTGTCTGGTTGACGTTCAGCAATATGAAGAAGCTGAAGAAGCTTTGATGAAAATTTTTGAAGAAGGGCGTTTTTTTGCTTTTAAAAACGGCGTTCCCCGTCTGCGTCCGGCCGCTTTGCTGCATTGGCGGCGCAACCGTTTGTTCTTTGCAAAAGCTTACGCGGATATGGCGATGATTTCTTTGAATCAGGGAAATCTGGCCGAATCCGAACGGCTGCTGACAATGGCTCTGGCTGTTTTTGAAAAAGAAAAAAACGATTATGAATATGCCCGCGCGGCAAATCGTCTGGGAATGGTATACAGGCTGGCCGGCGCTTTTGAAAGCGCGGAAGAAGCTCACTGGCGGGCCAAAAAACTGGCCGAACGGCACGGCTGGACTTTTGTGCTGGCGGAAACGCTGGGCAATCTGGGAATGGTGTATGAAGGCAAAGACAGATTTGAATTGGCGCTGGAGTATCATCGGGAAGCTCTGGCTTTGTTTAATCAAGATGAAAAGCATTCTTTCGAATCCGCCTGCCTGCAGCGCCAGATCGGATTGTGCTGTCTGCGCAACGGACGGCTGCAGGAAGCATGGGATACGTTCGGCGAGGCGCTGTCCGCTTTTAGAAAACAAAACGATTTGTTGTTCCAAAGCAGAATCTTAAACGACATGACATTGGTTTGTCAGGCGCAGGGGGATGAAGAAAAAGCTATGGCAACGGCGCGCAAAGCCGTTGAGGCGGCCTTAAAATCCGGCGACGGTTTTGAAACGGCCGTCAACCGTCTGTTATACGCGGGGCTGAAAGTCGAAAAAAATCCGGACGATCCGGAAATTGAAAAACTGCTGTTTCCCGCTTTGGCTTTTTTTAAAGAAAAAAACAAAAAGGCTGAAAACGCCAATACGGCCGCTATGCTGGGGCTGGCTTATCTGCGCCGCGGCGAATTGGACAAAGCCGAAAGCTTTTTTAAAGATTCCCTGCATATCGAGGAAATGCTGCGCCGCAGTCTGGGACAAGCGTCCGATTACAGCAATCTGGGGCTGATCGCGCAAAAAAAAGGCCAGCTGCAAAAAGCCGCCGAATATTGGGTAAAAGCGGCCGTTTTATTTGAAAACAGCGGCGATCAAACAACGGCCGAATACTTTAAAAACAAAACGGCGGATCTGTTTGAAAGCAAAGGCGATACGGCGGCCGCCGCATACTTCAGGCGTCAGGCAAAGCTTATGTCGGGGGTTGAAGAAGTTCTTCCTCGGGCAAAGTAGGCTGTAATTCAAAAAATTCGATTTCTTTGCGAATCGGCGCGATTTTGAACGTTGCCGTTATAGCGTTATGATCCGTGCCGATCATATTTTCCGCAAGGATATCCGATACTTCAATTCCCGGGTGGGTATAAATATGATCCGTCGGACGGCGCGAATACAGCGGCTTATCCGTGCCTGATTCCAATAATTTGCCCTGCGGTTTTAAACCGGCGTAGGATTCCAAATCCTTTAACAGCCAGCTCCACCCCGACGCGCCAAAATTCCCCATTAAAATAACCGGTTCGTCCCGGCCGCGGGCAAAATCGGCCAGTTCGAAAATTTTCTGTTTGACCTGCGCATAGGCTTTTTCGTGCCACGGATCGTCAAAGTTCGTCAACAGCAAAGTCAGCTTGCGCGTTCCGATAACGCGGGAAACCCATAATCCGTCTTCTCCGGCCGCTTCGCCGCGGTCGACGCCGGGCGTTCTGGCGAAAATCAGTTTCATTCTGCCGGTCGTATCCAGCGTTTGGTTCTGCAGCTGATAATATCCCGTCAAATCGTCCAGTCGTCTGTAAATTTCAACGGGAACATTCGTCCATAAAACCAAATCAGCCTGTGTGTTTTCCATAACGTTGCGTATTGCGCCGGCTTTATTTTCCGCCCCTTTGAGATTTTGATACAGCACACTGAAAACATACGAGTCTTCGGGCAGGCCTGATTCCTTTTGAAACAAATAAGAGTGAGAAGCGACCAATGCCAGATTGAGCAGCACCAAAGTAAAAAAGACCAGCGTTTTGACCCATTCCCGTTTAAGCAGGCACCACAGGAATAAAACAAAGCTTAAACAAGCCGCCTGAATTTTAAATTCGCCCAAATAATCCAAACGCCAGTCCAAACTGCGTCCCAGCGTGCCCAGCAACGTCAAAACGGGGATCAAAATTAACAGTCCCGTTATTAAATAATGTTCCCGTTCTTCAAATTTGCGTTTTGACAAGTAACCCATTTTCCGACTCTGAAAAAATAAATCTGGCATGTTAGTGAAAATAAAGATAACCTACTGTTATTTATTAAATAACGCAACCTTTTATCGGAAAATAAACAAAAATGCTTTCATCTCCGTTTGACATTCTCGGTCTGCTGGATCAGCTGAAGGAAACGGCGGGGGCTTATTTACCGGAATACGGCGGCGCTCTGGGGGCTGTCGCCGTAACGGCTGTCGTCGTTCGGACGGGGGCAAAGCTTTTTGCCGGAACGCCGGCTTCGTCGGGCGTGAATGTTGACGCCGCTCCTGATGGCGGCGCAAACGCGGATTCGGCCGGCGCCGGCGGCGCGGGCGCTTCCGAAGAAGAAAAATCTCCGGAAAAACGGCAGGAACAGCAAAAGGAAGATGAACTGCGCAAAACACAGGAACAATTAAAGGAATTGTTCGAACTGTTTGACGACGGAAAGGAAAAACCGCCGGAACTGCAAAAAACGCAGGAAGAAAAAGAATTGGAAGAACTGGGGCTGGATCGCAGAGATCTGGAAGATTTAAAAGAACGGTATAAAGAATTGACGGTTGAAATCGCGGCGTTGTTTGAAAAAGGATTAAATCCGACGCAAACGGCAAAAGCGCTGATTTCACGGACGACCGAGCAGATTCCCGTTATGGAACTGCAGCCGCTGATCGAAGCGATGTCCTGTTTTTTGAAAAAAAACGAAAAACCGGAAAAAAATACGGCTGTGATCGGTATGGATCCTTTGTTTGAACAAAAAGCCGCTCTGAGCGCTTTGAAACGCGGAGATTACGAAACGGCGTTTGATTTTCTGGAACGCCGCGCTGATGAATTGCTGAACAAAGCCGATTCTTCGCACCGCAGCGATGTGCGCAAGCCGACTTTGGAACAGGCGGGGGCGTTGTATCGCGCCGTCGGTGTGCTGGCGCGGCCGGTTGATCCCGAAAAAAGCTTTGAAGCTTTGAAAAAATCCATGGAATGCGATCATGAAAATACGGCGACGGGCGCTTTGCTGGCGCGGGCTTATTATGAAAGCGGAAAAAACAAAAAAGCTGAAAAGTTGTTTGAAAATGTTACTTCGGCTGCGGAAAAAGACGATTATGCCGCTCAGTATGCCACGCAGATGATTTCTCAGATCCGTGCCGAACGCACGATGCTGCATGCGCGGCGGATCCGCGAAGAGTATGAAAACAGGCTGGAAGAAACGGAAGGCCGAACGGTGCAAAATGTTCCGTTGTCTTTATTAAAACGGGCTGAAGTCAATCGCGCAAACAACCGTTTTGTCGCTGAAGAACTGCGCGAACGCGGTAATGAACACGACGCTGTATAATTAATTGGGATTCAGCGGTATTTTCGGTTATCCTTGTATATGCCGTCCTGTGTTTGAAAGGGTATTTTTCTCTCCTCCGTAACCCCTTGTCAGCAAAGGGCGGTTTTTTTATTTGAAAATTACGGGGCGCCAGTTGAAAGTGGAAACCGGTTCGGGAGCCGGTTTTCTTAAAACAAATCGGTACAGCCTGATCCACCACGGCTTTTTTGGGCGCAGTTCTTCCAGATGGGCGAAAATAACGTCTTCCAGCTGGGAAAAAGAAACGACGTCGTTTTCAAAATTGCCGGTAAGACAACCTGTCGTAAAACGGTGGCAGTTATTGAAAAATACATTATAGGGCGTTTTTTGATTGATTTTTTTTCTGGCGCGTCTGGCGGCCGCGGCAGAAATTAAAACTTCGTCCGTATCGCCGTAACAGGCGGCGTAGATCCGGCTGGACTTCGGATTTGTTCCCGGCGGGAAAAAGCTGACGGGATCTTCTATTTTGATTTCACTGTGCCGGTTTAAACCGACGATTTTTCCTTTGCCGATGTAAATACCCGTATGTTCCAGCAAAAGGCCTAAATCGCATTTTAAAATACAGCCTTTTAACGCCCGCACCTCGGGAGACGGGTATGTCTTTGCCCGTTTCTTTTTGAAATTTTTCCGCAGCATATGCAAAAAACGCCGGCGTTTATTCATTGCTTATATCCCAAAGTCCGTCAAGCAGGCCGTATTTTATCTGATTTTTCTTTTTTTTAAAGCCATTTTAAAAAAAAACTTTTTTCCTGAAAAAGTTATGTATTATATATACCTTTTAAACGTGCGGCAGCCTTTTTTCTGACGGGATAAAAGCAGATATGGAAAAATCACCTGTTCCTTTGCTGGAATTGAAAAGCGTTACGAAATTTTTCGGGGCGAATAAAGTTCTGGACGACGTCGATCTGAGTATTAATGACGGGGAGTTTTTAACGCTTTTGGGACCGTCGGGGTGCGGCAAAACGACTTTGCTGCGCCTGATCGCCGGCTTTGAACGGCCGACGACGGGAAAAGTGATTATGGGCGGCAAAGAAATCTCTTACCTGCCTGCGAACCGGCGCGCCGTTAATATGGTGTTCCAGCAGTATGCTTTGTTTCCGCATATGACCGTTTTCGATAATGTGGCTTTCGGCCTGAAAATGAAAGGGGTGCCGAAAGAGGAAATCGAAACCGAAGTTTTCCGCGCGCTGGAAAAAGTCAAAATGAACATGTTCTGCCGGCGTTATCCGTCCGAATTATCCAGCGGGCAGCAACAGCGTGTTGCGATTGCCAGAGCTTTTATCAACAATCCGAAAATCCTGCTGCTGGACGAACCTTTGTCCGCTCTGGATTACAGGCTGCGTCAGGAAATGCAGATCGAATTAAAAGAATTGCAGCGCGATCTGGGCATGACGTTCGTTTACGTTACGCATGATCAGGAAGAAGCTTTGGCCATGTCCGACAGAGTTGCCGTTTTAAACGAAGGCATGATCGAACAGGTCGGCACGCCGATCCAAATCTACGAAGAACCGAAGAATATGTTTGTCGCCAAATTTGTCGGCGAAATCAATGTGTTTGACGGTATGGTGATCAAAGTCGGGGACGCTGATTTTGAAACGATTGTCGAAGGTATGTTCTATCGCCTGCGCAAACCGTCCTCTTTTGACGTTGCGCGCGGGTCCAAAATCAAAGTGTTGCTGCGTCCCGAAGATCTGGTCGTCAGCAAAGTCAATGATCCCGAAGCCGAAGCGCCCGACAACGCTTTGCGCGGCGTGATCAGCTTTTTGGTTTACAAAGGACGCACGGTTGATCTGTGGATTCAAACGGCCGGCGGCAATATGGTTATGGCGACGCAGTTTTTTAACGAAGACGACCCGGATATTATTTATGAAGTCAACGACGTCGTTAATGTCAGCTGGATCAAAGACTGGGAGGTCATTCTGCCAGATGCTTAAATCCGCGGATAATTTCTGCCGTCAGGCGGTGCTGTATTTTATTTTTATCTGGTTCGGGCTGATGGTTTTCGCGCCGAACCTGTTGGTTTTGCTGGCCAGTTTCCTGTCCAGAGATCCCGTCTGGTATCTGCGGCTGCCGCTGAATTTGCAAAATTATGCCGCTTTGTCCGATCCGCAGCTGATGACGGTGATTTTAAAATCTGTGAATCTGGCGTTCTGCACAACGTTGTTTTGTCTGCTGATCGCTTATCCGTTTACTTATTTTATTGCCCGTTTTGCCAAAGAACGCCGCGCGTTGTTTTTGATGCTGATTATTGTGCCGTTCTGGACCAATTCGTTAATCCGCAACTATGCGCTGATCTCGATTTTAAGCGAAAACGGTATTTTGAATACTTTTTTGATGAAATGGGGAATTATTTCCCGGCCGTTGACGGTGCTGTATACCAATCTGGCCGTGTTTATCGGCATGGTGTATACGCTGCTGCCGTTTATGATCCTGCCGTTATACGCGGTATTGGAAAAGGTGGATCTCAGTTTGCTGGAAGCCGCTGAAGATCTTGGGGCGGGGCCGGCGGCGGCTTTTTTCCGGGTCGTCGTGCCGATCAGCATGCCCGGGATTGTCGCCGGTTGCATTATGGTGTTTCTGCCGGCGCTGACTTTATTTTATGTGTCTGACATTTTGGGCGGAGCCGATTCCGCCGTTGTCGGCAGTGTGATCCGCGATCAGTTTATGGTGATTAAGAACTGGCCTGTCGGCGCGGCGATTAATATCGCTTTGACGGTATTTATGCTGTTCTTACTGCATATCTATTATAAAAGCGGCAATTCCGTCGATCAGGAGCAGCCGATATGGTAAAGCGGATTTTGAAATATTCATATATCGCCGCGGTTTATCTGGTGTTGTATGTGCCGCTGCTGGTTACGATTGTTTTTTCGTTTAACAATTCGGTTTCCGCCGATGCGTGGCATGGTTTTACACTCAAGTGGTATAAAAGTCTGCTGGCGGACGGAAGTTTGATTAATTCGGCTTTTCGTTCTTTGTTTTTGGCGGCGGCCGCGGCGACTTCGGCAACGGTTGTCGGTACGATTATTGCGATTGCTCTGCACCGGTATCGTTTCATCGGGCAGAAAGTCGTTTACGGATCGTTGTCCGTTATTATGTTGTCGCCTGAAATCATTCAGGGGATTTCTTTGGTTATGATATTTGTCATTTTGGGAATTCCTCTGGGGTTTGCGACGCTGTTGTTGTCGCATACGGTTTTTTGTTTTCCGTTTGTCACCATTACGGTTTTGGCGCGGTTGAAAGGCGTTAACCGGAATTTGGCGGAATCCGGCGCCGATTTGGGCGCTTCGGACGTTGATATCGTTCGTTTTATTTTAATTCCTCTGATTTTGCCGGCTGTTTTTGCCGGCTGGCTGATGAGTTTTACTTTGTCAATTGACGATGTGATTATCAGTTTCTTTGTCAGCGGCAAAGAATATGAAATCCTGCCGATGAAAATTTATTCCATGGTCCAGACGGGGATTCAGCCTGATGTTAATGCGTTATGCGCGGCTTTATTTTTTGCGACGTTTTTTGTCGTGATGATTTCCTATCGTCTGGTGCGTGCGAAAAGGTAAAGGCAGCTAATAAAGGTTTGTGGTAAAACGACAATCAGGGTAATTATTGCAACCGATAAAATCTCCATATTTTCCATGTCGGATTATTAGTTTTCCTCCACAACGGGGACAAATACCGTTTTCAAGCCGGGTGTTTTGTTTTTGTATACGTTGTCGGGTTTCAAGAATATGTCTTTCATATCCTTCTGATGATATAATATTGTGTTCATTTAAAAAAGATATAACGTATTCAACAGTTTCTTGAGATAAAATTTGTTGATTATATGATGCTATTATATCGTTAATTTCTGAAATATAAATAACATTGCTTTCATAACTGTTTTTTAAATCTGCTTCAGATGAAAAGGCTATAATGGAAATAAATTTATCTTCTGATATTTTTAACGCCTTTTTTAAAGCATATATGTGACCTTTATTTTGAATAATCGGATTTTGAAAAAAATATTTTTCTCCAAAAAGATTTTGAGTCCATTGCCTTGAGTTCTCTGACCCAAAAATCCAACCTTTATAATTTTTTGTTTCTATTACAAAAATGCCGTAAATAGAAAAAACAATATGATTAATTTGGGAACTTCTATTTCCAATGCGTAATAAAACATCATTTAAAACATAATATTCATTAGATAAAAATGAAAGTTCTTTACTAACTCTTATTTCTCCTCTTGCTCCTATTTGTGATGAATCTTCGTTGTCTGAAAAAAATAAATATTTAAAAAAGTTAGATATTACAAATAGCGAGAAAAAAATAATATAAGCAATATAAGAGAAAATAAAAAAAACAACAAAAAATTCATTTTTTAAAATATCAATCGTTAATGAATTTTAAAATAGGAACGGTATGAATATTCCCGTCTTTTGATTCATATTGATAAGTACTGTCAAATGAAATACATTTTCCGGCTTTTGGTTTTATGATTTGATTATCATAATATATTTTTCCTTCTTCTTTGGGAACGTATACGGTCAGTCCATAACATGACAAGCCATTGGAATATGAATAATTTTCTCGGCAAGACAACGCCAAAGCAAAAGTATCTAAAACCTGAAAAATTTTAACCGCTGTAATTTCCTCACAGTTTTCATTTTTAGTAAAAGATTGGGATAATGTATCGAATTGAGAACAACTGCATAAAATCAAGC
>JBJFAY010000201.1:0-2014 GCA_051888155.1 Alphaproteobacteria bacterium
ACAAAGGCCTGCCTTATATCGTTATTCTGACGGATCCGACGATGGGCGGCGTTTCCGCTTCTTTCGCCATGCTGGGAGATATCACCATTGCTGAACCGGGCGCTTCAATCGGCTTTGCCGGAGCCCGCGTTATCGAACAAACGATTCGCGCCAGTCTGCCCGAAGGATTCCAAAAAGCAGAATATCTGATGGAACACGGCATGGTTGACATGGTCGTAGACCGCCGTCAGATCCGACCGACCGTTATCAAATTGATCGGTATTCTGCGCAATCCTCACCCGGCAATAGATCCGGTGCCTTTCACCCGCAAAAAAGAAGAAACCGTATAGCTTGCAGAAAAAAGCAGAGGTACTCTATGACGCAGACAAAACCGCTGGCCGGTATAAAAGTTTTAGACATGACCCGGGTTCTGGCCGGGCCTTATTGCACACAGATGCTGTTTGATTTGGGAGCCGAAATCATCAAAGTTGAAAATCCTTCTCACGGTGATGATTCCCGTCTGTTCCAACCATTCAAAGAAAATAAAAGCCTTTATTTTGAATCAATCAACGGCGGGAAAAAAAGTCTGACGCTGAACTTAAAAAATCCCAAAGCCGTTGAAATTCTAAAAAAGTTGATTGCTCAGGCGGATATTCTGGTTGAAAATTTCCGCCCCGGTATTATGGCAAAGTTTGGTCTGGATTATGAAAACGCGAAAAAAATCAATCCCAATCTGATTTATGCGTCCATTTCCGGGTTCGGTCAAGACGGGCCGGACGCATTAAAACCGTCTTATGATATTTTAGCGCAGGCGCGCGGCGGGATTATGAGCTTGACAGGCGCGCCGGACGGCGATCCGATGATGATCGGCGTTTCGTTCAGCGATATGAATGCGGGCGTATTTGCCGTTACGGCAATTACGACGGCATTGTATCAGCGTGAAAAAACAAAAGAAGGAATGTACATTGACATTTCCATGCTGGATTGTCAGGTTGCTTTGCTGGAAAGCGCCATGATGCGTTATCAGGCGACAAAAATTCCGCCGAAAGCCGTCGGCTGCCGTCATGCGACGGAAACGCCTTTCCAGTCTTTCAAAGCTTCGGACCGCCCTTTTGTACTGGCCGCTATCGCGGGCGAAGCCATGTTCCAGCGTTTATGTCAGGCAATCGGACACCCTGAAATCGGTTCGGATCCCAGATTTGCCACCATTTCCGCCCGCCATGATCATGTCGAAGAATTAGGCGACGCTTTACAGGCTGTTTTTATCACCAAAACGGCCGCGGAATGGATTGCTTTGCTGGAAGAAAATGCCATTCCCGTTTCTTTAATTCAGAATTTGGAAGAAGTCTGCCGGGATCCGCAGGTGCAGGCACGTCGTATGTTAATTGATTCTCAGGCGCCCGAATTAAAGGACGTGAAAATGATTGCTTGTCCGATCAGGATATCTTCTGCCGCGCCGCAGGAATCGCGGCCGGCCGCTCCGACATTAGGGCAGGATACGGTTGAAATACTGCATCACTTGGGCATAGAAGATACGGAAATCGACGCTTTAAAGGAACAAGGCGTAATCTGATTCGCCCAGTCCGCAGAAACAAACCGTCACGTAAGTGTCTGTCTGTTTAAACGTATAGAACTACTGCCCGCTACTACCCGTAGGGGGATAACGTCCTCCGGACAGGGATTAGGCCGTGCCGGTGGTATAAATAAATAATCTTTACCTGTCAGCAAACTTATTCTATCATTACTCCCGCAGTCGGTAGGCCGGCTGCGGAGTGTCACAGCTCCTCTAAAACTACATAATCCGCCCTTTTATGAGGGAGCCGGAGATATAAGCGCGTATGCGTCGAATAATCCGGACTGAGTTTTAGCAGTTGTGAACTCCCTCACCTTAAGGACTGATCTTTAAGGTGAGTTTGTTTTTTGAACAAAGTTACGGTTCTACCTCCCGTCGGGAGGACGTTGGGCTTGTGGCGCCGCCACCCGGCCGTGAGTTTGTTTTTTTACAAACGAAAAGGAGTTACAGAAATGCCATTAA
>JBJFAY010000202.1:0-8629 GCA_051888155.1 Alphaproteobacteria bacterium
AGGCGCAGATCCAAGCATTTCTTTAATGTGTTCAAGTTTCTTATTCATAATTTTTCTCCGTTGTTATTAAAACGACGGAGAAACTATACTAAAGTTTTATCCCGCGATGTCGATTAAACTGATGATATTGTCGCGGCGCACTGGCTCGTCTTTATGGCAATAATTATAAAGGTAAGCGTAAATTTTCCCGAGTTTTTCAGGGGGCAGTTCACGATCAAGCGAATCAAGGTATTCATTGACGACTTTAACGATTTCAGCCATCAAATCCGCATCAACTTTGATGTCTTTTACCATTTCATCAAGACTATCTTTTTCTGGCAGGCCTTCGCCCGTTGCCAACCAGTCCAAGGAAACATTTAATGCTTTTGCGATTATACATAATACTGGACGTGTGGGTTCACTTTGCCCCGTTGCGTACAAAGCCATTGTGGACGGATTTATTCCGTTTTCTAAAGCAAAAGCCCTAACAGACCGATAATTTTTTAAGATTTCAGAAGATAGACGATCTGCGAAATCGTTATAGTTGTCAGTTTGTTCTGTTACGTTTTTCATTGTTTTCCCAAAATCCGTAACGCTTCAATTTTATCAATTAAAATCAATATGTTGACATTATAATTGATAATAAAGAACAGTTACGCCAGTTTTATGGTTGACATTATCCATTAAACTAGATATGTTAATTCTACAAGTTGAATTTAATCCCCCAGAAAAAACCGACTTGGCAGAGTCGGTTCACCAGAGAGGTCAAGAAGTTATGGACATCAGAGCCGTCAGAATTAAGTGCATGATCCTTCGCAAAGGAATGACCTTAAAAAGCCTTTCATTAAAAGCCGGTTTGTCAAGCCGAGCTTGTTCAAAAGCCCTAACTACTCCGTTTCCCGCCGCCGAAGAAGCCATCGCCGATTTCTTAGGCATTCCAGCCTGCGAACTTTGGCCAAGCCGCTTCAACGAAGATGGGAGCCGTAAACGTTCAAGACTTAATCAATATAAAGGGATTCGTATTTTTCGGCAATGTCAAAAAAACAAAGCGGCTTAAACATGGAGAATAAAATGGTTAAAACGTACATATCGTCCAATATTTTGGATTATCAGTGCAACGGCTTTCCTTTTATTTGCCGAGCCAAAGAACTGAAAGAAATGGCTAAGACCGGCGATTATCAGGCCATTATTTTGGATCGTCTGGAAATAGATTTCAGCTTCAATGACATCATAGGTATCACTGAATATGATGTGGACGTTGTACCGGTTTCGGGCGGAATTAAGAAACGCCACAAGGCAGAACAGCATTACTTTTCTTCTTATAAAGAAGCCCGTCGTTTCATTGAACAGCTGTTGATCTCGCATTTAACGGAGAACGAATAATGCCTATTTTTAAACGAACAGACAGAGATTTTAATCCATTCATTAAGTCAAATACAGACGGTTCAATAATGATGTGGCGTGGTCGTGACGGTGATTTTTGTATGTATGCTAATACTGCGCCGGAAGATATATGGAAAAACGATCCCGATATTGCCCAAACGGTTTATGAAACAGCATTTATATTTTCAAAAATAACGAAAGCAACTTTCAAAGAAGCGTATAAAGCCGCCCGTTTAGTTTTACGCGGGTACAAATTCACGGCATCTCGTTATGTATCACATGACGGTAACTTCCGTATCTGTGTCGGAAATGCTCATCGGGTTAAAATTTAAAGGTTAAAGCGATGTCAAAGAAATTCAAAGATACACAGACACTTGATTTATTTGAACGGTTTTATCCCGTCCGCAGTCCTGCGGTTGTTTCGGCGGCTGTAGATCTGAGCGGCAAAATCAAACGGCTGGTTTCTTTGATTTTAAAGAAAAGCCCGAAAAGCCGCGAACAAATCTCCGCTGAAATGGCGGAGGCAATGAACTGCCCGAGTTTTTCAAAAGCCATGTTGGACAATTATTCCAGCGAAGCGAACACTGACCATCAAATCACCCTTTACCGGTTTGTCGTCTTGGTTCGTGTGGCTGAAACGCCGCAAGTATGGGACGAGCTTTTAAAAGACGAAGGCTTTACCGTGCTGTTTGGTGACGAAGCCTTGCTCGCCGAACGCGGCCGTGTCGCACAACAGATTGAACAGCTAAAAAAATATCAAAAAGAATTGAACTCGGTTGCGCCCGTTAAAATTCGGAGGCGGTTATGAAAGAATGGTTTTCTGCTCAGGAACTGGCCGATCTGAAATTACCGGATATTCCGTCCGCTAAGAAAAACATTATTGAAAAAGCCGCCCGCGAACACTGGCAATCGCGTCCCCGGTGCGGTCGCGGCGGCGGCAAAGAATACAACATATCGAGTTTACCCGCCAAAGCCAAAGAAGAATTGGCGCGCCGTTCATTATCAAGCGTTCCCGAACGCCGTTCAAAGGCCGTGATCGAACGTCCCGACGACGCCGATTTATCCGAAGCCAAAGCATGGCAGCGTGAAACGGCGGAAGCGCGGGCGGCGGTTTTGGACGCGATTGACAATCTGGCGGTAACGTGCGGGAAAAACAACGCGATTAAAGCCGTTTTAAACGGACTGAAAAACGGAACGTTGGAACCGTCTTTCATCGAACTGATCCGAAAAGCGAACGCAAAGGCCGGCGAAACGGTCAAACTTTCCCGCGCCAGCTTGTTTAACTGGTACAAACTGCGTGAAACAGCTGGCTTAAAAGGGTTGATGCCCACCCCTGCGAAAGACGAACAGATCGTTGCTCCCGAATGGTTTGAAGCCTTTGCCCGTTTGTATTTCAGACCGCAAAAACCGTCATTAAATTCCTGCATTGAAATTCTTCAGGAAAATATGCCCGCGTTAGCTCCCAGCTACAGGCAGGCGAAGTTTTATCTTGAAAAAATCGGCAAACTGTTGGCGAACAAAGGGCGTGTCGGAGCGCGTGAAGGAAAAGCGTTCAGGGCTTACGTTTCCCGCGACGTATCGCATTTATGGCCGGGGGCGATTTATTGCGCCGACGGTCATACGTTTGATGCTGAAATCGCGCACCCGATCCACGGCAAGCCTTTCCGTCCCGAAGTCACGACAATTATTGACGTATATACCCGCAAAGCCGTCGGGTTCAGCTTGAACATCGTCGAATCGACCGCATCCGTTATGGACAGCTTGATTCATGCGGTTACGACCAACGGTATTCCGGACGTGTTTTATGTCGATAACGGCAACGGCTTTAATAATACGACCGTAGATATGTTCTGCGCCCGTTTGGGCATCACGAAAAAGAACAGCATCGCCTACAATTCACAAGCGCGCGGCGTGATTGAACGTCTGCACCAGACGATTTGGGTCAAGGCGGCGAAAATGCTTCCGACTTACATGGGCAAACCGATGGATCCGGAAGCCAAGCAAAAGGTTTTTCACATCAACCGCCGCGAAGTCAAACAAGACGGACGCAGTCGCCTTCTTCCCGATTGGCGCGGATTTGTGGCTTATTGCGAACGATGCTTTGCGGCTTATAACGACCATCCGCATTCTTTCTTGCCGGTTATTATAGATTCCGAAACAGGCAAAAAACGTCACATGACGCCAAATGAAGCTTGGGAGGCGGGCAATCCTGAATTTCCCGACTACCGCCCCGACGTTCTGACGCCGGCGGAAACAGATGATTTATCGCGTCCTTACGTTGTCCGCAAATGTTCGCGCTGTTTGGTCAGTCTGTTTAACAACGTGTACGGTTCGCATCTGCTGACGCATTATCACGACGAACAGGTTGCCGTCGGTTTCGACATTCATGATGCGTCAAAGGTTTGGGTGCGCGAATGGGACGGGAAACTTCCGGGACGTTTAATCTGCGTTGCGCGATTTGAAGAAAATAAACGTGCCTTTATGCCTGTCGCCTATGACGACAAGAAAAAACTTGAACGGGCTCAAGGGCGGCTTGCACGTCTTGATGAACAGCAAAAAGAAGTTTTGGAAGAATTGGGACAAAGATATTTACCCGCCCCTGAGGCCGCTCCGGTTACCGAAGAAGAAGCCGCCAAAAACGAAGAATTTTTAAAAGAATTTGAGGCTGAACAGAAGGCTCAGCCCGTTGCCGATATTGACACGCCTGCGGCTCGGTTCCGCAAAGCCGTCGCTATCGGCCGACAAATCGAAAACGGGGAAAGCATTTCCGCCGAAGACCGCCGTTGGTTCGCCGAATACTCCAAATCGCCCGAATACATTCAGCGCATGGACTTTGCGCAGGATTTCGGCATGGAAGCGGCTCTGACGGCATAAAAGAGGCGGCGTCCTTTCGGACAACCGCCAACCACAAAACAAAGGAAGAATGACAAAAATGAACGAAACTGTCAAGAATACAATCGCCCCGCTGCGCAACGTGGCACTTTTAAACGAACTGGTATACCGCGTCAAAAACCGCGATTACGGATTGCCCGGCATGGCGACCTTTTACGGATTTTCAGGTTACGGAAAGACGTTCGCGGCGATTTACGCGGCGAACAAGCACAAAGCCTATCACGTCCAAGTCAAAAGCGTTTGGACGCCGAAAAAGCTCTGCGTTTCGATTTTGGGAGAAATGGGTATTCAGCCCGCTTACACAATCCCCGACATGATGGATCAGATCGGCGAAGAACTCTCGCTTTCCCAGCGTCCTTTAATCATAGATGAAGCGGATTTCTTGGTTCAAAAGCGTATGATTGAAGTCGTTCGGGATATTTATGAAAGTTCGCAGGCCACAATCATTTTGATCGGCGAAGAAGCGATGCCGGTGAAACTTCAAAAATGGGAGCGCGTTCACGGCCGTATGCTTGACTGGGTGGCGGCGCAACCGGCGTCAATCGACGACGTCAAACATCTGGCAAAATTGTATGCGAACGGCGTTACGGTAGAAGAGGACTTGTGCGAAAAAATCCTGAAAGAAAGCGCGGGATCCGTGCGCCGCGTTTGCGTCAACCTTGACCGCGTGCGTGAATTTGCAACGACGAAAGGATTAAAAACAGTCGGTTCGGCCGATTATCAGCGCGATTTCTTTACGGGCGTGCCGCCGATGGCGCGGAAAGCGGGGCTGTGATGGCGAATAAACCGATACACCTGCGCATGAAAGCCAAAAACCCCTGCGGCCGCCAAGCAATGTGGGAAGCAATCAGGGCAAATAAAGACGGATTTACTTTAACCGGTTTGGCAAACAGCTTCAGCGATTTAAAAAGGTCAACTTTAGAAACGTATGTCCATTCTCTGCTTAAAGGCGGCTATCTGGAAAGTTCCGTGCCTCAGCGTTTTAAAGCATCTGTTTTCAAGCTGATTAAAGACGTTGGGGTTAATGCTCCGCGCCTTGATAAACGGGGAAAAGAAGTTACGCAAGGAGCAGGCAATGAACAGATGTGGTTGGCGATGAAACGCCTGAAGTCTTTCAGATGTCAAGAACTGGTAGGAATAGCATCAACCGAAGAAACGCTTATTTCTTTGGCTACAGCAAAAACTTATGTTGAAACGTTATGCCGCGCCGGATATTTGCGCCGTGTTGATGCCGGCAGATATGCATTTATTCCGTCGAAAAACACCGGTGCGAAAGCTCCGATGATCCAGCGGCTGAAAACCGTATTCGATCCGAATTTGCAAAAGATCGTCTGGCAACAGGAGGCAAGCGATGACTGATTGGATTTCCGAATTAAAAGCCGAATGTGCCAAGACTTCCCAAGCCAAAGTCGCCAAAGAAATGGGCTATTCCGCCGCGACGATCAGCCTTGTTTTAAAAGGACGCTATGCGGGTGATTTAAGTGCCGTTGAACGCACGTTTAACGGATGCTTTAAAAACGCTTTGCTGGTTTGCCCCGTCTTGGGCGAACTGTCCGTCGACCGATGCGTTCGTTATCAAAAACAAAAATTTTCCGCCGTTAATCCGCAGCGCGTGGCTCTTTATAAAGCCTGCCGCAACGGCTGTCCCCACTTTAAAAAAGGAGAATGAAAAATGCCTTTAAATTCCACCTTATCCCAACAGATTTTCGGCGTGATTTCCACGCTGACCCGCGAATACGGGCAAGAACCGCAAGGCTTTATTCCGCCGTCAATCATGGACAGAGAAATCAAAAAGCTGATCCGCATCAAAAACGAAGTCGCAGTTTTGGAAAACGAGCTTTCCGACAAAGCCGGCGTATCCAAAGAAACCGTCGCGGTTGCCGTTCGCCTGCGTCATTTGGGCGTTGTACCGGGGACGGCATACAGCAAAGGGAACGACAATGATGATCTTCCGCCGGCAGCTTAGGGGCGAGCCGCCCCGGGCTGAACGTCTGCCCGACGGGGTATTTAAGACGCTTCGGCAAATGATCCGCTTTTTACTTTTTAAATTCACCTACAAACCACCCATCAGAGAAAGGAAACACTGAAAATGCAAGAAACAACAAGACAGACGGCTGTAGAAGCCGTCAATAAACACGATTTTTTGTTTTTAATCGCAGGAACGCGAAACGAAGACGGAACTTATGAGACACAACGCATCATTGAAGGAAAAACCTGCGATTTGGCTCTTCCTTTGGCAATGGCGTTGAAAGATGCTCCAAGCATTGAAAAATGCGTCTGCAAAATACGCGTTCAAGAAAAAATCCCCGAAATGTTGCACGAATTGGCGGATGTTCTTTCACAGGACTTTAAACAGAATAAAAAGAAAGGAAAAAACAAAAATGACTGAAACTGCAAATACCACAATCCCCGCCGGATATATGAAAGACGCGGCCGGCCGTCTTGTCCCCGAAAGCATTGTCAAGCCGACGGAAAAGCTGGAAGACCAGCTGGTGCATAAAATTATGGACTTTGCCTGCGCGTTGTCCGACCAGATCTCGCGGTTTAAAGGCCACACGGGCGACGACATCGCGGCTTATCTGTCGTTAATCGACGAAAAGTACGGTGTGAAAAAAGGCGGACGCAAAGGAAACATGACGTTTCAGACGTATGACGGCCTGAAAAAGGTTCAGGTTGCCATTTCCGAAAACATCGTTTTCGGCGCGGAGCTTCAGACGGCCAAGACGCTGATCGACGAATGCATTAACGCCTGGGGCGCGGACAGCCGCCCTGAAATCGTCACGCTGATTGACCACGCTTTCCAAGTGGACAAAGAAGGCAAAATCAACCGCAACGCCCTGTTGTCGCTCCGCCGCTTGGACATCAAAGACGAAACGTGGCAACGCGCCATGCAAGCGATAACGGACAGCATCAGAATTGACGGGTCAAAACTGTATTACCGCTTTTACGAACGGGACACGGCGGAATCTCCGTGGCGTGCCGTAACAGTCGATTTGGCAAAAGCATGAAGGAAAAACAGATGAGAATATTTTTGCATTATCTCTGCATTGCCGCCGCTCTGGCATTGATCGGCTACACCTTTTATGTCGAACGCCAAGTCGTCGCCGCGACCGAGCGCGTCAACGCCGCAACCGCGGAACTGAGAATAAAGGCGGAATTGGACTGATTTTCTTTATGGGTGCGGCGGATTTTTCTCTGCCGCAGACACAAGGGAAAACAACGTTTTCCGAAAGCGGTTCGGAACATTGTCCGATTTTGTCCCGTCCCGTCAAGGGCTTCGCAAGCGGCTTCGCCGCCCTTGACCGGACAAGACAAAATCAGTCTTTGAAAATTGTTCCCGCTTCCGGAAAAAACATAATTTTTTAGGGGTACTTTAAAAAATGTTGACCGCAACCCAAAAATTTGGCACCGTTGTAAGTGGAGCTTCAAACACTCCTTTTTACACAGCGGTTTCCCGCCACGTTAGTTTTGCGGCTATTTTTGTGCCTAAATTCTATGTTCCGGGGGCGACGCGCGAATGTCCAAGGTCTTTGCCTAAAGGCGCGATCGGCACGACTGTGTACGTGTGTTTGAACCCCCGGAGCGCCTATTTTTCAAACGATAGACGTTCTGGTTGTTTTAATCTTTACACAGGAGCGTCATACAATGACACAAAATTTAATCAAGTTTCAGAACAACGAACTGGAAGTTATCGACATCAACGACACCCCGTATTTAAGGGGGAACCAGATTGGTTCCGCCTTGAATTTATCCTTTCCGCAAAAGGCCGTTCAAAAAATTTACCGCAAACATCGCAAAGAGTTTACCGACGATATGATGTTATCTGTGGAAGTTATGACCAACGGGGGCAAACAACTGACGAATGTCTTTTCTGTTCGTGGCGCAATGTTGATAGCGATGTTGTCAAAATCAGACAAGGCCGCGGCTTTTCGGCGGGATGTTCTGGACGTTTTGGAAGGCAAGCAATCGACCAAAGCCCAAGCGGAACAAATCAAACAGCTGAAATTGCAAATAAACACTTTACAAACGGCCTTTCTTTGCGCAAGCGATCTTTTTTCCAAGATTTGGGATTACAATCAGAAAGGGCTTTCAACAAAGGAAATCGCCAGACTGATTTTAAAATCTCCAAGACGTATTCGAGAATGTTTGCAGGCTTTGGAATTTATGGGTTTTCCTGTTCAACGGCGCAAACCCGGCAAACAGAAAAAACAGCTTTCCCTGCCGTTCGGAGGGTAAAGCCATGGGGAAAGTCATTAAATTACCTCAAAAACGAATTTACAGGCCGGACATCAGCCAAAAAATTAAAGACGCGATTGAAAACGGCGAATTTACGCTGTCCGATTTGGAATTGGCACGCAAAGTTCGCAACCTTATC
>JBJFAY010000203.1:0-8594 GCA_051888155.1 Alphaproteobacteria bacterium
GTCCCGACGATTTTATACGACTATCCGGTCTGTATG
This sequence comes from Alphaproteobacteria bacterium, assembly GCA_051888155.1. Taxonomy (GTDB): domain Bacteria; phylum Pseudomonadota; class Alphaproteobacteria; order CAAGCB01; family CAG-977; genus UBA11549. The sequence continues at coordinate 37 of JBJFAY010000203.1, forward strand.
GCGGCTTTGTCGCGGCGGAAACCGTCGGATCCGCGTTTTGCCGAACGTTTCGAGGTCTATGTCGGCGACGTCGAGCTGGCAAACGCTTTTTCCGAATTGACCGATGCCGCGGAACAGCGCGAAAGGTTTGAGTACGATATGGATTTAAAGGAAAAACTGTACGGCGAACGTTATCCGATTGACGACGATTTCATCAACGCCGTCGCCGCCATGCCCGAAGCCGCGGGCATCGCCGTCGGAGTCGACCGGCTGGTTATGCTGATTACGGGAGCGGAACGGATTGAAGATATTTTGTGGGCGCCGGTCGCATGAAAAAATTAAAAGATTTGTTTTTTTGGGGCGTACGACTGGGAATGAAAATCACGGGGTTTTCGGAACAGTTTATTTTGTTTCTGGTTATGGGGGGCGTCAACACCGTTTTTTATTACTCCCTTTATTCTCTGCTGATTTATGCGGGGCTGCATTATGCCGCGGCGGTGGCCGTTGCGACGGTCTGCGGCGTTTTATTTAATTTCCAAACGTTCGGCCGCGTTGTTTTTAAAGATTTTCAGCCGCGTCTGCTGGGGCGTTTCATCGGCGTTTATATCGTTGTTTATATTGCCAACGTCGCCGGATTAAAGCTGTTGGAAATGGCGGGGTTGACCGATAAGTACATTGCCGGAGCCGTGCTGGTGCTGCCGGTGGCTTTGCTGGGATACGTATTGAATAAAACGTTTGTTTTTAACCGGCCAAAACCGCAATCCGGAAATCCGCCGCCGTTGACGGACGGTCAGGATTGAAATCGACGCACGGCACCGTAAACAGTTCGCTCCACCACTGCGTCAGGTCCGCCGCGTCCGGCGTGTCAAATCCGATATAGTCGGCTCCGGCTTCTCCGGCGCGCATGGCTTCGTCGCGCGTGGCGCAGATAACGCCCAAAGCGATATCCGCCGCTTGTTTTCTGATTTTTTTGACGTCGGGTCGATAAGGAATCTGCACCCCGTCTGCCGGCAGTTTCAAAGCCAGATCAATGTCGTCTTTAAGAATCAGAGCGACATTTTTTGTCTGGACGGTGTTTGTAAAACGACGGACGGCTTCAAAAGGCCGGTCCGCCGGATCGAACAGCAGCGCGTCCGGCGTTTCGCCGGCGCAAAACCGGTTAAACCGTCCGGTCAGTTCGTTTTCGTCCGTTCCCGCGGGCGCGATCAGATAAAGTCCTTGCTGCATTTTAAATTCTTTCACAAATCAGAATACAAAAGCATTACGGCAGAAGACGCCGCGTTTGTCAACATAAGCCGAAAAGGTGCAAGAAGGCTGTTGCACAAAAATCAGAACGCCTTTATCTTAATAAAAATTATTTTGACCGTGGAGATTGGCGTTGAGTTTACAGGGACAGCTGCAATCCGCATTGGAAAGCCTGGCGCAGGCGGCCCGGCGTTTGGACGCTGCGGCGGAGAAAATCGTTGAAAAACAAAAACAGATAGACGGACTGCGCGAACAGTGCCGGGAATTGCAGTCGGCTTTGGACCGGGCCGGGCAGGATTTGTCGCTGGCGCAGAAAAACGAATCGGATTTTGATCAGCTGCGCGCGGAAAAAGAAGAACTGATTTCGGTACGCAACCGCTTGATCGCCGAAAAGAATCAGCTGCTGGGCGAACGCGAGCAGTTTAAAAAATTCCGCGAAGGCTGGGGGCGCGAACGTCCCGCTTTGATCAGAGCCAAAGAAGAAGCCGAACAGGAATTAAAGCGTTTCAGGGACGGCGCGCGGGAAGAAACGGCAAGCGAAGATCAGACCGGCGCTTTGAGCGAAGAAAACGCCCGGCTGCGTTCCGAACTGGCGGCGCTGCGGGAAGAAAAGGAAACTTTGAGCGGTGAAAAAGAAAATCTGTCCATTGAACTGGACGGCGTGCGGCAGGCTTATGACGAATTAAAACAGACAACGCTCGAAGCTTCCGAACGGTTGGATTCGACTCTTGAAGAATTAAAGATTTTAAGGGGATAGGCATGGCGGACGTTCAATTATCTGTCGGCGGGCGGAAATATATTGTTTCCTGCGGCGAAGGACAGGAAGAAAATCTGAAATCTCTGGCGTTGATGCTGGACGAAAAGGTTGGTTTTATCAAATCGCGCATGCCGGTTTCGGAATCTTTGGGGCTGGTCATGGGGGCGCTGCTGCTGGCCAGCGATTTAACCGAAAAAAATCAGGAACTTGTCCGGTCGCAGACGGAAAACGCCGTATCGCCGGAAGTTTTATCTCAGAGCGTTCAGCTGATAGAAAAAGTATCGCAGCGCATTTCAACTGTTGCCGAAACGATTGAAAATGCGTAATCTTTAAAATCAGGGGAAAACGACTTTTCGATTCGTTAGAATCCCGCTGGTACTCGGGGCCAACGTTTTACTTTACGGGAGCTGTCCCTGCGGCGGATAACGCGCTTTAATTAGTTCGAAGTCCTGCCGTATCACGGCGCCCACCTATACAAGGCGGCCCACGCGATGCGTGTTTCGGTTCGACGGTCAGAGAGGTCTTTTCCCCGCGGTAATTCTAAGAAAGCTGAAGAATGGATTATACTTTTCTGAAACGACAACTGCGGACAAAAGCCGTCCATAAACGTTCCGAAATCGCTTTGGATCATGCCCTGTGGTGCGCTCAGGAAATCGTAACGCTGTTTCATGAACTGCCTTTGCCTGAAAATCCCGTCGTTTCCGCTTACTGGCCGATGAAAACGGAACTGGACGTCCGCCCGCTGATGCTTTCCCTGTTTAACAAAGGAATAACGGTTTGTCTGCCCGTGGTCGTCGCCAAAACGGATCCTTTGGTGTTCAGACGATGGGAACCCGGCGCCGAATTGGTGGCGGGGTCTTACGGTACGGAACAACCCAATGAAAAATACGAAGCCGTTCTGCCCGACGTTCTGCTGCTGCCTTTGCTGGCTTTTGACCGCCGCGGCGGCCGGCTGGGATACGGCGGCGGATTTTATGACAGAACCGTCGCCGAATTGCGCGCCAAAACAAATCCCGTTGTTGCCGGCGTTGCTTTTTCCGATCAGGAAATACAGGAAGTGCCGCTGGAAGAAACCGATGAAAAACTGAACTTTATCCTGACGGAAAAAGAAATTATAAAGGGAATGTAATGCGTACTTTGTTGCTGGGGGACGTCGTCGGAAAATCAGGCCGCCGTCTGGTAGCTGAAACATTGCCGGATTTCCGGCGCAGATATCATGTCGATTTCGTTATTGTCAACGGCGATAACGCCGCGCACGGTTTCGGGCTGAGCCTGAGCGTCTGCCGCGAATTGTTCGCCGGCGGCGCCGATGTGATCACGTCGGGCAATCACGGCTGGATTTCCAAAGAAATACAGCCGCTTTTAGAAACGGAAAACCGCCTGCTGCGTCCGGCGAATTATCCGGCGGGAACGCCCGGCAAAGGGGCGGGGCTTTACCGGCTGCCGGACGGGCGCAAAGTCGGCGTTTTGCATGTTCAGGGGCGCGTTTATATGGATTCGATCGAAAATCCGTTTTCTGCCGCCGCCCGATGGGTCGACGCCGTTAAGCTGGGGCGTGACGCGCAGGCGATGATTGTGGATATTCATGCCGAAGCGACCAGTGAAAAAATGGCCATGGGGCAGCATTTGGACGGGAAGGTCAGTCTGGTTGTCGGAACGCATACGCATATTCCGACGGCGGACGCGCAGATTTTGCCCAACGGCACGGCTTATCTGACCGACGCGGGCATGTGCGGGTGTTTCGATTCCGTGATCGGTATGAACAAAGCCGAACCGGTGCGCCGTTTCGTCACCAATATGTCGTCCGAAAAATACAGTCCCGAAAAAGGGGACGCGACCGTTTGCGGCGTGATGGTCGATACGAACGATACAACGGGGCTGGCCGAAAAAATTTATATGATTCGGTACGGCGGACGTTTACAGGAATCTTTACCGCCGCTTTAAATGGTGTTAAAAGAAAAACGAAATCAGTTTTAACCTAAAAGACTAGAGGAGTGTTATGTCCGGTCATTCTCAATTTAAAAACATTATGCACCGTAAAGGCGCGCAGGATAAAATCCGCGCCCGCACCTTTTCCAAACTGGGCCGTGAAATTACGGTCGCGGCGAAATCGGGGCTGCCCGATCCGGCTTATAACCCGCGTCTGCGCGCCGCAATAGCCGCCGCCCGCGCCGAAAATATGCCCAAAGACAATATTAAACGCGCGATTGATAAAGCGGCTGCCGGCGACGCCGCCAACTATGAAGAAATCCGTTACGAAGGTTTCGGTCCCGGCAATGTCGCCGTTATCGTCGAAGCTTTGACGGACAATCCCAAACGCACCGCGCCGATCGTTCGTTCGATTTTCGGCAAAGCCGGCTGCGTCATGGGGGAAACGGGGTCCGTCGCGTTTAACTTTCAGCGTATCGGGCTGATCGAATATCCGGCGGCCGTCGCCGAAGCCGACGCAATGTTTGAAGCCGCTTTGGAAGCCGGCGCCGACGACGTCGAATCCGATGAAGAAAGCCACCGCATCATTTGCACGCCCGATGATTTAGGGGCGGTGCGCGAAGCGTTGGAAGCTAAATTCGATACGCCGACAATCTGCCGTTTTGACTGGAAGCCTTTGGTCGAAGCCGAATTGACCGATGTCGAAACCGCCAAAAAGTTCTTTGATTTTGTTGAAACCCTGAATGACGAAGAAGACGTTCAGCGCGTTGCGTCGAATGTTTCGGTTTCCGACGAAATCATGGCGCAGCTGGAAGGGTAAACTTTGGGAAAAACCGTACGGATTTTAGGGCTGGATCCCGGATTGCGGCATACCGGCTGGGCTGTTATTGACAGCTGTGATTCCCGGCTGTCTTTTGTGGCGGCCGGCGTGGCGGATACGACGGATTCCCTGTCTTTGGCGGAACGTCTGGCGGAGCTGCACGGACAAATTCGTACGGTTGTTTCCGATTTTTCTCCCGACGAAGCGGCGGTGGAAGAAACTTTTGTTAATAAAAATCCGAATTCAACACTGAAACTGGGGCAGGCGCGCGGCGTCGTCCTGCTGGCGCCGGCTCAGGCGGGACTGTCGGTGACTGAGTACACGCCCAACCAAATCAAAAAAGCCGTTGTCGGCGCCGGACACGCGGAAAAACAGCAGGTGGACATGATGGTTCATACGCTGCTGCCCGCCGCGGGAAAACTCCGCCCCGATGCGGCGGACGCTTTGGCCGCGGCGATCTGCCATTCTTATATGCGCGTGACGGCGGAACGCATGAAACAACTGGCGGAGTTGATTAAATGATAGCAAAACTGCGCGGTATTTTGGATTCCGTCGGCGACGGCTTTCTGATTCTGGACGTTAACGGAGTCGGCTACAGAGTTTTTTGTTCGGCGAAAACGCAGATGAAAATGCCTGCAAACGGGCAAAGCGCCGCTTTGTTGATCGAAACGCAGGTGCGCGAAGACCATATTCATTTGTTCGGTTTTGCCGACGCCGCGGAAAAAGGCTGGTTTTCTTTGCTGACAACCGTGCAGGGCGTGGGGGCGAAGGTGGCTTTGGCGATTTTATCGGTTTTAAGCGCCGATGAATTGTCGGCGGCGGTGGCGTCGGGCGATTCGAAATCAATTACGCGCGCGCCGGGGGTTGGTCCGAAGCTGGCTGTCCGGATCGTAACGGAATTAAAAGGTAAAATCGGCGCGGCGTTTGGCGCGGCCGGAACGGATACGCCGGCCGGTGATATCGCGCAGGCGCAGGGCAGCGCCGTAAACGATGCGGTTTCGGCGCTGGTTAATCTGGGATATGCGCGTATGGACGCCTCCATGGCCGTGGCAAAATCATTTAAGAAACGCGGAGAATCGGCAAAAGTTGACGAGCTGATCCGCGACGCTTTGAAGGAATTCGCGCCATGACCGAAGACAGAATTATCAGTCCGGCCAAAAGAAGCGGCGATGAAGACTTTGCCAAAATGCGCCCGCAGTCTTTGGCTGATTTTACGGGGCAGCGCTCGGTTTGCGAAAACTTGAAAGTTTTTATTACGGCGGCATTGACGCGCGGCGAAGCGCTGGATCATATTTTGCTGTTCGGACCGCCCGGATTGGGAAAAACGACTCTGGCGCAGATTGTGGCGCACGAGCTGGCGGTCGGATTCAGGGCGACGTCCGCCCCGATGATTTCCAAAGCCGGCGATCTGGCGGCGATTTTGACGAATCTGGAAAAAAACGACGTTCTTTTTATTGATGAAATTCATCGTTTAAATCCCGCGATTGAAGAAGTCCTTTACGCCGCGATGGAAGATTTTCAACTGGATCTGATTATCGGCGAAGGGCCGGCGGCGCGTTCGGTGCGCATTGATTTGCAGCCGTTTACGCTGATCGGCGCGACGACACGTTCGGGGCTGCTGACTCAGCCGCTGCGCGACCGTTTCGGGATTCCTTTGCGACTGGATTTTTATGATCCGGCGGATCTGGAAAAAATTATTGTCCGCGGGGCGGGCGTGTTGAACACGGTCATTACGCCGGACGGAGCGCGCGAAATTGCCCGCCGGTCGCGCGGCACGCCGCGTGTGGCGGGGCGGTTGTTAAAGCGTGTGCGGGACTTTGCCGCTTTTGAAGGGAAAAAAGAAATTGACGCTCTGATTGCCGACAAAGCTTTGAAACGGCTGGACGTTGACAATCAGGGACTGGATATGATGGACCGGCGTTATCTGACGTGCATTGCGCAGAAATACGCGGGCGGGCCGGTCGGGGCTGATACTTTGTCCGCGGCCTTGTCCGAAGAACGCGATACGATTGAAGAAGTCATTGAGCCGTATCTGCTGCAACAAGGCTATTTACAGCGCACGCCGCGCGGGAGAATGTTGACGGCGCTGGGGTTTAAACATCTGGGATTAGCGCCGCCTGCGGCAATAACAGAAGATTTATTTGACAAAAAATGACAAATAATGATATTGTTTCCGTCGAGTGTTTTTTGAAAGGATAATTCAATGTCTATGACTCTTTCTTTAAATCAGTCTCAAAGCTTTAGCAAAGCTGTTGTTCCTGCTCAGGTCGGCGCTTATTTGGCGAATGTGACTTATATTATGGGCGCAAAGTCGGATCGTAAAGAATCCGAACAGGCCGCAGAAAAATATATGGCGGAAAATCCGATGAACATTGCCGATAAAAAAACGGCTTTGGAAACAATTAAGGGTATGGAAAAGCAGTTGAAAAAAGAAGCGCGGAAAGCTTCTTTTGATACAAAACTGGAATACGCGCTGGGACGCAAAGGGGCTGAAATCGCCAGAGCCGTTGCTTTCGGTTCGGCCGCAGTAATCGGCGGCGTAATGGCTGCGAACGGAATGGATCGTATGGCAACTCCGGCTTTTATTTTCGGAGCCGCCGCTATCAGTACGGCGGGACGCGCGATTTCTATGCCGCCGGCCGAAAAAACGGAACAGGAAGCGCTGAAACAGTATGCCGATGTTAAACGGGCTCAGTTTGCTTTGAAACAAATGAAACGCCAGCTGGATCCCAAGCCGTCCTATAAAGACGAAGTCCGCGCGTTGTATGCTTCGGGGCTGGGTAATCCGGGCGGCATGATCACGGCTTTGAATCTGAAAAAACAAAACGGCCGTTGATCTGGAAGGAAAATCGGCATGAAAACGTATACGCCGATTAATATCTGTTACGAAGACACGGACGCCGGCGGCGTCGTATATCATTCCAAGTATTTGGGATTTGCCGAACGGGCGCGCATGGATTTCCTGCATGAACACGGCATTTACTGCAAAGATATGGCTGCGGCGGAAAAACCGTGCGGTTTTATGGTGAAACATTGCGAACTGGATTTTCAGAAACCCGCCCGTCTGGAAGACGAATTGATTGTTGAAACGGAAATTTTGGAACTGCGCGGGGCGGGATTTGATTGTTTGCAGACCGTAAAACGCGGCGAAGAAACGCTGGTAGAAATAAAATTGCAGATCGTTTGCGTTACGCCGTCAGGAAAGCCGACACGTATTCCGCCCGATATCAGAACAAAATTGGCTGAAATTTCGTAATCTGTTAATGAATATACGTTAAGCTCTTCTTTAAATGAAATATTTTAAAGGAGAGCTTTTTTATGCCAGCGGGATCTTTAACTGCGGCCGCAACCAATCTGTCGATGTTCGGGTTGTTTCTGCAGGCTGATTTTGTCGTAAAAACGGTTATTATTGTTTTGGCTTTGGCTTCGGTATGGTCATGGGCGATTATTTTTGAAAAAGTTATACTGCTGCGTTCCGCAACCGAAGACGCAAAAAAATTCGAATCTCAGTTTTGGTCGGGCGGATCTTTGGACGAAATGTTTGATAAACTGGAATCAAAACCGTTCAGACTGGATCCGATGTCGGCCGTTTTTGTCGCCGCAATGCGTGAATGGCGCCGGTCTTCCGGAGCTTTGGGAACCGGCGGCGTACACGGTACCAGCTTAAATCAACGAATCGACCGCGTTATGCAGATCACGATGGACCGCGAAATGGACAGAGTTGAAAAGCGTATGACGTTTTTGGCTTCTACCGGAGCGGTGTCGCCTTTTATCGGACTGTTCGGAACGGTCTGGGGGATTATGAACAGCTTTCATAATATCGGATCC
>JBJFAY010000204.1:0-1968 GCA_051888155.1 Alphaproteobacteria bacterium
GGATAGGGGGAACCTATCCCGTTCAGTATACAAAGAAGGCTGAAATGTTTTTTTTATTCGGCCTCTCCTCCGAAAGGAAAACATTTTCCTTACTCTTTCAGGGTATAAAAAAAATATGGCGGAATTATGGTTCTTTTTCATTTCAGAGGAAAAAGATTTAACGTGTTGTTTTATCATATTTTTTTTGTTTGGCCGTTATTAATTGTGATGAATTTTGGCAATTTGTCACAAAAAACCCCCGTATGAACGGGGGGTCGGAGTAAAAAGGCGGCGGATTAATGTTCCAGCAGTCCTTCCGCGATCTGCAGATTCATATTTTCCAAAGTATCCAAAGTCTTATCGCAAGCGTCACAGCCGTATTTGATTGTTTTTGCAACGACAAAGTTCGCCAGTTTAATCAGGTTGTTTTTTGCTGTTTCGTTCAACGGGTGATCCTGACGGGAAACCAAAGTCTGAATGGCTGTCCAAAGCTGCATATTTTCGTCCAAAGCGATTGTCAGACCTGTTTTGTCGCCTGTCTGGCGGGCATGGGATATATTCGTTGCCGAGCGCAGCAAAGCCAGAGCGTCTTTTTCGGAAACGGTGAGCGTTTTGTTTGTCATGAGAGATCTCCTTGTTAAGTCGGGTGAGTGAAAAGAAATCAAAGAGTGCTCCAAAGGCCAAAAGGGAGGGGAGGAGGACGGCCTTTGGAGCACAAGCGGTTAAAACGGACTGATAATATCCAGAACCTGCCGTCCGTAACGCGGCTGCTGGACGTCGCTGATTGTTCCTTTGCCGCCGTAAGCGACGCGCAGTTCAGCGATTTTTTCCGATTTAATCGTGTTTAAAGTGGAAATGTCTTCGCGTCTGATAATGCCCGTCATGTGCAGCTGGCGCATTTCATAGTTGACGCGGACTTCTTGTTTTCCGGAAATCACCAGATTGCCGTTGGGCAAAACCTGTGTGACAACGGCGGCCATTGTCACATCAATTTTTTCATTTCTGTCGATCGAACCGTCGCCGGTGATATCACGGCTGCTGGTAATATTAAACAGGTTGGAAACGTCTACGCCGCTGGGCAGAATTTTCCCTGCATATTTTTCCAGGCCGGCCAAAGCGCCGATACTGACGCTATCCTTGTCGTCGCCGCGTTTTTGTTCCGATTTGTTTTCCAAAAGAGCCTTGTCAGAAATAACCACTTGAACGGTTAAAATATCGCCGACCTGCGCGGCGCGCTGATCTTTGAAAAATCCTTTGGACCCCGGCCGCCATAATGAGTTGGCGTTGACATACGGCGTCTGCGGTTCGGGCATGGGCATGTCAACGGGCGTATAGCCCTTTTCTTTCGTCGGATTTTGAATTTTGGAAAATTCAGGCGCTTTACCGACGTCGGCCAGACGTCCGAAATATGCGCAGCCGGACGAGTTTAAGGCTATAACGGTCATTAAAACCGTTTTTGCCAGTTTCTGCAGATGTCGTCTTTTCATATTATCCTCCTCTTAGGATTGTCCGCCGGCCGGAACGATGGAAACCGTTTCCGGTCCCGTCACTGTTCCTTGTACGACGGATTTGCTTTGTATGTTCATCACGCGCACGGTGTCCCCCAACCCGCCGTTTTCCAGAGCTTTGCCTTTGGCGCTGAGCATAATGCCGCCTTTGGTAAAGTTCAGGGTGATGATTTTCCCTTTGGCAACCATGACCTGCGTTTGCACGTCGTTTTGCGAAATGTGTTGTCCCGCCCGTATGGATCGTTTGACTTCTTTGCCGATCAGGTCTTCCATATTTACGGGTTCTATGCGCCGCCGGCCGTTTTCCTGAGCAATATTGCTCATTTGTATGTCGTCGCGCGTAATAATCTGGCCTGATTTCAGGTCTTGTCTGGCAACGGGCACCGTAATGAAAATCTGCGCTTTGCCGACAAAGAACAGGTCGTCTTTTTTTTCGGCGTTGACGATTAAGTTCATTTTTGCTTCAAATGTCTGGCGGAAA
>JBJFAY010000205.1:0-1963 GCA_051888155.1 Alphaproteobacteria bacterium
TACATTGCCTTAATTAACGACAAGCTCAAAATGCTGACGGCATTGTTTACAAACGCCGGTCAAAAGACTTTAAACGCTTGGGCTGAATTACCGGACGATGAACAAGCCGCATGGGAGCATTTGACATCTTTGACGGAAAAAGAATTGCAAAGTTCGCTGTTCAATATGAAAACACAAGGCGAACGCGCTCGAATCGGCTGGTGGAACGATTTTACGGACAATGCCGTGGCATTGTTAAAGAAAGAAAATGAAAACCGTTTGAAAAAAAATTCTTCCGGATTGTTGAATCTGTCAGGCGGTTTTCCGTTGTGCCGCGACTGCGGTACGGGAAAGACCGTTACGCCGAAACAGATGAAGGAAATAAAGCGTTTGCTGAAAGCCGTCGTTGAGGAAAAAGCGGCAGACGGTCAAAAAGAACAGGAAAACCCCCTTTTTGACAAGCATTTGTCATTGTTTGCTGACAAAGAATCGTTAGATTGGGCGGAAAATGTTTTGAAAATCACGTCGGTTTTGACAGATGAAAAAAATCCTCTGATTTGGACTTTGTATCAAGCTCCGGTTGATATCCAAACCGGTCTGTTGTCTGGGAATGAAATCGCCGCGGTGAACCGCTTCAGATATGTTGAAATCAAAACGGACGCTTTAAAAACAGCGAAACGGTTCGGAACGTCGTCTTCTAAAGAAACGGTGATTGCTCAAGGGCGCGCGGCAAATTCCATTACGCTGAAATTTTATAAGTCTTCGGCAGATGCGGAACCTGAAGCGCAATTGCGTCTGGGCGACTATTGGTCTGTTTTCAGAATTTATTTGAAAACAGGCGGTTATACGGATCCGCAGACAAATCGCTTATATGTTCCTTTGACCGTGAAAGATAAAGCAGGAGTAAAATACGTTTATGTTTTAGGTGTGAAAATGAACAGACCGCTGTTGAAATCCGACGAATGGCCGTCAAAGCAAAATTGGCGGCAGGCTGTTGCTGCGGTAAAAAATGTTTCTGCGGAACAATAAAATTGTGGGAAACGGCGATGCAGGACGGTCGCCTTTTTTCGCATCGGGGTATAAAACATGAACGGAAAAAAAATTCAAAAACTTTCAACTGCTTTGATGTCGAAAAGGCTGTTTGAATATATAATTGTAAATGCCATCTTGTTTTTGACTGATGCGCAGATTGTTTCCGCAGCGTCAATATCGGATATAACGGATGGAACAAACAGATATGTCGGAGCGTTCGGGCTTCCGGTTAAAATTTATGATGGTAATACCGACATCGGAACGTATTATGCCGTTTTTCAGGATTTGATGGATAATACTGAGATCAACGGAGTTACGGCAGTTTTGAATAATGCCTCGTTGGCGGGCAGCGATAATTTGTCATGGACTGAAACAACGCGTAAGTATGCGGAAGTTTCACAGCCTATGACTACGGAACAGATTTCCGCTTCGGTTAATAATATAGCGGAAATCCTTAAAAAAGCAATTCAGGACGGTACACAGTTTGATGATTTGCCTGACGGTGTAAAAGAGGCGTTAAAAGCACAATACGATGTCAACCAATCAATTGAAGAATACTTAGAAAACAATTGGTCAGTCAGTTCTGTGGAAGGTGGTGTTAGGGCTGCTCTAAAAAATGCGTATGAGAGCTTTAATTCCGATATGCAAACGCCGCTTGACAAAAGTGTAAAAATTAAAGATTCAAATCTGACCTTAAACGATACCGCCGCAATCGTTAACAGATCAAAATATTCTCCGGCAATTGATGGGGATATTGCCATCAGTAATTCAAAAATCATTGTAAACGGAACAAACGATTTAATCGCTCATACGGAAATTATTTTTGACGGCTCGTCGTGTTTACAGATTAACGATGGAGCCGAATTGACCGTTCAATCTGCGGGAAATATGATTGCGTTGAAAGATTCGGATCTGATCTTAAACGGTTCGATTGTCGGTAATGTGTCAATGG
>JBJFAY010000206.1:0-8493 GCA_051888155.1 Alphaproteobacteria bacterium
TTCCGCAGATTATCCGGCATTCCGGATCCGACGCGGCTGGAAACAAAGAAAACGGCTTTGCTGTTGATCGAATTTCAGGCGGAACATTTTACTGGCATGCTGCCTGTGGAAGGCGCTCGGGAAATAATCGCGCCGGCGGTTAAGATGATGAATTGGGCGGACAAACATAAAATCATGACAATTCATGTCCGTCATCAGGCCAAAAGCCCGGCCAGTCTCGTTTTTGCTCCCGGCAGCGCGGGGGCGGAATTTTATCCGCCCGTCGTTCCGGGTAAAAAGCATTTTGTTCAGGTTAAGTATGCTTCCAGTGCTTTTTCCGGTTCCGGCCTGCATACAACCTTACAGGCGCAGGGGATAGACACTTTAATTTTAACCGGTATGTCAACGCCGTCCGTCATTGCCGCCAGCGCGCACGACGCGCGGCTGCTGGGGTATAAATGTCTGGTTGCCGCGGATATAACGGCGGCGCGCGACGTTATGTCCTGGGATCAAACCCGCGTCATTTCCGGCGCGCAGATGCATCAGACCGCTTTGGCCAATATTGCCGATAAATACGCCCCCGTCATGACCGGCGCCGATATTATGGCGCTGCCGCTTGAAAAATAGAGGATAAAAAATGATGAAAGTTTTTTGTTTGTTTTTACTTTTCTGCCTTGCCGGCTGCGCCGACCGGTACTCCTTGGACAAAGGCCGCGGCCCGGATCCGCAGGGTATTGTCACCGGTAATCCTTTGGTTTTGCCGCCCGACTATCTGCTGCGCGCTCCCGAACCGGCCGCGGCGGCGGAAAAACCGGCCGATTCGGAAAAAAATCAAACAGAAAAGAAAGATCCCCCCGCAACACCGGAGCCTCAAGCCGCCGTTCAAGAAGAAATCATTGAAATATCCGGCGCCGCGGCGACCACATCAGCGGAGGAATAATGCGTTTATTCGTCGCCCTGTTTTTTATTATACTGCAAGTTTCTCCCGCCGGCGCTTCGATTTTTGAAACGCAGACGTTTACGCTGGACAACGGCATGCAGGTAGCCGTCATAGAAAACCACCGCGCGCCGGTTGTCACCCACATGGTGTGGTACAAGACCGGAGGCATTGACGATCCGTCCGGAAAATCCGGTATCGCCCATGTTCTGGAACATATGATGTTCAAAGGAACCGCCGCCGTTCCCGACGGAGAATTTTCCAAAATCATCGCCCGCAACGGAGGATCGGAAAATGCTTTTACATCGCCGGATTACACGGCCTATTACCAAAACATCGCCCGCGACAGGTTGGAGCTGGTTATGTTTTTGGAATCGGATCGTATGAAAAACCTGCGTTTTTCTCAGGAAGACTTTGATCCGGAACTGGAAGTCGTCAAAGAAGAACGGCTGATGCGCATCGAAAACAGCCCCGCCAACCTGCTGGGCGAACGCAGAAACATTTTATTATGGGGCGGCGACCACCCTTACAGCCGGCCGGTCATCGGCACAAAAAAAGAACTCGCTTCGCTGACATTGGAAGACGCCAAACGCTTTTATCAAGCTCATTATGCCCCTGACAACGCCATTTTAGTCGTTGCCGGCGACATTACCGCGGACGAATTAAAACCTTTGGCGGAAAAATATTACGGAAAAATCCCGCCCAGCCGGACGGCGACGGCAAAAAAACAATTTTCCATGCCTTATCCCGTACGCTCCAGAATAGAAATGCGCCACCCGCAAATCAAACTGTATTCATTGCAGCGCGTATACGTCGTGCCGTCTTTTCTGTCCGAAAACAAAGAACAGGCTTTTGCTTATACCGTTTTGGACGAAATTCTGGGAGCATATCACTTGGGAAAAATGTATAATCACTTTATTACCGGTAAAAAAACGGCCCGGTCCGCGGGAACCGGTTACGGCGGTTTCGCTTTGGACAAAGGAACGTTCGGATTTTACATCACGGCGCGGGAAAATGAATCTCTGAACGATCTGGAAAAAGAGCTGGATCGTTTTACGGATCCGGAATCGATTACGCAAAAGGAACTGGACAAGGCTAAAAAACGTCTGGTTGCCGATATTGAGTATCTGGACGACAATCCCGAAGGAGCCGCCAATCTGGTCGGCCGGTTTTACGCGCTGGGCCTGACGGTCGAAGATTTAAAAAACTGGACGGCAAATATTGAAAAAGTCACGCTTGCCGATGTTAAAAAAGCTTATGCGGACATGTTGTCGGCCGCATCGGTGACCACTTATCTGATGCCAAAGGACGCCCCATGAAAAAACTGATCATATTGTTCTTTTGTTGCTTTGCATTTTCGGTTCATGCTTCGGCGGCGCAGACAAAATCGGGCGGCGTTATCGTCAAAAAAAGCGCGGCGGCGAAAAACAAGCCTGCCGCTCAGCCCGTTCTGCCGGAAATAAAGCCGCTTCCTTTTCATATTCCGCAGGTTCAGCGCGTTGTGACGGACAGCGGTATAGAAGCCTGGCTGATTGAAGAAAAATCAACGCCCGCCATTGCCGTTTCCGTACTGTTCAAAGGCGGTAAAGCTTCCGATCCGAAACGGTTGACGGGATTGTCGTCTTTGGCCATGTCGCTGATGGACGAAGGATCCGGTCCTTACAGCGCGGAAAAATTTACTGAAATTCTGGCGGAAAAAGCCATCGGCATGTCATTCGGCGCAACGTCCGACACGCTGCACGCCGGTTTGGAAACCTTGCGCAAAAATAAAGAGGAAGCTTTTGATTTATTCCGTCTGGCATTAACTTCACCCCGTTTCGACCGCAAAGCCGTCCGGCGCATGAAAGAACAAATGTACGCCGGGATCAAAGCGCGCCAGGGCAATCCGAACGCCGTCGCGGCAGAACGCTGGGCAAAACTGGTATACGGAGATCACCCTTACGGCCATATGATTCCGACAAAACAGTCCGTTCGGGCGATCACGCGCGCCAATCTGCGCAGCCTGATTCGCAGCAGGATCGCGCGCGATAACATGATTATCGGCGTGGCGGGCAACATCTCTGCGGAAGAATTAAAACCGTTATTGGAAAAAACGTTCGCAGAGCTGCCGGAAAAATCCCGCGTCAAAGAAACGCCGTCTTTTACGCCGGACTTGTCCGACAGAATAGACGTTTTATCCATGGACGTTCCGCAAAGCGCCGTTTTGTTCGGGCATAAAGGAATTGCCCGCAACGATCCTGATTTTTATGCGGCGCTGCTGGTCAATTACAGTTTCGGCGGCGGAGCTTTTGCCGCGCGGCTGTTTGACGAAGTCCGTGAAAAAAAAGGGTTGGCTTACAGCATCAGCACGTCGCTGAACGTCAGCAAAGCCAGTCCGATGATTACCGGATCTGTCGGATCGGACAATGCCAAGCTGGCCGACGCAATCAAAATTATCCGGGAACAGTGGCGGGAAATGGCGCAGAACGGCCCGACGGAACAGGAATTAAAGGACGCAAAAACATATATCACGGGATCGTTTCCTCTGGCTTTTACGTCCAGCGGCGGCATGTCGTCTTTTCTGAGTGGTATGCAGTATCATAATCTGGGCATTGATTATCTGCAAAAATACAACGACATGATTAATGCCGTTACCTTGGAACAGGCAAAAGAAACTGCCGGCAGACTGTTGCTGCCCGACAGTTTGTTCTTTGTTGTTGTCGGCAAACCTGCTAATCTTTGAAAAAGTGATTTTTTAGGAGAATAACGTTATGACTTTAACTGACTTAAAAGCTTGGAAAGATCTGGAAAAAAATTATGCGGCGATCCGCGGCGAAACCATGCGCGACATGTTTGCCGCCGATCCGGACCGCTTTGAAGAATTTTCCGTTTCTTTAAACAACCTTCTGCTGGATTATTCCAAAAACCGCATCAACGGCGAAACAATGAAACTGTTGATCGAACTGGCCAAAGAAGCCGGTTTGGAAAAAGCGCGCGACGCCATGTTTTCCGGCGAAAAAATCAATATTACGGAAAACCGCGCCGTTCTGCATACGGCTTTGCGCAACCGTTCCGACCGCCCGGTTTACGTTGACGGCAAAGACGTCATGCCGCAGATCAAAGCGGTTTTGGAAAAAATGAAAACCTTTTCAACCGCCGTCCGCGACGGCCAGTGGAAAGGCGCGACCGGCAAAGCGATGACCGACGTTGTCAATATCGGCATCGGCGGATCGGATCTGGGCCCCGTCATGGTTGTCGAAGCGTTGAAACATTATCAGAAAAAAGGGCTGCATACTCATTTCGTTTCCAATGTTGACGGCACGCACATCGTCGAAACGTTAAAAGACCTGAATCCCGAAACGACTCTGTTTATCGTGGCTTCCAAAACCTTTACGACACAGGAAACTCTGACCAATGCGAAAACCGCGCGCGGCTGGCTGACGGCCGCTTTAGGCGAAGACGCCGTGGCAAAGCATTTCGTCGCTTTGTCCACCAATACCGAAGAAGTCAAAAAATTCGGCATCGACCCCGCCAATATGTTTGAATTCTGGGATTGGGTCGGCGGCCGTTATTCCCTGTGGTCGGCGATCGGTTTGTCGATTGCCATCGCCGTCGGCTATGATAACTTTGTCGAACTGCTGACCGGCGGATTTGAAATGGACGAACATTTCCGCAACGCGCCTTTGGAAAAAAACATTCCCGTTATTTTAGGCGTTTTGGGCGTATGGTACCATAATTTCTTCGGCGCGGAAGCGTATGCCGTTCTGCCGTACGACCAGTATCTGCACCGCCTGCCCGCCTATCTGCAGCAGGCTGACATGGAATCCAACGGCAAAGGCGTTTCCAAAGACGGCAAGCCCGTTTCCTATACAACCGGTCCGATTTTGTTCGGCGAACCCGGCACAAACGGCCAGCATTCGTTTTACCAGCTGATTCATCAGGGAACGCATTTAATCCCGTGCGATTTTATCGTTCCGGCAATTTCGTTGAACGAAACGGGCGATCATCACCCGATTTTGTTATCGAACGTATTCGCTCAGGCCGAAGCGCTGATGAAAGGCAAAACCGCAGCCGAAGTTCGCGCCGAATTTGAAGCGCAGGGCGCCGACGAAGAAAAAATTCAGAAGCTGCTGAATCATAAAATCTTTTCGGGCAACCGTCCGTCCAACGTCATTCTGGTTGAAAAAATCGACCCCAGAACGCTGGGACGCCTGATCGCCATGTACGAACACAAGATTTTTGTTCAGGGCGTAATCTGGAATGTCAACAGCTACGATCAATGGGGCGTGGAACTGGGCAAACAGCTGGCAAAGAAAATTTTGCCGGAAATCCAAAGCGCCACGACGGCGACCGGCCACGATTCGTCAACGAACGGGCTGATCAACGCGGCCAGAAGCATGCGCCAGACGGTATAATCAGATGACGACTCTGCGCCTTTTACCGCCGACATTGGTCAACCGCATCGCCGCGGGCGAAGTGCTGGAACGTCCGGCGTCGGCGGTAAAGGAGCTGGTCGAAAACGCATTGGACGCCGGCGCGACCAAAATTGACGTTGTTTTAAATGAGGGCGGCAAAGCGGCCTTGACCGTTATTGACAACGGTAAAGGCATGACGCCCGAAGAAATGACTCTGGCCGTCGAACGCTTCGCAACGTCCAAACTGCCTTCCGATGATTTATTTGATATCCGATTTCTGGGATTCAGAGGAGAAGCGCTGCCTTCAATCGCATCGGTAGCGCGAATGACATTGATTTCCAGAACGGCGCAGGCGGACACGGCCTGGTCGATGTTCGTCGAAGGCGGTGAAAAACACGCCCCCGAACCGGCGGCTGCTCCTCAGGGAACGCGCATTGAAGTCCGCGATTTGTTTTATGCCGTTCCGGCGCGTTTGAAATTTTTAAAATCAACGCCGACGGAAACCGGATACATTCAGGAAATCATTGAAAAACTGGCCTTGGCTTATCCGTCCGTCGCTTTCACGCTGTCCGACGAAAAAAAACAGCGGCTGGATTTGAAACCTGTCGGCGCCGACGAAGAAATCAAACGCATAGCGCAGATTATCGGCGAAGATTTCATTGAAAATGCCGTGCCGCTGAACGTTGAACGCGACGGAATCACTTTAACAGGATTTATCGGCCTGCCCACGCTGAACAAAGCGACGGCCGCTTCGCAGTATTTCTTTGTCAACGGCCGTCCCGTGCGCGACAAAGTGCTGCTGGGAGCAATCAAAGCGGCTTATCATGAACTGCTGGCGGCAGACCGTTTCCCCGCTTTGGTTTTGTTTTTGCAGCTGCCGGCCGAAGACGTCGACGTCAACGTCCACCCGACAAAAGCCGAAGTCCGTTTCAGAAACGCGCAGGCCGTGCGCGGCATGATCGTTACGGCCGTCCGCCAGGCTTTGATGAGCGCAGGACACCGCACTTCTTCGACTTTGGCGGCGGAAGCGCTGGACGTTTCATTGCCGGAGCCGGCTTTTTTGCCGATGCGCCAGCCGGCGGCAGCGCCTGCGGTTCCTGTTTATTCCGGCACGGCGAAAACCTACTCTTCTTATCGTCCCGCGGCGCCCAAATCTTATTCTTTTCACGAAACGCGCACATTATTCAAAGCAAACGAAGCGTTTTCCGCTCCGATCGCCGAAAATCTGCCTGACGATCCGGCCAAAGAAGAAACGTCGAACGGCGATGAGTTTCCTCCGCTGGGACTGGCGCGGGCGCAGCTGCACAAAACATATATTGTTTCCCAGACGCAGGACGGTATTGTCATTGTTGACCAGCATGCGGCGCATGAGCGCCTGACTTATGAAAAAATCAAACAAAACATGGAAGCCGGCGACGCGGCGGCGCAATACCTTTTGCTGCCTGAAATCATCGAGCTGAACGCGGAAAAAAAAGAAGCCGTTCTGAAACAAAAAGAAGAATTGGAAAAAACGGGGTTACTGTTTGAACCGTTTGGCGACAACGCCGTTTTAATCCGCGCGACGCCGGCTGTTTTGGGCGAAACCGACGCCAAAGCATTAATGGCGGACATTGCCGATACGCTGATTGAATTCGGCGACAGTCTGGCTTTAAAGGAACGAATCAAAAAAATTGCAGCGACAATGGCATGTCACGGTTCTGTGCGCGCGGGACGCAAACTGGACGCATCGGAAATGAACGCGCTGCTGCGTCAAATGGAATCGGTTCCCTATTCCGGTCAATGTATCCACGGCCGGCCGACATACATTGAATTAAAATTAAAGGATATTGAAAAGCTGTTCGGTCGCAGAGAATAACACTACCCGTGTTGGAGTAGCAGCGCAACGGACATACCCGGCAGGGGTAGCAACGCCACAGGCATAACACCCTTCCGGCGGGGTTGGCGGCTCCATGGGCATAACAGATCGTGCTAACGGCAAAAAAAAACAAAAAAACGTTATCCGTTCGCTCAGTCCCCCTCACACTGGCTGCGGATATAAAAAAGGCAGGAAAAATCCTGCCTTTTTCATAATTATTTTAAAATTAACGGTAATACAGCGTTACAGACGAAGCTGATCCTGAAGAACCGCACCCGGTTGCCGCATCACTTAACACCATCGGAACGGTACGCGGACTTGTATCGGTCAAGCGCGTAACAGCTCCGGTGGCTGAAGATTCCTCAGAAGGTACCTCACCATTTGCCCCCACAGTATTTGCCGCATTTTGTACCGTAACAGCAATCAAACCAGACGAAGAATCACCCCAATCTTGCATCGCCAGACGGACACAAGCATCAGCAGGCAGACCATTATACGTCACAGCGAATCCTTTGTTCGATACGCTGTTAACTTTTTGCGTTGTCAGGTTAATCGTTCCGCCAAACGGATTTGTCGGCGTTGTGCAGGTAGCACCGTCCGAACAAACTTCATCGGTAAAAATACCTGTCGCATACATTGTTGCCTTTGTTTCAACGCCGGCATAAGTACGCTGTGTAGAAAACAGTGTACGAATATTTGTGACCATTGTTTGAATCTGGTCTGTTGTTTTAGTGACTTTGAATTTCGACATCGCCTGGGAATAACCCGCGATACCGCCGACCGACAGAACGCCGATAATTGCCAGAACACCCAGCATTTCGACCATGGAACGGCCGGATTCTTGTGAATGAATGTTTCTCATTTTTCTTCTCCTTTTAACTAATTATACTTTTAGTGTAACGTTGAAGATAAATCAGAACAATCCTGCAATACTTCATAGAAGCTATGACGAAAGTCATACTTCTTTTCATTTTTTATACTTCATTATTTTCAGTTAAGCGCCCTTTTCTGCCGCATAAAAGAATTCTTTAACTCAAAAAATACTAAAGCTCATCGTTATCGGACGAAAGCGATTCCTTTTCCATAACTTGCGATTCTTCGGAAAACAAACCGCCGTTTTCTTCCGGTATTTCTTCATGAACGGATTCTTCATTCAGAATATCCGGCGTTTCCGCTTCAGCCGGTTCAGATAAAGCATCGGGTTCTTCCGGTTCCTGAATGGGAATTAATCTGAATTCCTGCGGTTCCTGCCAATCGCTTCCGGTATCTTCATCACTTGATGCGTCTGCTGACGGAGTTTGTTCCTGATGCGGCGGCTGTTCAACATG
>JBJFAY010000207.1:0-8425 GCA_051888155.1 Alphaproteobacteria bacterium
TCCCCAAAACAATCCCGGCAATATACAAAGCCAGATAACCGCTGCCGCCGACCAACTGAGTCAATGAAAAAATCAAGCAAACGACACTGACGCCGAAAACAGGATACAGCCCCTGATAAACAAAAGAAAACTTTTTTAACAAAGCCAGAGCCAACACTCCCAGACCATATCCCAGAATAACGCCCAGCCCCATTTGCAAAAACAGCATACCGATCAAATTCCATGCCGAAAATTGATCCCCCGCCGTTAAAAAAGCAATAGCGCCGACAGACAAAATAACGGCCATCGGGTCGTTTGATCCCGATTCATATTCCAAAATAGATTTCAATTTCGGATTATTCAGATACAATCCGTTTGTTCTTAAAATATTAAAAACGGCCGGCGCATCGGTAGATGATAAAATCACGCTGAGCAGCAAAGCGATTGAAAACGGCATTTCCAATAAATAATAAGACAATATGAACATAAACAACGCCGTCAAAGCAACGCCGACCGTCGCCAGCAAGGTGCCGCGTCCCAGCACGCTTTTGATTGACGGCCAGCCGGATTCCAAACCGCCCGAAAACAAAATAAAAGCCAGCGCAAAAGAACCGATATAATTGCTTAATTCCGCCGAATAAAATTGTATGCCCGCTCCGTCGGAACCGGCAATCATGCCAACGGCCAGGAAAACAAGCAAAGACGGTATTCCCAATTTACTGGAAATTCTGTTTGCAAACACACACATCAACAATAACAAGCCGCCTAAGGCCATTAAAATTTCCAGTTTCATAAAATACCTCTAAATATCTCAAATATATTGCATATATTTTGACTGATTCATTTGATTAAAGTCAACGAAGTTTTAGCCGGCCGCCGTTTTTTATTATTAATGTCAGATAAAAATACCGCCGCTGAAATGTTCAGACGGCGGCATACAGAATTATATCCCGGCTCTACCGGGCAGCAGATTTTGCTTGACGAATAACACTGACGGCAGATTTTTTCGCCGTTTTATCCATTCCCAGCTGATCCGTTAAAGTTTCCAAACGGTCGACATGCCCTTTGATCATACCCAGACCTTGTTTCCAAAAATCCGGCTTGGAAATATCCAGTCCGAACGGTTTTAACAGTTCTGCCGGGCGTTCACTGGCGCCTTTGGACAGCATTTCTTTATACTTATTTGCAAAATCGGGAACATTACCGCTTTGATATACCTGATACAGCGAAGAAGTCAGGCATTCCCCGAACGCATAACCATATACATAAAACGGCGTTTCCAATAAATGCGGCACGGGCGCCCATGAAGAACCGGACCTATCATCATTAATAACGGCCGGCCCAAAGCGTCATTCTGTGTTTTAGACAAAATTGCATTCAATTCTTCCGGTTTTAGCTCGCCTTTTCGGCGCACACCGTTATGCACATCTTCTTCATAATGATGCATGGCAATCTGACGGTAAGTTGTCAGCATCGTACGCGAAGTTTTATCCGCCAACAGGGCAAAGCGCTGTCTGGGATCCTTTTCATTTTTCAACATATGCTGAAACGCCAGCATTTCTCCAAAGATTGATGCGGTTTCTTCTAAAGTAATCGGCATATCCCCTTCTAACGCGCCTTGCTGACGGGACAAAACATAATGTATCCCGTGTCCCAATTCATGCGCCAGACAAAGAACATCATTTGCCGTTCCTGAAAAATTCATTTTAATAAAAGGCTTGCCGTCAAAAACGCCTTGAGCAAACTCTCCGCCCTGTTTACCAGGTCTGGGTTCGGCGTCAATACGGTTCTGATCAAAAAATTCCGCAGCAATTTTACCGATTTCAGGATCAAATTCTTTGTATGCCGATAACACAATTTCTTTGGCCTGAGCAAACGTATATTTTTTCTGCGGTATTCCGGCCGGCGACGCGTTACGATCCCAATATTCCAATTTATCCACCTCCAGCCACTTTGCCTTTAAAGCGTAATAGCGGTGAGATACATCGGCATATGACGCCGAAACCGAATTTACCAAAGCGTCAACCACTTCGTTTTCAACTTGATTGGACTTATTCCTAAACTCGTCGGACCTGCGGTAACCGCGCAACTCATCTTCAAACAGTCGGCTTTTGGCAATCGTGTTGGTGACTGAAGCAAAAACGTCAATATTTTCTTTATACCCTTTATCCATGGCTTTGCCGGTCTTGTGACGCAAAGCCATATCATTTGAATACGAAGCGGCTCCTAGCTGTGAATTCGTCACATGTTCGCCGCCCAGCTGGAAATCTATTTCATTGACTGTTTTATGGTATAAATTCAAAGTGACCCGATCAATATTTACAGAACGATCCGACAGCATCTGTTCCGTCTTTTCATCTAATAAATGATCCCTGCCCGCACGAATACGCTGAAGCCAAGGCGCATATTTTCGCACTGTCGAATCTGTCATCTTTTCCTTTATCTGATCATCGGACAAGCCGTTAATTGCCAATTCAAAAAACAACACTTTATCTTTTACGGACGCTGTTTTTTGATTGTTTTTTTGAAAAAAGTCCACATTTTCCGGAACATTCATCGCAACGGCATAATTCATAAAAGCATAAGCCTGTATTTTCTGCGTTTTTGCTGATAAAGCCTCATAATCTGCGATCATTTTGCCAAACATTTCAGGAGTTGATTCGGCTAATTTTCCCTTATTGCGTACCGAAAAACGTTCCGCCTGCGCCGAAACGGCGGCCATGTCTTTTTGAATTTCGGGACAATCCGGAGCAGAATATAATACGGACAAATCTCAGCGCGGCAATTTTTCAGTCATCTTATTTTCTCTTTTTATAGACAAAATAATAAAAAATTTTATACATTTTGTCAATATCTTTTCTAAAAGAAAACCCCCGAAACGGGGGCTTTCTTTTTACTCCGCGCTTTCAAACGGATTTAAATTTTTGGTTTTGTTTTCCATCGTCTTGCGGATATCCAGATACATCAGCACCGGCATCGCCACATAAATGGAAGAATACGTCCCCACAATAATGCCCCATAACATAATCAGAGCAAACCCCTGCAAAACGGAGCCGCCCATAAACAGCATAACCGTCAGCATAATAATCGTTGACATACCGGTCAGCAAAGTCCGCGGCAACATTTCATTTGTGGTTTTATTGATCATTTCGTCAATCGGCATCTTGCGGTACTTATGCAGGTTTTCACGCATACGGTCGTAAGAAACAATCGTATCGTTTACCGAAAATCCCGCCAGAGTCATCAAACCGGCAATGATTGTCATATCAAAATCCAGCTGAAATACGGAAAACAACCCGACGGCGATCAGAATATCATGGATTAAAGACAACATCGTCCCTAACGCAAACTCCCATTCAAACCGCGTCCAGACGTATACCGTAATCATAACGGCCGCTAATATAACAGCCCAGATACAGTTGCGGATCAGTTCCGCGCCGACGCGCGGCCCGACCATTTCAACACGGGGGAAAGAATAACCTTCGCCCAATTCCTGACGGATAACACCGGCGATTTTCATTTGTTCCTGTTCATTATCGCCGCGCCCCAGCGCCGTAATCAGCACTTCCGTTCCCGTATCGCCGACAGGCTGCAAATCAACGCCCAAATCAGACAATCTGGCACGCAAATCTTTCATGTCGATTTTCTGTTCGGCATGTACTTCCATTAACACGCCGCCTTTGAAATCAATACCGAAATTCATGCCTTTGACGGCAATGGAATAGATTGAAACAAGGCACAGAAACACCGAAAAGAAAAAAGCCGCTTTTCTGGCGCCGATAAAATTAATGTGCGTCGGCTTAATGAAATAATGAATAAGTCTAGGCATTTCAAACACTCCTTACACGTTAATTTTCTTAGGCTTAAAGAACTTAATCCAAGCCAGAATCAACACTTTAGTCACATAAACCGCCGTAAAGACGGACGTGACCAGCCCCAGACAGGTTGTAACGCCGAACCCGCGGACGGGACCGTTGCCCAGCCAGATTAAAATAACGCCGGCGAAAAAACTGGTCAGGTTTGAATCGAAAATTGCCGAAGAAGCATTTTCAAATCCGCCTTCAACCGTATTTAAAACAGATTTGCCGTAAGATTGTTCTTCGCGCATACGTTCATAAATCAAAACGTTTGCATCAACCGCCATTCCCAGCGTCAAAGCAATCCCGGCAATTCCCGGCAAAGTCAGCGTCGCCCCCAAAGCGCTCATTGCGCCGCACAGTAAAATCAGGTTTAAGATCAAGGCGATATCAGCGAACAGACCGAACAGACCGTAAGTCGCCACGACGAAAGCCAAAACCAAAGCCAGCCCGATAACGCATGATTTTCTGCCGGCTTCAATCGAATCCGTTCCCAGTCCGGGGCCGACAATCCTTTCTTCGACCACGTCAAGCGGCGCAGGCAAAGCACCGGAACGCAGCATCAAAGCCAAATCCGACGCGCTCTGAACCGTAAAGTTACCGGTAATGATACCGGAACCGCCCGTAATTGCGCTTTTAACTTCCGGCGCCGTAATGACTTTGCCGTCCAGAACAATCGCCAGACGCCGTCCGATACCGTCGCGTGTCGCCGCACCGAAACGTTTGGAGCCGAAAGAATTAAAACGAAATGCCACGACAGGCCGGCCTTCGGAAAAATCGGCGCGCGCATCGGTTAAATGTTCGCCGCTGACAATTTGTTTGCGTTCAATGACGTAATATCCGGCTTCCGCTTCTTCCGCGCCCTGAACAACTTTGGATTCCGGAGAAATTTTACCGCGGCGGGCGTCTGCCAAAGTCGTCGTTTCATCAATGAAATGGAACGACATTTTAGCCGTTTTTCCCAGCAGTTTCTTTACTTCGTTCGGATCTTCCACCCCGGGCAGCTGAACCTGAATACGGTCGGATCCCTGACGCATAATTGACGGTTCGCGCGTTCCCAGCTGGTCAATACGCCGGCGCACAATTTCAATAGACTGGTCAACAGCCGTTGATTTCATATTCGATAAAGCCATATCCGTATAGCGGACTTTCAAAACATCGCCGTCTTCGGATACTTCCAGATTGCCCTTGTCAATTTTGCGCAGCAATTCTTTTGCCCTAGCCAGTTGTTCGCTTTTTATGATTTTAACGCTGACGGCGTTATCTTGAACACTCAGCCCCGTATAGCGAATGCCTTTTTCACGCAAAGCGACGCGCGCCGCGTCCAAAACAGCGTTCAGCTGATCAACAACGACCTGATCCAGATCAACCTGCAGCAACAGCTGCGAACCGCCCTGCAGATCCAGCCCGAGCGTCATCGGCTGCCACCATTCGGGCAGTTTTTCCTGCTGAGATTTTGGTAAAAAATTAGGAATACAGAAAAACACTCCCAATCCGGCAATAATGCCGATCAGGGCGATTTTCCATTTTGGATAATTAAACATCTGGCTTTCCTTTATTTTTTAGTTAAAACGTCTTTTAATCCTTCACTGCCTTTTTTTGTATTATCATTGACGGATTCATCATCAGTAAAAGGCTGCGACGGCTGAGAACGACGCCCTAAAACACGATCGCGCACGACGATCACCCGGACGCCGTCGGCAATTTCAACCAACAGATCTTCCGGATTCGAGCGGATAACCTTGCCCACGATACCGCCGGAGGTAATAATCGTATCTCCGCGCGAAACGTTCATCTGCATCATTTGATGTTCTTTTAATTTTTTCTGCTGAGGACGGATCAGAAAGAAATAAAAGACAACAAAAATAACCAAAAACTGAAATAAAATACGCAGCGGGTTAGCTGCGGCGGCCGGATCAACGGCTGCGGCGGCCGTCGCGGCGGCTTCCTGTGCAAAAGCGGGATTAATCAGCATAAGATACTCCGTTTATCAAAAATATGTTTAAGCTATCGAAGTATAAAGCGATCCCGCCGGATTGCAATCATATTTTAAAAAAAGATCCGAAAACGTTCATCTTCGGATCTTTATTGCTTCAGCGTCCGTTCAGACGGCCTTTTATTGCGGCAATTCTGTCTTTCAGCTCCGCCTGTTGTTTCAGGGGTACAGGCCGGCGCGATACGGGAACGCCGTTTGCCCCGCGCGTATAAAGTTCTTCATCGGAAGAATCTTTAAAATCCGTCATTTCAAACGCCGCATATTTTACACTGACAATTTTCGGCCAGACTTCGCGTTCATCGACCGTCAAAGCCCCGGCCGATTCCATAAACCCTTTTTCCAAATAGGATTTTCCGTCCTTGCGGCACATTTTTTCACCGATTTCTTCGGCAGGAATACTGCCTTTAAGGAAATTCGTCCCGGCGCGCCCGACGTAAAAAGATAATTGATCTAACGTGTTTTTATCATATTTTGAAACATATTTCAGATCATCGTGCCAAGCTTTGAACGCCTCGCCCAACGCTTTATCCGGTTTATCCGCCGCCGCTTCATACGCAGTGGCAATTCCTGTATGCTTTTGTTTAAAAATATTCCAAACCTGCGGCAAATCATTTCTCATTTCATATGCCGCCGCACATTCATGCGCCATGGCGTCAGCTTCCGCGGCCCGCTCCCACTGCAGGTTTGTGCGGATATTATTTGCCCGATTTTCAAATCCTTTCGGCTGCAGCGCGTGACGGCATTCGTGTACCAGCGTCGAAAGCAATTCTTCGTCCGAATATTTCGGATTCAGATAAACCATATTGTTTGATTTATCATAAGCGCCGTACGCTTTATCAACGTCCTGAAAATTAAAGCCGCAGCCGTAAGCAAAAGCGTAATTGATTGTCCGAGCCGCCGTCGGACTGTTCGTTTTGGCCGTTTCCATCAACCGGCGCATGCGATCCATACTGCTGTCCGCGCCGTTTGACAAAAAAGAATCCCGAAGCATTTTTTTCTCCTGACAGAAAGCGTCCCGGCTAACGTCCGGCCGACCGTTTTTGTTTCAACAAGATATCCGCCGCGGTCGCTTGTTTCGGCGCGGAAACGGTTCCGTCAGCGGCACGGACAAAAAACTTATCCGCGGACGTTTTTATTTTAGAACGGCCGAACAATTTCAAAGCATGACGAATATGCCTGCGTTCAGTCTTAGCCGCCGCTTGCGCCGTTTCTTCCGAAACGGTCGAAGCGCGTGCCGACGTAAAAAATTCAGGTTCGACATAGCCGACATTTTCAGCCATTTTCTTTGGCGGAATTTCTTTTTTATACGCCCCCGCGTAAAGAGACCCCATCGCCATAAATTCAACGGTCGCGCGGTCGTACAGTTCAACGTATTCCGCATGATCATACCAGGCCTTGAACGCTTCTGTTTTTGCCGCGGCGGGCTCCTTCTGCGCTTCAAAAGACGTTTCATACGCTTTCATAATGCCGCCGTGACGTTCACAAAACGCTTTATAGGTTTCCGGCTCCGCTTTACGCATTTGATAAACCGCCGCGCATTCGTGCGCCATCGCGTCGGCTTCCATTGCGCGGACTTCGCAAACCGAATCATAAACGGAATAAGTATGATCATGAACCGGAGTCTGTTCCGAATGACGGCATTCATGAACAATGGTTGAAAGCAATTTGGCGTCGCTGGCTTTTTCATTCAAAGAAACGTACTTCATAGAAGGAATATATGATCCCAGACTGTTTCCCTTATCCCCGTCGATTCCGATTGAAATGCCGCGGGCAATGGCCGATTCAACAATCTTTTTGCCTAACGGGCTGGATTTACAGATCCGCCCGATTAATTTTTCGACACGCTGTTCGCGTTCTTTTTCAATACGTTTCTGTTCTTCCGGCGTCCGCTGCGAACTGTACGCGGGAACAAACACGCCGCCGATCATCATTGCTGTTGTCATAAGATACACCCGATATAAATTTTACTAAATAAAGGAATAGCACATTTTCTTTAGACAAAAAAGATTTTTTCGAAAAAAAATCTATCAAAGAGCCTTTTCCATGTTTTTTTCGGATTTTAATGATATATACCACAGCTTCGCCGTCTATTCCATCATCGCCCCAGATATGCGGACAATCTTTCTATAACGGAAGCGGGCTTTTGCGGCGGACGAACAGTTCCGTCTTTACTCATAACATAAAAACGATCTGCAGAAGTTTTCACTTTATTAGGATTCTTACCTTGGAATTTATTTTTATGATACTTTTCAACCCGTTCAATCTTAGACGCCAGTTCTTCGCCGATACCGTTCGCCTTTTTCCCTGATAAAAAAGCTTTATCCATATAGGAACCATAATAAGAAAAAATATCGCACAATGCCCCGGCGGAAACATTGACGGCAAAGGCATGACAATCGCCCATTCCCTCGGAACTCATGGCGGCGACAACATTTCTGTCAAAAAGCTCCATTTGTTCCGGCGTTCTGTCGTACCAGGACTTTGCGGCGCGTGACAACGCATAAGAAATATCATTTTTTTCCTGCATCGCATAAAAATAATCATCGGCGATCGGCTTATTGTTTTTATAAAAATTCTGATATGCCTTAGGTTC
>JBJFAY010000208.1:0-1916 GCA_051888155.1 Alphaproteobacteria bacterium
ATTTTAAATCGCGTGTAATGCAGCGTTCGCGCAGGCCTTCCTTCAGCCACTTGCGCGCGATCGAAGTCACGACCAGCGGCCATTCAGCTTCGTGTTCGTCAATAAAAGCCGACAGCCTGCTTTCCAAAGCGGGCAGTTTTAAAAACAAGTGCTTGCTGTCTTTGATTTCCAGATTGGAACTGCCGGACACGACGGAACGCGGATTGATCAGATCCGTCGGATCCAAAACGCGGGTGCAGTTTTCGCATTGATCGCCTCTGGCCGCTTCATAACCGCAGTGCGGGCAAGTTCCGACAATATAGCGATCCGGCAGAAAACGGCCGTCGTCAACGGAATAAACCTGCTTAATCGTGCGTTCTTCGATAAATCCGTTTTCCATCAATTTTTTGCAGAAATGCTGCGTTAATTCAGTATTCTGCGCAGAAGAAGAACGACCGAAATGATCAAATGACAAATGAAAACGGGAATAGATATCTTTTTGCACTTCGTGCTGTTCCGCGCAGAAAGTTTCAACGTCTTGATTTTTTTCCAAAGCGGCCAGTTCAGCCGGCGTGCCGTGTTCATCGGTCGCGCAGATATACAGGACATCTTCCCCTTTTTGGCGCAGAAAACGGGCGTAAACGTCGGCGGGCAGCATAGACCCGACCAAATTTCCCAGATGTTTAATGCCGTTAATATAAGGAAGCGCGCTGGTAATCAGATACTTTGTCATTTTTTATGCCTTTGATCAAAACAAACGGATATTGATTTTTACCCGCTTTTCATACAGAATTTCAAGTATAATTTTAAACGGAGAAATGATATGCAGACAGATTCGGTGATTATCCGAAACGCCCGGCGTTCCGACATTGACGCCATTATGAAAATCGAACAGGAAAGTTTTCTGCCGGGACTGCGCGAAGAAAAAGATTTATATTTAAAACGGATCGAAGCTTTTGCAGCCGGCTTCTTAATTGCCGAAGACTCCGCTACAGGGCAGATCGGCGGCTATATTTCCAGCGAACTGTGGCGAGAAGATCAGGGAATAAATGCCGAAGTGCTGGCTTTGGGGCATGATCCGCTGTCCGTTCACGATCAAAACGGCAGACATCTTTACATTACTTCTTTCGGCACTCTTTCCGACTGGCGGGGGAAGAAAATCGGACTGAAGCTGTTGACGGCTTTGGAAGAAAAGATTGAAAAAGATTTCCCGGAAGTCGTCAAAAAAATTTTAATCGTTTCCGAAAAATGGACGGCGGCCAGAAATCTGTATGCCCGTCAGGGATTCAAGGAAACCGGCAGAATTATTGATTTTTTCACACCGAATGATCTGCCGGCCGAAGACGCCGTCATCATGATGAAACCCGCCGATTATTGATCCGGATAAAGATTCGGCAGGTATTTTTTGGGGCCGGAGCGGCGCTTGATTTTGACCTGCGCGGCGACGTAAAAAGTCTGCAACAGTTTTTTTCCCAGCGTTTCTTT
Organism: Alphaproteobacteria bacterium; assembly: GCA_051888155.1. GTDB lineage: Bacteria > Pseudomonadota > Alphaproteobacteria > CAAGCB01 > CAG-977 > UBA11549. Next base: position 1,465 of record JBJFAY010000208.1, read on the forward strand.
GGCGGCGGGCAGATGACGGGCAAAACGGCCCGTGCCATATAAAAACAGCTCTAATTCATTCAGAGCGGCGATAAAATCGGCAGCCTGCCCGTTAAAATTTTTCCGGATATCAGATAAATCAATCATTCTGCGGCCGGGAAATTTATCCCGCGCCCAAGCCAAAAGAGCCGACGCCGCTTTTTCCGGATCATCGGAAAGGCAGGCCCGTTCAACGGCTTTGACCAACTTTCTGCGTTTCAGACGCTTTTTCAAAAAAGGAATAAAAGGAACGGCCGCCAATATCGGCAGCAGACAAATTCCCGCGCTTCGCGTGACAAAAGAGGAAGACAGCTGAGCTTTATCCTTTTGTTCCGTCTTTTCAGACTCCGCCGGCGGATTTTGTTCATTTTCCGGCAGTCCGGCAGATAAAACAGTCAGAGTATACGGCGGAATTTTTGATTCTTCGATCTGAT
>JBJFAY010000209.1:0-8242 GCA_051888155.1 Alphaproteobacteria bacterium
GCCGTTTTTCAGATAATACCCTTCGGCGCAGGAATTGCATTTTCCCGTTGATTTGTCACAGCCTGCGCAATGCGTATCGCAGGATTTGTCAGTATCGAACGTTCCGCCATTGTTGATTTTAGTATCTGCCGCGACGGAATAAGCGTTTCCGCGGCCTAACTTGACGGCTTTTGCAAGAACGAACGCGCCGCTGTCGTCAGTATAACTTTCCGTACGCGCGTCTGCCGGCATAAAAGCAAGCAGAGCGAAAATAACAAATAATTTATTCATGATGTGTCCCTCCTTATTTGACACAGCAGCAGCCGTCAGCCGACTTGGACAATCCTGCCGGACAGGAATCAACGGTATTCGTCAGGGCTGCATTCGTTTCTGATTCGCATTTTCCGTTTGATAAGGTGTATCCGCTAAGACAGCTGGAACACTTCGCTGACGTGCAGGATTTACAACCGGCGGGACAGGCTAAGCATTTGCCGCTGCTAAGATAGTATCCGGATTCGCATGAGCTGCATCTTGTTGCCGTACATGATTTGCAGCCGTCCGGGCAGCTTGAACATTGTCCGTTATTGGAATAGTATCCGGCGTTGCATTTGGTGCAATATGACGCCGAGCCGGAACATTCTGCGCAGCTGTCATCGCATTTATGACACGCCCAGTCTTTCTGATAATATCCGGCAATGCAATTTCCTTCTCGGCACATGTATGGCGAATAACAGCTTTTGCAGCCCGGCATACAATTTTGTTCAACGCATATATTATTGTCATCAATCATATAGCCGGTTGAACATATTGCGCATATTTCGGGATCTTGCACAAAAACCTGTTCGCAGCGCGGGTCGGCCTTTTGTACCAGAGGAGCGTTCATATTGAATATATAACATACCGAGTATCCGTCGGCGTCTAACGCGGCAAAGGTGGGACAGACGGCGTCTCCGCCTAATGTCGAAAGCCACCCCTGCGCCTGGGATTTCGATCCTGACCATACATTATCTGAATTCAGCGCAAATGACAAAGCCGGATAAAAAGAAAAAAACAGTAAATAAAGTAACAGATATCGCATTGATTTCTCCCAAGTTTTTCGATTAAGGCGTTTTCTATTACCTGTTAAATGAAAAGGGGATTCAACTAAAATATGGGGGGGGGGGGGGGGTATATTCTTCATAAAAGTGTAACATTTCTGCCGCGGAAGTAAGGCCTGGGCGAATCCGGCGGAGTACCGGTCTGATACAAGAAACGATTGTAGGCGGCGGCTTTGATCCGGATCGTAAATATCAATAAAAAGCTGCTTCTTTTGCGAGAAGCAGCGTTAATAAAAAATCAGGCCGTGACGATAAACACGACCTGACTAAATAATGTTTTTCCGGTTACCGGCCGGCGTTTTTTTGCGCCAGTAAAGCGAAGCGCGAAGCTTTCATTGTTTTCATTGTCTTTGCGCGCCGTTTTTGAATTTCAAGTTTTTTCGCAACTTTTTCACTTTCCGCGGCGCGTGTTTCCAACCGCTTTTTCAGATAAGGATTTTTCGCTTTGTCTGCCAGATCTTTCATTTCCCGGCGGTCTTCGGCAGTCATTTTTTTATAAATGTTTTCTTTGACCTGTTTGCGCGTTTTAACATCGGCAAAAGAATTTTCGACCGCGCACAAAGTAATATCCAACATTTCAGCCTTTGTGAAACCGAATTTTTCAGCGCTGATACGGTGTTCTTTGCCCGTATGCGTACCGAAAATTCCCGCGTCGTCAGGGTTTAAGGAAATCCGGACGCCCGCGTCATACAGCTTTCGTGCGGGGTGATTGGCCAGATCGCCTTTTAAATCGGTGACCAGAATACGGTTGGAAGTCGGGCAGACTTCAACCATAATATTTTTTTCTGCCAGATCTTTCATTACTTCCGGATCTTGAGGAGCTGAAACACCGTGTCCGATCCGGGACGCTCCCAGCCGGACGGCGTCTTTGATGCTGTCGGGGCCGCAGATTTCGCCGGCGTGCAGAGCCAGTTTCAGCCCGGCGGATTTTGCGATTGACAAAGCTTCGGCAAAATCATCGAATTTTCCGGCGCGTTCATTGCCGGCAATCCCGAAACCCGTTACCAAAGGGTGAGGATTATCGCGGATAAATTCGGCGACCTGTTTGACGTTTTCCGCCCCCAGATTGCGGACGCCCGTTGCGATAAAACGAGTTTCCAACCCTGTTTCTTCTTTAACTTCTTCCGCGGCCTTGGTAATGGCTTCCATCATGGCATGATAACGCGGCGCGGACAATTCGCTTTTGCCGGTTTCGGGGTTGACTTCGACGGCCATATGAGCCGGAGATAAAATCAATTCGGCATATACGCCGCCTGCCGCCGCGTTTTTACCGAGGTAATCTTTGGTCACATCATAATAATCCTGCGGCGTGCGCATCATATCGGCTACGTTGTCGTATGTGCTGATGAACGCCCAGAAATCGCTTTCGTCATAGGCGTACCGGCCGTTCGGAAAATCATTTTTATCATATTGTCCTTCAGCCATGACAAAATTGTCAGGCAGCGTGATGTGATGACGCTGAGCCAGCTTTGCCGCCATTTCCGGCGTAACGGTTCCTTCTATATGTTCATGCAGTGTCGCTTTGGGCAAAGACGCCGTATTAAATTCTTTTGTCATAGTTCACCTTCTTGGGGCATTCCGGCCCTCTGTTTGTTTCTTTCTTACACTTCCTCTATTTTTCATGATTTATGATAGCGGAGTTTTAATCAGATGTCAACAATTTGTCCAATTTGTCCATGAAAATTTTATTAACAGTTTGTTTAGAAATAAATTTTGCGGTCGGCTGTGTTTTTATTTTCTGAAAAAATGCCTGAAAGTCTTTCTTGCGCTTTCCTTTGTGTCCCTGTAATATCCTATGGTAGAGAACAGATTTGTTTCGAGGGGGGAAAATATGGCAGTTTTTTCGGCGTTCGTCCGGATCGGCGCGGCGGTTTTGCTGGCGGCGCTCGGCGCTTGTTCTTCCGTCAGTGAAGAAGATATCTTCGGATATGACGAAAGTTTTATCATACCGCCGCCCGATATGGTGCCGGTGACGCCTGATGACAAACCGGGGCGGACGGTCGATGAAATGCTGGAAATGAAACAGTCCGTGACGGTAAAAAAGGCCGTTTATCCGCAATCGGCCGAATCGGATCAGATGTATGAACATGCCGGGCGTTTCGGGTCGAAGGAAAAAATTGCTTTGCGCAAAGGGCTGAACGCGCCGGATTCGGGAATTGTTTATACTTCCCGCAAACGCCGCGAAGCCGAAATCGTCCGTCCGCTGGAAATAAAAGAACAGGAAAAGGATAAACTGCTGGCCGTTTCCGAAGAGGAAATGCTGGCTGAAATCATTGCGCCGAAAACGGAAGGGGTTGAAATGATCGAAGTCGTTTCTCCCGCCGAAGCAAAAGACACGGCGACTGACGGACAGCCGGAAACTTTGCCGGCCGAACAGGATAAACAACCCGAAGCCGCCGCGTTGCCGGTTGTGTCTCTTGTCCCGTTAACTCCGCCTGTCGTCGAAAAACCGGAATCCGTTTCGCCGGCAGTGACGCTGAAAGCTCCCGAACCGCCGGAAAAGACGCCGGAACCGTTTGTCCCGGAACCGTTGGTGCCGCCGGAACCGGCCTTTAAATTGACTCCGCCCGCTGCGGAAAGTGAAATTGTTTTGACGCCTCCGTCCGCGGAAACATCGGAAACGTCGGTTGAAATCTTTTTGGAAGAGTAGGTGAAATATGTCGGAAGTATTTAAAGTCGCCGTTGCCGGATTGGGGACTGTCGGCGGCGGAGTTGTCAGACTGCTGCAGGAACAGAAAGACGTTTTGTTAAAACGCTGCGGCCGGTTGATCGAATTGACGGCGGCGGCGGATTTAAATCCCGCCCGCGCCGAAGAATTAAATCTGCCCGCTTCCGTCGCTTTTTACCGGGACGCGCGCGAAATGGCCGAAAAAACAGACGCGGACGTTATTATCGAATTGATCGGCGGAGCGGACGGTATCGCTTATGAACTGTGTTTATCGGCTTTGAACAGGGGCAAAAACTTTGTGACGGCCAACAAGGCAATGATAGCGCATCACGGCAACGAACTGGCGCGGCTGGCCGAAGAACACGGCGTGTTTTTCGGTTATGAAGCCGCTGTCGCCGGCGGTATCCCGATTATCAAAGCGCTGCGCGAAGGGTTGGTCGGCAACAGAATTTCCGAAGTTTACGGGATTTTAAACGGCACCTGCAACTATATCCTGACGATGATGCGCGAAACGGGTCGGCCGTTTGACGATGTATTAGCCGACGCGCAGAAACTGGGGTATGCCGAAGCGGATCCGAGTTTTGACATTGACGGGATTGATACGGCGCATAAAACGTGTATTCTGGGATCGCTGGCGTTCGGCATGCCGATTGATCTGCAGGCGTTAAGCGTCGAAGGCATTCGTTTTATTACGGACGCGGACATCGCTTTTGCCGAAGAACTGGGGTTCAGAATCAAGTTGCTGGGCGTCGGGCGGCGTTACGACAACGGCGTGTCTTTGAACGTTTATCCGTGCATGATCCCGCAGACGGCGGAAATCGCTCATGTGGACGGAGTGTTTAACGCCGTTATTACCGAAGGCGACTTTGTCGGCCATTCAATGTTTGTCGGACGCGGTGCCGGCGAACGTCCTACGGCTTCGGCCGTTGTCGCCGACATTGCGGACGCGGCGATGCGGCGCGGGCTGCCTTTGCTGACCGTGGCGAATAAAGAAATCAAACCGGTGCCGGTTGTTTCTCTGGCGCAGCGCGAAGGGGAGTATTATGTCCGCTTTGAAGTCCGGGACCAGCCGGGCGTTGTCGCGGATATCGCGCGGATTTTAGGCAGGGAACAGGTTTCGATCGCTTCGATGATTCAGCGCGGTCGGGCGCAGAGCGGAACCGTCCCGCTGATTATGACGTTTCATAAGTCAAAGGAAAGCGCCGTTACGGCGGCGCTGGCCGAAATAGAACGGCTGGACTGTGTTTTGGATAAACCCTGCATGATCAGGATCGAACGGCTGTAAAATGGAACGAAACGCGGTTTTAGGGGTTGAAAGCTCTCTGACGTCACAGTTTTGGACGGCGCGCGAGGCCGTTCCGGAAACGGTTGAAGCAATCGCCCGCGCGGCGAATGTGTCCGAGGTTGTTGCACGGCTGCTGGCCGTGCGTCATGTCGCGCCTGAAAACGTGTCTTTCTTCCTTTCGCCTTCTTTTAAACAGCATCTGCCGGATCCGTATATTCTGCGCGATATGGAAAAAGCGGCCGAACGGATAGCCAAGGCCGTTATAAACAAAGAAAAAATCGGTATTTTCGGGGATTATGACGTTGACGGCGCGACTTCCAGCGCCGTTATGGCTCAGTTTTTAAAAATGCTGGACGCCGACGCCGTCGTGCGTATTCCCGAACGCGAAGAAGGATACGGCCCCGGTGAAAAAGCCATGTGTGAATTTGTTGACGCGGGGGTTTCTCTGGCAATAACGGTTGACTGCGGCACGACGGCTTTTGAGCCGCTGGGATTTTTAACAAAACAGGGCAGGGACGTCGTAGTTATTGATCATCACGAACCTGATGTGACGCTGCCTGACGTTTATGCCGTCGTCAATCCGAAACGGCTGGACGAGCCGGCGGATAACCCCTGCCGTCAAATGGCGGCCGTAGGGGTTGTTTTTATGACGATTATTGCCGTGAACCGCCTGTTGCGCGAGAAAGGATTTTATGCGGACCGGGCGGAACCGAATTTAATGCAGTTTCTGGATCTGGTCGCGCTGGGAACCGTCTGCGACGTCGTCGCTTTGCGGGGATTGAACCGTTTGTTTGTCAAATCCGGTCTGGCCGCCATGGCGCAAAGAAGAAATAAAGGACTGTGTGTTTTAAGCGATTTGGCGAATATTAAAGAAAAGCCGTCGGCGTATCATTTGGGATTTGTTATCGGTCCGCGGTTAAATGCGTGCGGGCGGATCGGGGAAGCGTCTTTGGGCATGAAGCTGCTGTGTGCCGCCGATGAAACCGAAGCGGCGGAAATTGCCGGCCGTTTGGACGAGCTGAATACAATCCGCCGTCAGATGTGCGAAGAAATCTACAAACAGGCGATTGCGCAGATCGAACGAACGGCGGCGCAGGAAAGTATCGCGTTTGTTTATGGCAAAGACTGGCATGCCGGCGTCGTCGGCATTATTGCCGGCCGGTTAAAAGAACGCTATAACGTGCCGTCTTTGGTCATGTCGCAGGACGGGGACGAACTGCGCGGTTCCGGCCGTTCGGTCGCCGGAGCCGATTTGGGAGCCGCGGTTCTGGCGGCAAAGGAAAAGGGTATTTTAACGACGGGCGGCGGACATGCCATGGCGGCGGGCTTTTCGTTGAAAACGGAAAAAGCGGACGAATTTAAGAGTTTTCTGATTGATTATTTTGAAACGCATAAACAGGGACTGGAACAACCGGCGGATTATCAGATAGATTCCGTTGTTGATATCGGCGCCGTTTCCGGCCGTCTGCTGGAAACGTTAAACGCGATGGAACCGTTCGGCGAAGGCAATCCCGAACCGCGTTTTGCCATTCCCGACATAGCGGTTTCTTCGGTGCGCGTCGTCGGTTCGGGGCATGTGTCGTGTTCGTTTGTCGGACGCAACGGCAAAACCCGGCTGCGAGCGATTGCTTTTCGTGCGGCGGATTCGATTATCGGGTGTTCTTTGCTTAATCACAAAGGGGCTTTGTTTCATGCCGCAGGCTATATTCGTCCCGATACGTACCGCGGCGGAGATAACGTGCAGTTTATTATTGAAGACTTGGCTCTGGCTTGACGGAGCCGCCCTTTTTGAAGTTGAATTTCGGAAAAAATCATGCGTCGTTTTATTTTTATCTTCCTGTGCATTATTTTTGCTCTTTTAGTGACGCATAAATTGTATCTGCGCGACAACGTAACGGAATCGTGGAAGAATGAGCGCGGATCCGTTGTTCTTTATTTTCCGGATACTGAAAGCCGTGCGGTAAAAGTATTGTCCATAAAAGGGGCGTCGCTGGAAAAAAGACTGCCGCACTGCAAAGGAAAGGGATCAAAATGCCTGCTGCTTTCCGTGAACACGGAACTGTTTTTTCAAAGGGCCGAAATTCAATTTCAATCCGACCAAAGCGGTCCGGTGGAAATCGTTTTTTACGGGTCTCTGACCGAAAAGCTGAAACAGCGGCGGATAGAAGTTGATTTTAAAAACTTTTATTTGGACGGAGCGCCGGTCTTTCATAAAACGGAAACCGTCTGGCGGCATTTCCCGGCTGTATACGGATTTAATATGGAAAAAGACAAACCCGTGTCGATTTCGTTTGAATACCGCAGACATTTACCGAACAGTGAAAATATAGACTGGCTTTTGTTGATGGCGGTCGTTGCCGTTTCCGGATTGATCGCGGGGCGGATTGAAAAAGGATTTTTTGCTTTCTTTCACAAAGCTTGTGCCGGCGGCACAAAAGGACAGAAAATTTTTCTGACGGTGTTTTTTCTGATTTTATGCGTGCCGGTTTTGCATATAAATCCGGAAGACAGGTCTTTTTTTGAAAACAGAATGCTGGCGCCGAAACCGAAATTAATCATGCAGCTGCAAAGAGGCAGTAACGGTTTGGCTTTAAAATACGGGCAATACTTTGAATTTTGGTTCAGCGACCGTTTCTGGGGACGTCTGCAAGCGCTTTCCGTTTATCATTTTCTGCAAAAACATCTGCGTTTCCGGCTGAAAACGCCGAAAGGTTTTGTCGGCGAAGATAATGATTTTTTTCAAACGCGGGATATGGAAATCTTTGACGCCGGTTATATTGAGCGGTTAAAAAAGTATTCCAACCGTTACGTCCGGAATTTAAAAAAACTGCGCCAATGGGCGGAAAAGAACAATATCAAACTGTATATGGTGATCGTTCCCGTTAAAGAAAGCATTTTGTATTCCCGGCTGGGCAAAGGCGTTCCCGCGGATACGCATGAATATGACGACTGGATCGAACAGCTGAGGCAGCGATCCGGCGTCAATATTGTTTACCCGAAAAAAGAATTGATGCAGGCCGCCCGGACGACAAAGGAACGAATCCTTTTTAAACAGGATCATCATTATACCGAATATGGCTCCTTTTTTATTTATCGGGAACTGATGAAGCAGATAAAACAAGATTTTCCGGATATCCCCGTCTTATCGGAAGATGACTTTTCCATTTCCTACGACAGCCGTGTGCGTCATGGGTATGATATGCCTCAATGGCA
>JBJFAY010000210.1:0-8209 GCA_051888155.1 Alphaproteobacteria bacterium
ATTGAACAATATGCGTTAGGATATACGGGGAAATATGTTGTTCATAGGGGGATACGAATTCCTGATTTTGTAATTAACGGCTACGGCGAAGAGATGGCTGCTTATGCAGAAAAATACGGATACAGATATGTTGATTTCGGTTCGTTTAAGAAAAACGGCTATAAGTTCGATACCTCCGCCAATGAAGTTCTGTTGGGTGTGCGCTATTCGTTCTGATTCGAAAAGTTAAACACTCGGGAAAAAATCCCTTCTCTTCGAGAAGGGATTTTTTTATAAAAAGCGTTTGACAGCATCTTCCTCATAAAACGATTTATTGATTTTAAACAGAAAACAACTTTACCCGTTTCAGAACAATCCCCTCTTTTTAAAACCGCAGGAGAGGCTTTAACCCGCCGTCTTCTTGGCTGTTCACAAAAAAGCCGGCTTCCAAATCGTCCGCGAAGAAAAAACGGATATCGGAAGCGGCTTTTTTTATGGATGACCATGTTTTTGAAAAAAGCGTTTAGCGTTGTGTCGCCCGAGCAGCCAGGATTTGCGAGGCTTTTATTTGAGCCGGTCTGTTTTCTTTAACGAAACGGGACAATCCTTTACGCAACGCTTTCAGCGAAGCCTTCTCCTTTTCGGACAACGGCAAAGCCTTTTGTTCGGATGAGCGAGTCAAAACCGTATTATCGAAACGCAATTCCTTTTTTACGCTTTCGGACAATTCCGGCAAAGCCATTGCCTGATTTACCAGCTCGGGATTTGTTTCGCGATTTGTTTCAATGAACGCGGCGACTGTCACATAATCACGCAAATCAGCGTTTTCCATCGTTTTTTCATCAATAATTTTTTGAGCGGCAGCTTTTTTCTCCTCGTTTGAGGTGATTTTGCGCGTTATAGAGGCATCGGAAATATCAGACAAATTCTGGAAATAATGGATAAACCTTTCAGCTATTTTTCCGCGCCGGAAAGCGTCACGCGCTTCCGCATCAAAACTTTTGACCGTTTCCGCTTGTTTTTCGACAGGATCGTTATAAAGCGCCGCAACTTCCTGACGCGTCTTCAATCCGGCCGCTCTTCCCACAATCTTTCCGACCGAGTTGCGAACATCTCCGACAGAAGAAGTCGCGATACCATTCACCTCCATCAGTCCGACATATTCGGAAGAAACAGGCAACTTATCAGCACCGATATCCTTTCCCTGCGCAGCAGAGGTTATCGCCAAAATATCTTTTGTCTTCAGTTTGACGCCCATTACTTTATCACTGCGCAAAAAGGCATCGTAATCGGCCATATATTCACCGCAGGTAATAGCTGCGATTTGATTCGTCGTCAAATGAACATCACGTCTCTCCTCGCTTCCGGCTTCTCCTTTAATATGTTTAGCGAAATTGGATAAAGCATCATTATTCATATATGTATTTTCATAAAGAGCCACACGATCTTTATCATCAAAAAAAGCTCGGAAAAGAACGGAACGCGATTCATTTGTCCCGTCTTTTATTTTTTTATTCATCCTCTCGTAATGATAAAAATTGCATGTCCGGGGATAAGCGGCGTTAAATTCCTGAAACGGCTTCTGATCCCCCATCTGCGCCCATTCGCAGACGGCTTGGTAAGCAAAAACCTGTGCATCGGCTTCTTTCGCCCGATCTAATCTGATTTGCGTTTCCAGATCGTAGTCCGCACGCAACAACGTTTTATTTTCCATACGCATATGTTGGGTGGCATGACGGGCCTCATGAACGAACGTCGAATACAGCTTGTTATTTTTAGCCGTTGAATTTAAATAAATCCTATTGTTTTGAGCACAGAAACCACCCCAAGCGCCGATCGGTTCCAAAGAAACAACCGTTCCGTATTCCGCCAGCTTCTCGAGCGTTTTCCGTCCGGTGGGAATTTTTTTCAACTTATTCAGAATAATCGTCAGCTTCCGTTTTTCCGAAGCATCCGCATACTGCACTTTGACTCCAACGATAACGCCGTCCGTTTTTTCCTTGTTCGGCGCTTTTTGTTTCCAAGCTTCTTTTAACACATTGAATTACCTTGAAAAATGCTTATTTTTCATCTGCGCCAAAACGCTGAGAGTCTGATTTGAACGTTCTTTCGTACGGTTTTCCTCACGCACGGCCTGCAAAACAACCATGGAGTGCGCCTGCGCCCGATAGACGCCGTTTTTGACTTCGCGTTTTTCAACCGGCAGCTTTTCAACGCCCGGATGCGCCGTGTCAAAAGCGACTTCCCATTTTTGCCCGTTCGGCGCGGGCGGCATTTTAAAATCGACGTCGCCGTTGTGCGCGTTCATAATCACCATAAAATCATCGTCGGCCGGTTTGCCGTTTTTCTTTGTTTTTTCACCGGCCAGAACATACGACAGCGTTTTGGCATAAGGCGCCCAGTCCGCCCCCGTCATTTCCTGTCCGTCGGGACGAACCCAGGTAATATCCTTTGTCCCTTTATCGTCAACGGGCTGACCGTCAAAATAAGAAACATTTGCCAGTACCGGGTGATCGCGGCGCAGCTTTGTGACAAAACCGATCATTTCGGCGGATTTAACGTCACGATCCGTAATTTTATCCCAGTTCACCCAGCTGGTTTCGTTATCCTGACAGTACGGATTATTGTTTCCGCCCTGCGAACGGTTGAATTCGTCGCCGGCCAGACGCATCGGCACGCCGGCCGCCATCAGCAAAGTAGCTTCCAGGTTACGCACCATTTTATTGCGAAATTCGTCCAGCCCTTCGTCACGGTAGCCCTCATGCCCCCAGTTGCGTCCGAAGTTCTGATTCGCCCCGTCCGTATTGTTCCACGGATTGGCTTCGTTATGTTTTTGATCGTAAGACCACAAATCTTTGGCCGTAAAGCCGTCATGCGCCGTAACGAAGTTCACGGACGGCGATTTGTTTGTTCCTTCGTTGCGCAAATCGTCCGAAGCGGTCATGCGCTGCGCCATTTTGGCGGCAAAGCCTTCGTTTCCGCACCAGAACCGCCGCGTATCATCGCGGAAACGGTCGTTCCACTGCATCCAGTTTTTCTGGAAATTTCCGACCTGATAACCGCCTGCGCCGCAGTCCCACGGTTCGGCGATCAATTTGCATTTTGACAAGACGGGATCGTTTTTCAACGCTTCGTAAAACGGGTGGTTTTTATCAAAATCACGATTGGCGGGCTCGCCTTCCCGGCCGCGGCCCATAACCGTCGCCAAGTCAAAACGGAACCCGTCGACGCCCATTTCTTCGGCCCAATAGCGCAAAGATTCGACCGCCAGCCGCCGCGCCATCGGCTTTGTCATGTCCAAAGCGTTGCCGCAGCCCGTTTCATTGCGGTATTCGGATTTATCGTTCGGGTTGTGTACAAAATAATAAGCGCTGTCAATCCCTTTCAGTCCCAGCATCTGCGTATGCGCGTCGCCTTCGCCGACATGGTTGTAAACAACGTCCATAATCACTTCTTTGCCGGCGGCATGATAAGCGTTTACCATTTTTTTAAACGCCACCGGATCGCCATAATCGGGGTGCGGCGCGAAATAAGCGATCGGTTCATATCCCCAGAAATTGGAAAGCCCTTTGTCGGCGACGCCTTTATCCGTCGCAAACGCCTGCACGGGCAGCAGTTCGACCGAAGAAATCCCCTGTTCGTCAATGTATTTCATCACTTCGGGATTAGCCATGCCGGCAAATTTCCCCTTATCCGCGGCCGGAACGTCCGGGTGTTTCATCGTAAACCCTTTGGCGTGCGTTTCGTAAACGACCGTCTGTTCCCAGGGAACGTTCGGGCGTTCCACCGTACCGACGGCCTTTAATACCGCGGGATCCTGAATAATGGCCTTTGGCGCGATTTTACCCGTGTCAACCGTATTTTTGGATTTCGGATTTCCCGGATCGGACGCCAGATAATCGTCGCTCCATTCAAATTCGCGGTCCAGCTGGCGCGCATACGGATCAATCAGCAGTTTATTCGGATTAAAACGCATGCCGCGGTCGGGATCATACGGCCCGTCGACACGATATCCGTAACGCATTCCCGGCTTTGCATCGGGCAGATAGCCGGACCAAATACCGTCTTCGGACCGGTGAGGCAATTCTATGCGCGTTTCGTTGTCGTTTTCATCAAACAGGCAAAGTTCAACCTTTGTCGCATTTTCGGAAAACAGCGCAAAATTAACGCCTTTGCCGTCATAAGTCGCCCCCAGTTTTTCCGTACTTCCGGGAAGAATCTTGTTTTCTGCCATAAAATAATCCTTTCAGCAAAACCGCGGGAATCTGTTGTCCAGCGGAAAACTTTAGACACATTTTAGCGAAAACGGATAAACGTTACAAGGCTTTTTTCACTTTTTCTTAATAAAAAACATTCTTTCTTTCCGAAGGCCGCCGGTTCGTTTTTTTAACGGAAGAAACCGGCAAAAACACACCTATCCGGCAACATCGAAATATTCATTTAAACACCTTTTCAAATCAAATTCATCATACGGGCGAACAATTCCCGCCGCCGCGGTTCACCCGCCGCCATATCCGCCGCGTTCTGCCGCGCCGCTTTTATGTCACAGCGCAAATCATGCAGCCCGCGCGACAGAGTCTGCGCTCCGTCTTCGAAATGAACGCCCGATAAAATGACTTTTCCCCGGCCGAAAGCTTTCGTTATAACGGCCGCTTTGGAGTCCGGCAGGTCGTAAACGGCCAAAACGTCGCCGTCCGTATCTTCAAAAAACGGCCCGCCGTGATATAAGGCCGGATAAATTTCTCCGTCTTGGAACCGGATCCGGACGACTTTTGCCGAAAAAGCCGTTAAAGCATACGGCAAAAGACCGTATTCTTTATATAAGGTTCCGACAGCGCGCCCTTCGGCCAAATTCAGCCCGCTGCGGTTTTCAATGCGCAAAGCCGGCACATCGCGTTCAAAAACAATATCGCGGCAGGCATAATATGCTCCGGCGCAAATACCGAAATAAACGCCGCCGTTTCGCACATAATTGCGAATACGTTTATTTCCTTCGCCCGCCAGTTTCCGCATGTACGGCGTTCCCGCGCCGCCGCCCAGAAAAAAAGCTTTAACCTCCCGGTTTAAAACGCCGCTTTTTATTTCGGCCGCGTCCGTAAAATCAACCGATATCCCTTTTTCCCGAAAATAAGACGCCACTTCCCCGTAAAGAGAACTGACGTCCGCGCAACCGTAATCCCGGTAAATTAAGATTTTTGAACGCATGATTAACGACGGTTTTTCAAATACCATTCAACCGTTTTGACAATGCCCGTATCAAAGTTTTCATCGGCTTTCCACCCCAGTTCCGTTTCCAGCTTTGTCGCGTCAATCGCATAACGGCGGTCATGGCCGGCGCGGTCTTTGACAAAAGTCACCAAATCGCGGTATTTGCCTTCTTTACGAGGGACTTCCCTGTCCAAAATAGCGCAGATCGCATCGACAATCTGCAAATTGTTGCGTTCGTTGCGGCCGCCGATATTGTACGTTTCACCGGCGCGTCCTTTGTGATACACCAGATCAATCGCTTTACAGTGATCCAAAACATACAACCAGTCGCGGATATTTTTGCCGTCGCCGTAGATCGGAATGTTTTCACCGTTCAGACATTTGCGGATAATTGTCGGAATTAACTTTTCGCCGTGCTGTTTCGGGCCGTAGTTATTGGAACAGTTCGACGTCGTCACATTCATGCCGTACGTATGATAATAAGCCCGCACCAATAAATCCGAAGACGCTTTGGACGCGGAATAAGGGCTGTTCGGCGCATACGGCGTTGTTTCCGTAAACAATCCCGTTTCCCCCAGCGTGCCGTACACTTCATCAGTCGAGATATGATGAAACCGGCAGTTTTCATATCCTTTTTTGACCTGTCCCGGCGCGTCCAGCCAGTGTCTGCGCGCCGTTTCCAACAGTGTAAAAGTTCCTAAAACATTTGTTTTGACAAAGACTTCCGGCCCCGAGATCGAATTATCGACATGGCTTTCGGCCGCGAAGTGAATCACGCCGCGGATATCATGTTCCGTAAAGATCTTTTCAACCAGATCTTTGTCCGTAATATCGCCTTTGATAAAAATATAATTCGGCTTTCCCCGTACTTCCGTCAGATTACGTTCGTCCGCGGCGTACGTCATCTTGTCCAGATTAACGACCGTCAAATCAGGGTGAGCTTCAAGAAAATAAGGAACAAAATTCGACCCGATAAAGCCGGCGCCGCCGGTAACTAAAATTTTTTCAGACATTTTTCTAAACTTTCCTGCCAATGGGGAACATCAATTCCCAGTGATTTTATCTTTGTTTTATTTAATACGGAATAAGACGGACGCTTTGCTTTTGTCGGATATTGCGCGGATTCGATCGGATTAACCCGGCATTTCAGACCTGACAGTTTCATAATTTCACGCGCAAAATCATACCAGCTGCAAACGCCTTCGTTTGAATAATGGTATGTTTCCCGCGTGCCGTCTTTCAACTGTCCCAGCACATGAACGACGGCGCCGGCAAGATCGGACGCGCACGTCGGCGTCCCGATTTGATCGTTTACAACGTTCAGGCTTTCTTTTTCAGCCCCCAAACGCCGCATCGTCTTGACAAAATTTGCCCCGAACGGACTGTAAAGCCAGGACGTTCTGATAATCGCGCATGTCTTCGCGATATCTTTTAAAATAATTTCGCCGTCGCGTTTGGTCTGGCCGTAAACGCTGACGGGATTTGTTCTGTCCGTTTCTTTGTACGGCCGGCACCCGGTACCGTCAAAAACGTAATCCGTCGAAATATGAATGATTCTCGCCCCCGTTTTGGCCAGATTCATAACGCCTGTCACATTGATGGCATAACATTTTTCAGGTTCGTCTTCGGCTTTGTCAACCGCCGTATACGCCGCGCAGTTAATAATGGTATCAACACCGTTATCGGCGGCGAAAGCTTTTACCGCCGCTTCGTCCGTGATATCCAGATCCGGCAGATCAACGCCGGCAACCTGCGGCAAAAGCGCCTTCAGCTCCGTTCCCAGCTGTCCGTTCGCTCCCGTAATTAAAAGCATTCCTTCAACCTCGGCAAAACTTTATCTTTTTCAGACAAGCACGCGCTTTGAACCGGCACCTGCCAGTCAATATCCAGATCCGGATCGGCGCAATTTATGCCGCCTTCCGATTCCTTGCAATAAAAGTTATCGCATTTATAAGCAAAAACAGCCGTTTTTGACAAGACGGAAAAGCCATGAGCAAAACCGCGCGGAATAAACAGCTGTAAGTTATTAACGTCGCTGAGTTCAACGGCGACATACTGCCCGAAAGTTTCGGAACCGGGCCGCAGATCGACGGCAACGTCCAGAACGGTTCCTTTCAGAACGCGCACCAGTTTTGCCTGCGCATGTTCGCCTTTTTGGAAATGCAGGCCGCGGATAACGCCGAAAGACGATTTAGACTGATTATCCTGAACGAACTTAGCCGTAATGCCGGCCTGAGCAAATACCCGTTCGTTGTAAGTTTCGAAAAAATATCCCCGGTCATCAGAAAAAATCCGCGGTTCAAAAATCACAACTCCGTCAATTTTCGTTGCAATAAAAGGCATCGCTAAAACTCCGGCGTAGAAATTTCACCTTCGGCCAGCTTTAACAAGTACTGGCCATATCCGGTTTTTGCCATAACCTGCGCCTGTCCGCGCAAATTATCCCGGGAAATAAATCCTTTGACAAAAGCGATTTCTTCCAGACAGGCGATCTTGATGCCTTTGCGTTTTTCAATCGCTTCGACATAAGAAGAAGCCTGAATCAAACTGTCGTGCGTTCCCGTATCAAACCAATCGATATCCCGGCTTAACACATTGACTTTTAATTTCCCGCGGCGCAGATATTCTTTGTTAACGTCCGTGATTTCGTATTCCCCGCGGGCGGAAGGCTTCAGGTTTTTAGCAATATTAACAACGTCGTTGTCATAAAAATACAGCCCCGGAACAGCATAATGCGACTTGGGCTTTGCCGGTTTTTCCTCAATGCTGACGGCATTAAAGTCCTTATCAAATTCAACAACGCCGTAACGTTCGGGATCCTGGACATAGCAGCCGAAGACAACGGCTCCGTCCGTAATTTTCGCGGCATTTTCCAGCTGCCGCGTCAAAGCGTGACCGTGAAAGATATTATCCCCCAGCACCAGCGCCGCCGTATCCGCGCCGATAAAATCGGCTCCGATAACAAAAGCCTGAGCCAAACCGTTGGGGACGGGCTGTTCGGCATAGGAAATATTCATTCCCA
>JBJFAY010000211.1:0-8163 GCA_051888155.1 Alphaproteobacteria bacterium
ATTGACAGCGGGCAGATACAAACCGCTGCGGAAAAAAATGGTTTACGTCATTCTAATTTGTCAAAAGCTATCAGCGAATTAGAAGAGGAAATGCATACCGTTTTACTGCATCGTTCTCCAAAGGGAATTGAACCGACCAGCGCCTCGCGCCTGCTTTATGAAGATATCAATAATATTCTGAAAATTTTAGATAATATAAAAAACTCTTTTTCAGATAAAGAAGAAATGATGGGATATATCACCGTTTTCGTCGGAACAGGATTCATCGGAAATTATCTATTGAAACAATTATCTTTTTTCTATGCCCAGTATCCCAAAATCCGGCTGGACATTATGACAGACAAACGAATAAACGCTTCAAAAACTGATATTGCCATCATAACGGAAAACTATACGCCTATGCCGAAAGGAAAAATACTGTTACGAATAAAATCCGATCTGCATTTTTTCACGACTCAAGAATATGTTCAAAAACACGGGGAACCAAAAGACCTTAACGATATGTTGAAAAATTATGATTTATGCATGCCTTTACCCTATCTAAACAAACCGCCCTGCTATTTCATACTGAAAAAAGCGAAACATTTAAATACGACTTCGGATTCCGAAATGATCATTTTCAACTTGATCCAATCCGGAGAAGGCATTGCTTTATTGCACGACTGGACAGCGTGGACATCTCCAAACTTAATCCGATTAGACTATCTGGATTTCAAAATAGAACACGATTTCCTGATCATCGCGAACCCGGCCGTTGAAAATACATCAAAAGTCAAAGCATTAATTTTCTTTTTAAAAAATTTATGCGATCAAAACAAGTTGAAGTATACAGAATACTGATTTTTCCAAGAAAAGCTACCCGGTTTTTTCAGAGTACAAAAAAACTTTCGAAAAAGGTTTTTTAAATAATGCCCCTTTAACGTCTCCGGTCGGTTTTTGCCCCAAGAACAGCCATTGACGCCGATTTTAAAACGGTTTCGCCTGTCTTTCCGGCCTGTTTGTTTTTATTCATACCCAGCTGATCGGTCAGGACTTCCAATTCATCGACAAATCCTTTAACCACGCTCAACCCTTTTTTCCAAAAATCAGGTTTTGATGCGTCCAAACCAAACGGTTTTAACATCTGCTGATGGCGTTCCGACCCGCCCTTGGCCAACATTTCCATGTATTTTTTCGGGAAATTTTCCACTTTTCCTTCTTCATACACTTTATACAGAGAATTGACCAGGCAGTCGCCGAAAGCATACCCGTAGACATAAAACGGTGTATGAATCAAATGCGGAATCGTAGACCACATCGCGTTCGATTTGTCATCGTTTGTCACCGAAGGCCCTAACGCTTCGTTTTGCGTCTTCGTCCAAATGCCGTTCAAACGCTCCGGCGATAATTCGCCTTCCGCCCGACGCGCGGTATGCACTTCCGTTTCAAAACGGTGGAATGCGATCTGACGTACCGAAGAATTAATCATAGATCCCGTTTTTTCCGCCAGCATCGCAAAACGCTGCTTGGGATCCTGTTCATGTTTCAACATATACTTGAACGTCATCATTTCACCGAAAATCGACGCCGTTTCCGCCAGCGTGATCGGCGTATTGGATTTTAACATACCCTGTCCGCGCGCCAGATACTGATGCACGCCGTGCCCCAATTCGTGCGCCAACGTCATAACGTCGTTCGTCGTCCCCATGAAATTCAACATTAAATACGGGTGTGCCGACGGGACGGACGGGTGCGCGTATGCGCCGCCTTCTTTGCCTTCCTTCGGGGCGACGTCAATCCAGTTGTTATCAAAAAACTTTTTGCCGACGGCCGCCATTTCCGGCGAAAACTCATTATAAGCCGACAAAACAATCTTTTTGGCTTCGTCCCAGGAATATTTCTTTTCCGGCAGATCGGGAATCGGCGCGTTACGGTCGGAATAATCCAGCTTGTCAACGCCCAGCCAGTCGGCTTTCATTTTATAGTACCGGTGGGAAATATCCGCGTGGCTGTCCACAACCGAATCAACCAAAGCGTCAACGACTTCGTCTTCCACCTGATTTTCAATATTACGGGCGGAAATCGGACGTTTATAGCCGCGCCATTCGTCTTCGATCTGTTTATCTTTGGCCAGCGTGTTGGTAATCAGAGAAAACGTCGCCATGTTTTCTTTCATCACACGGTTGATTTCGGCGCAGGCTTCGTGGCGCGTCGCCATATCGGGATCGGACATTTTGGCCATGGCTTCGGGTTCGGTCAGTTCTTTGCCGCCGACGTTAAAGCGCAAAGACGCCATTGTTTCGTCAAACAGGCGGTTCCAGGCCGTTGCCGCGCTCATGGATTTATCGTGCAGCAGTTTTTCCATATTTTCCGGCAGCATGTGATCCCGCGCGGCGCGGACGTTTTTAATCCACGGTTCGTATTTCTGCGCGGCGGGCGAAGTCATCTTTTCCGCCAGCTGATCGTCCGTCAGAGAATTCAGCTCCAGTTCAAAGAACAGCATTTTGCCGGACACGTCGTTTGATTTTTCCTGCACGTTTTGATAGAATGTCGATATTTCCGCATCATTCATGTTTGTCGAATGCATCATATAAGAATATGCGTCCAGCCGTCCCAGCGTTTCGTTTAATTTTTCGTATTCCTCAATGGATTTGCCAAACTCATCGGGCGTCGAGGCAGCCAGTTTTCCTTTATAATGCGTTTCGAAACGCAGCGCCCCCGCGGAAACGGCCGCCATGTCTTTTTTCAATTCGGGCGAATCCATCGAAGGATAAAGGTCGCTGAGATCCCATTTCGGCAGTTGTTCGGCCATGACGTTCTCCTTTTCTTCAAAATCTTTTCAATTTTTGTCTAAAAGGTGGAAAAATGTCAATAGTTTTTAACGATATGCCGCCTTGAAAATTTCAATATTTTCCTTCAATGACAATGTATAGCGATCCATAGCGAACAGATTGCTCATTGTTTTATGGGCGTTTCTGGCCAATTTTTCCATTTCATCGGCCCGAATACCGTAATCCGACATTTTCAAATGATCAACGCCGCATTCTTTTTTCAGTTTTTGCAAAGCATGCACAAAAGTATACGGTTTTTCTTCTTCGGGCAGGCCGTCGGTCACTTCGCCCATCATGTGCGCCATTTTGATAAAGCGGTCGGGAACATATTTGGCAAAAAATGAAAAATACGCTTCCGAAATCATCAAAAGTCCCGCGCCGTGCGGCAGTTCGGGGTGAAAAGCCGTCATCGCGTGTTCCATGGAGTGTTCCGACGTGCAGCTGGACGTTGACTGCACCATACCGGACAAAAGCCCGGCTAAAGCAATATTCGTACGCGCTTCGATATCCGAACCGTCGCGGACGGCTTTCGGCAGATTTTTAAAGATCAACCGGATCACCTGCAAAGAAAACGCTTCGCTGATCGGCGTGGCGATTTCGGCAATAAAGCCCTCCGCCGCATGGAAAAAAGCGTCAAACCCCTGAATAGCCGTCAAAAACGGCGGCACGCTGAGCATTAATTCCGGATCAACGATCGACAGGCAGGGGAAAGTCGACGGAACGCCAAAGCCTATTTTTTCCTGTAAATCCCGGTCGGTAATCACCAGCCACGGATCAGCCTCCGTCCCCGTGCCGGCCGTCGTCATAACGGCGACAATCGGCAGAGCGGCATTTTTCACAGGCTTTCCCTTTCCGGATCCGGTAACGATATAATCCCATAAATCGCCGGGGTTACGCGCCATTAAAGCAATCGCTTTGGCCGCGTCGATCGTGCTGGCGCCGCCGACGCCGATGACAAATTCGCAAAAATTATCGCGGGCAAACTGCGCGGCTTCCATGACATGCGCTTTGGACGGATTCGGGCGGATCTTGTCAAAAATCATATATTCGACGCCCTGATGTTTCAAAGCTTGCAGCACCCGGTCCAAATAGCCCTTTTCTTTCATGGTATCCCCCGCGGAAACAACCACCAAAGCCAGTTTTCCGGGCAGTTTTTCGCGTTTCAGCTCATCAAGCTTGCCAACGCCGAACAAAACCTTTGTCGGAATCGAAAAATCAAAATCAATCATCGCCGCCTCCCTTTATTTCAGGACGCTTTATTTATACTTTTTTTCGGGCAAAAAGAAAGCAAAAATCAGCGCGTCGGACGCAAAAATCCGAACGGAGAAGACGATTCAAAGCCTTCGCGGCGTTCCGGACGATTCGCCGTTTCCGGCAGAACCGCCGCTTCGGGCGGCTGCTCCGGATACTCCGGCACCGGCGCGGCAGGATCGGAAACTTCGGGATCAAATTGCGGCACTTCATAAACATACGGCGGCGCGTATGTTCCGTCTGCCGCCGGTTCGGGCAGAGTTTCCGGTTCGGCCGGTTCCGCAGGCTGCGCGAAAGCCGCTTGCCGGCTGTCTATTTCCCGGCAGGCTTCGACAAAGCGCAGATAAACCCGGCCCAAAGACCCTTCTTCAAAAATCTTGGTCAGATAATGTTCGATATCGTGGCGTTCCAGCATCGTGAACATCTGTTCGAAACGGTAACAAAACGTCCGCACCGCATTGGACAGAATATCGTCGCGTTTCAACTGATTTTGCAGGTCGTCTTTAAATTTCGGGGAATTATCCGCGTTTTGCAGCAGCACTTTGCAAAACGCCCACCGGTTGCCGTCGCCGACACGCTGCCAGACCAGTTCCGTATGCGCCGGCTGAATTAATCCCAGGCGCACGACGATATCCGACAGCAAATCGTTTAATTCATTAATAAACAAATCGGCATTATGCAGCACCAAAGCGCTGCGCGTCTGCACCTGCGTTTCCATCATCGTGCGGACCATCGCTTCGGCGTGATCGGCCGACCGGCGGGTCTGCGCCAGCAACAGGTTAATCGTATGCCCCTGTTTGCGCAGCGTCATGGCGTTATAAAGCAGCCCGACGACCAGCCATAAAAAAATCACCGGCAGGAAAGCCGTCGCCGCGATCATGACGACGTCCGGCATCGGCAGACCGAATAGCTGCGGAAAGCCGATTTTTGCGTAAATATAAAACAAAACGCCGCCCAGCCACAGCAAAGAAGCCGCAACGGAAAAACTGAATAAAACGATCAAACCGACCACGTTTTTATCCCTTTCAGCAGAAAAGCGAACAAACAAATTAAAAAAATTATAAAACGAGTTTATAAATTTTCTCTAAATACCGGCGGAATATTTTTATTCTCTTATGCCGGCAAAAGTGATAATAAGAAGATTAGCTTGAAATTTTAAAACAAACAGAGGCACCATGGAACAGGAACAGTATCTGGAATTTGAAAAACCCATCGCCGAACTGGAAAGCAAAATCGAAGGCCTGCGGCATTTAAGCAGCGCGGACGACGGCGTCAGCATCGCCGAAGAAATCAGCCGTCTGCAGAAAAAAGTCGAGAAACAGGTCAATCAGCTGTATGCCAAGCTTACCCCGTGGCAGAAAACGCAGGTCGCCCGTCACCCCAACCGGCCGCACTGTCTGGATTACATCAACGGCCTGATTACGGATTTCACCGCTTTGGCCGGCGACCGCCTGTTTGCCGAAGACGCCGCGATTGTCGGCGGACTGGGACGTTTTCAGGGACATTCCGTCATGGTCATCGGACAGGAAAAAGGCCACGATATCGAAACACGTTTAAAACACAGTTTCGGCATGGCTAAGCCCGAAGGATACCGCAAAGTCATTCGTTTAATGAAAATGGCGGACAGATTCGGCCTGCCGATTATCACGTTCGTCGATACGGCCGGCGCTTTTCCGGGACTGGAAGGCGAAGAACGCGGACAGGCCGAAGCGATCGCTTCATGCATCGACCAAAGTTTTGCCGTCCGCGTGCCGCTGATCTGCTGCGTCATCGGCGAAGGCGGTTCCGGCGGCGCGATCGCTCTGGCAACAGCCAACCGTTTACTGATGTTGTCCAATTCCATTTATTCCGTTATTTCGCCGGAAGGCTGCGCGTCGATTTTGTGGCGCGACGGAACGCAGGCGCAAAAAGCGGCGGAAGCGTTGCACCTGACTGCCGACGATTTAAAAGAACTGAGCGTTATTGACGAAATCATTCCCGAACCGACGGGGGGCGCTCACCGCGCAAAAGAAGCCGCCGTCGCCGCCGTCGGAGACGTCATTGCCAAACATTTAAAAGAACTGTTGAAAATGGACCGCGACAAGATCCGGCGCGACAGAGAAGAAAAATTCTTAAAAATGACACGTTTGCAGTAAAAAAAAGATCCCCGTCAAAACGGGGATCTTTTATATCGAAAATTATGACAGCCTCTTTTCGGAGGCTGTCTTTAAAAATATCAAAAGTTTATTTATCCGCGATCTTATCCAGTTTTGCCGGCAGTTTTAAAATCGCCGTCAAAATATCCAGCGTAAAGTAATACGACAAAAACGCGACATAAACCAGCAGCGGCAAAAAAGCCGAAAAACACAGATACATCAACACCTGCATCTGTTCCAACAAGGCGTCGGAATCAAACAGCATCACCGCCAGCTGCAAAACGCCGAAAGCAATCGCCGTCCCGAAAACAACCGGCGTTAATTTCAGGCACCCTTTGGCAAAAAAGGAAGTCAGGCCGATAAATTCTTCGCCGACCGAAGTCCGCTCGACGATTTCAACGTTCAATTCGGACGGCTGCAGCAGTAAAAACAGCCAAAATTCGCAGAAAATAAACAAAAACAGGCTGGCGAAGAAAACATTGTTCGATTCAACGACCATCATGCCCATGATTTCGGCTCTGAATGTCACCACGGAAGAATAAATGCCGTACAGCAAAGCCAGAATACCGACAATACCGACGAACAAAGCCATGACTTTCAACACGCAGGCCGAAGACATCTTCGTCGGCGCATTTTTTATCAGCGTATTCAAAGCCGGCAGCATCGTAAAAGCCACATAATGCAAAAATACGCACCCCACGACGGACGTCAGCATAAAAATAACGCTTGAAACGACCGGCATATCATAACGAACCGTCAAAACAACGGAAAAAACAATGCTTAACGCGGCGATGACAAACAGTCCCGCCAGACCGATCCGCGCAAAAAAATCACTGGCGGACAGTACTTTTCCACTGGCTTTGCGGCTTAAAAAATCAAAAAAACGATTAATCCATTCGGACGTGTTGGGAAGAGATATTTTTTTCATGTAATGCTCCTTAACATTCAATCGCGGAAATTAACGAACTGCAACGGCTGATTAATTCCCAGCGTTTTTACAAAAGCGATCGCGTCTTGCAGATCGTCGCGTTTTTTCCCTGAAACGCGCAGTTCGTCGCCCTGAATGGCGACCTGCACTTTCTTTTTGGAATCTTTAATGGCTTTGGCGATTTTTTTCGCCGTTTCCTGATCTATCCCCTGTTTAACGCGGACAGTCTGCCGGATCATGGCGCCGGACGCTTTTTCCTCTTTGCCGAAATCAAGGGCGGAAGGGTCGATTTTGCGCCGGGCGGCATAAGTCAAAACCAGTTCGTGCACTTGTTTTAATTTCAGCGCGTCGTCGGCCAGAATGATGATTTCCGCGTCCTTTAATTCCACGGCGCTGTTTGATCCTTTGAAATCAAAGCGCTGAGAAATTTCGCGCGACACGCCGGCGACGGCGTTTGTTATCTCGGTCATATCCGTTTTAGAAACGATATCAAAAGAAGGCATTTTCAACTCCTGCAGGAAAACAATCCGGTAATTATACGCAAAAAAGACAAACTCCGCATCACATTTTTCCGGATATAAAAAACAACGGATTCCCCGACCTTAAATCGGGAAACCCGCCGTTTGAAAAGCCGCGCGGAAATCAGCCGACAATTTTCAAATTTTCGGCCGAGCTTCTGCCGTCTTTGCCGGGCAGCAAGTCATATTCTATGCGTTGTCCGTCTTGTAATCCGCGGATACCCGCCTTTTGCACGGCGGAAATATGGACGAACACGTCTTTTGATCCGTCGGAAGGACAAATAAAGCCGAATCCTTTTGTATTATTAAACCATTTTACTGTACCAACACTCATCTTCATCTCTTTCGTAAAAATCACAGACCTCTTCTTTCAAGGTAAGATCAGACTATCATGAAAAAAAAGCCGCGTCACTTTATCCCTTAGTTGTGGATTCATATTACAAAATGCTTACAATTCACATATCCGGTGTACTTTTTTCTTGTAAAGTTTGCCAAAAAGAGGATAACTAGACAAAAGAAAC
>JBJFAY010000212.1:0-8154 GCA_051888155.1 Alphaproteobacteria bacterium
TTATCTCTGTGTAGCTTAAGGGAAAGCAACTCACTGTCACTGAGTAGATGCGGAATCGAGACCGTCGCAGAGACCAATTCAAAAGCCGGGTTTTATGCCCGGCTTTTTCGTTTAAGCAAAAATGCCTTTATTTCATATTGAAACAAAGGCGTTTTGTTTTATTTTAGTGTTTCTTATAACCGCACTTCGGGCAAACGCCGTCCTGATCCAGAGCAATACCGCATAACGGGCAGCGGTCAATCGTCTTTTCGGGTTTAAAATCTGCAGACGCGGCATTTACACCGCTGGTAAACGTCAGCTTGGCAATGTTCAATTTGTCTTTTAACAATTCATAGACAATTTTGATCATTCCTTCAACGGTCATTGTTTCCTTTGTAACGACCAAACGACATTCGGGATACGCCGTTGCCAATTCCGTTTTAAAAGCGGCGCCTTTCATTGTGTTTGTCGGCGCGCCGTTACGAATTCCCT
The DNA here is from genome assembly GCA_051888155.1 of Alphaproteobacteria bacterium. Lineage (GTDB taxonomy): Bacteria > Pseudomonadota > Alphaproteobacteria > CAAGCB01 > CAG-977 > UBA11549. The sequence continues at coordinate 472 of JBJFAY010000212.1, forward strand.
GCGCTTCGTAAACATCAAGTACAGCCGGCAGAAGCGGATCATCTTCACGCAAGATCAAAGCGTGGTCAAAATTTTTCAATACTTCCCAAGCCGTTTTATTGATTTCATTGCACGGAAAAACCATATTTACGCCTTTTTCCACAGAATCTTCAACTTCAATTGTTAAAACGCCCGTATGCCCGTGCAGATACTGCGCTTCGCCTTTAAATCCATAAAACCGGTGCGCATATTGCAGATGCAATGTCGTAATACTTCTCATAACTATTCTCCTTTTATTTTTTTACATTCCGGACAAATCCCGTCGAAAATAATATTATGGCCTGAAAAATCAAACCCGTGCGTATTCTTGATTCGTTTTTCCAAGTCCGTGATATAATCCATGTCCACATCAAACAAACGCCCGCATTTAATACATCTGATATGGTAATGATCGTGGCACAGATAATCGAACCTGTCCGCACTGTCCGGAACAGACACCTTACGGATCTGCCCCATTTCTGCCAGCTTATTCAGGTTACGGTATACCGTCGCCCTGCTGACTGCCGGATATTCCCGAATAACAGCTTCGTAAACCTCATCAGCCGTGACATGAGATTTTAATTCTTGAACCGTTTTTAAAACCAAAGAACATTGAAGCGTATTACGTTGAATCATTTTTCGACATATTTAATAAGATTAAATCCTAGTAAGGAATATATCTTATTAAAAATATGTTGTCAATACAGTATTAATCGTCTGCCGTTATCTGAAAAAAGCTATTACAGGTTGCAAAAAAACGTTCTTTAGCCCGAAAAAATTAAAACGGATAAAGAGCAGATCGTTCTTTGTTTAAGAAATGAAGCCTTTGTTTTTGTCTGCAAGGTCATAAATTCGTTATTAAACGAGGTCGACAGGACGAGTGAAATTAAGAATTTATGCAAACGGGTTCAAGTCCCCTGCCTATATCCAATAAAAAAGACCGCTTGACAGCGGTCTTTTTTATTGGAGCGGGCGAAGGGATTTGAACCCTCGACATCAACCTTGGCAAGGTTGCGCTCTACCCCTGAGCTACACCCGCACTCCGTTTTTACATTGCCGGATTATAACGGCTGATTCAGCTTTTGCAACAAAAATTTTCATTTTTAATAACTTTTTTTTTAAACCGGCCGTTTCAAACGGTTATATCCGGCTAATATGCTTATTTCCCGTTTTAATCGGCTGATTTTTCATATATGATAATGACCGCTGAAATTTTTCACGCTTATCATTTCTATTCTTACGGGGTAATCATGGCTTTGATTTTTGAAGATTTAAACAATGTCGCCGCCTCTCAGGACAATGTCGTCAAAACAGGTTCCATGCAATCGTTCAAAGCCGATGTCGTTGACGATTCCAAAAACCGCGTCGTTCTGGCTTACTTCTTATCACCGCAAAACCCGGCCTGCGAACAGTTCGGGCAGTTATTGGAAAAATATGTCCGGCTGGCAGACGGCAAAGCCGCTCTGGTTAAATTCGACGTCGCGCAAGTTCAACAGCTGGCCATGCAGCTGGGAATCCAAAGCGTTCCGACCACTATGATCTTTGCCAAAGGCGGACTGGTCGACGGTTTTGCGGGCGCTATTCCCGAAACTCAATTAAAAACAGTCATGCAGGCGCTGATCGGAAAAGCGGCTTTATCCCTGGACGAAATGCTGAAAAACGCCGCCGAAAAACTGAACGACGGACAAGCGCAGGAAGCTTTGGAAGCCTACGCCGCCGTTTTGGAAAAAGACGAAACAAATCCCGCCGCCTTTGCCGGTATGATCCGTTGCTTTATTCAGCTTAAACAGCTGGACGCGGCGCAGGATCTGGCCGACGGGCTGGACGCTTCGGTCAAAAGCCCTGAGCTGGATGCGGCAAGAACGGCGCTGAAACTGGCTTTGGAAGCCAAAAACGCGCCGGATCCCGATGATTTAAAACAAAAAGCGCAAAATCCCGACGATCTGCAGGCCAAATATGATTATTCCCGCGCTTTATTCGCCGCCGGACAGGCTGAACAGGCGATTGATCAGTTAATCGAAATCATTAAAACAGAACGCGAATGGAACAACGACGCCGCCCGCCAGCAGCTGTTTCAAATCTTTGCGGCATTGGGGCAGACTAATCCTGTAACCGTGGCCGGACGGCGTAAACTGTCTTCTTTCCTGTTTTCATAGGAGCGGAGAAAATGAGCAACAGCATCTTTGACGTTACAATGGTGGAACTGCCCGCCAATCTGCCGGTTCTGCCGTTTTCCGGCGCGTTTTTGTTCCCGGAAACAAAGTTGAATCTGCGTATCTATGAAATGCGCTATATCCGTCTGGTCTTTAATGCGCTGGCCTCTTCGCGCCTGATCGGCATGGTTCAGCCGACGCAGCAGGATATGCCGATGAAAGTTCCGCCTTTGTATAAAACCGGCTGCGCGGGAAGAATTTCCAGCTTTACGGAATCAAACGACACGTTGCTGATTACGTTGACGGGCGTCGCGCGGTTTAATGTTGTCAAAGAAGTTGATCATAACGGCATTTACCGCGACGCTTTCGTGGATTTTGCTCCTTTCGCCGCGGATTTTAATCCGGGCGAATTTAAATTTAATAAAAAAGAACTTTTCGCAAAGCTTGATTTCTATGCCTATTCCAACAAAATTGATCTGACGTCGGATATGTTAAAGCAAATGCCGGACGAACAGATTTTGATGACTCTGGCCTCTGTTCTGCCCTTTACGCCGGCGGAAAAACAAGCGCTGCTTGAATGCGCCCGACTGCAAAAATTTTATGATACGCTCCTGCTGCTGCTGGATATGAATTCGGACGGACGGATAAATTAAACGGAGATTTTACTTTTTAATGTCATAAAAGAAGCAGATTCTTTTTCTTAATCTGCGGACGATGATGACTAGCTCTGAAAAACATACGTTTTTACCCGATACCTTAAAGGTCTTTTTCCATAAACTGACAATACGATGCTGCGGAGCGGCATTAATTGCCGGCGGAATTGCTTTGGCCGCGGCGCTGGCAACGTACGATTCGGCGGATCCGTCGCTGAACACGGCGTCGGGCAATCTGCCGCAAAACGCTCTGGGCGGCTTCGGCGCCGCCTGCGCGGATCTGCTGTGGCAGTATTTCGGGTTGGGCGCCGTTTTGTTTCCTCTGGCTTTAACAGCCTGGGGGCTTTTAATCGCGCGGCTGAAATGGCACAAATTTCAAATCCTGCGCGTTTTATGCTTTATTCCGACCTTATTCCTTTTGCTGGTTTTGTTTTCCGCTCTGCCCGCCGTTTCGTTTTCGCCCGTTCTGGCCGGTTTTTCCGGCGCGGTCATGCCGGCTTTCTATCACCCGCTGATCCACGGATTAAACGCGGCGTATATGCCTTATCTGGAATATCTGATGCTGCCGGTCGTCTTTGTCGCCGCGGTGTTCGGTCTGGCTTCGACTCTGGGCATTCCTTTTTATCTGGTCAAACGCTGGACGGCCGGACTGGGGCGGCTGATAAAAACCGCAAGCTTGTTTGTCTGGCGTAAAATACGGCGCGGAAACGCCGCGGACAAATCCGCAGTCGAACAAAAACTGCCCGAAGAACTGCCGCAGAGTCTGTTTGCCGAACAGGGCGAGCTGAATCTGGAAGAAAAAGAACAGCCGCAGGTTCAGCATACGGTTAAGCAGCCGGCCAAACCTTCTCCGTTAAAATCAATCCGGGAACAGCGCGAATACGCCCGGCAGTTCCACTTGCCCAAACTTGATTTTCTGGCAAAGCCGAAAATTGACAAAGACGCCGCCGTTTCCCGCGATTATCTGGAAAAACGCGCCCGTCAGCTGGAAGGCGTTTTGGAAGAATACGGCGTCAAAGGCGAAATCGTCAATGTCCGCCCCGGCCCCGTCGTCACTTTGTTCGAACTGGAACCGGCGCCCGGCATTAAAACGACGCGCGTCATTAATCTGGCGGACGATATCGCCCGGTCAATGAGCGCTCTGTCCGTCCGTATCGCCGTCGTTCCGGGACAAAGCGTGATCGGCATAGAAATGCCTAACGAAAAACGCGCCGACGTTTATTTAAAAGAAATGTTTGCCTGCGACGAATTTAAAAACGCGACAAAGCCTCTTTTGCTTGCCTTGGGCAAAGATATCGGCGGGAAGCCGACGTTTGCCGATCTGGCGAAAATGCCTCACCTGCTGGTTGCCGGAACAACGGGATCAGGCAAATCCGTCGCGATCAACACAATGATTCTTTCTTTAATCTACCGGCTGACGCCCGAACAGGTGCGCTTGATCATGGTTGACCCGAAAATGCTGGAATTATCCGTTTACAACGGTATTCCGCATCTGCTGACTCCCGTCGTCACCGATCCGAAAAAAGCCGTGCTGGCTTTGAACTGGGCGGTGCGGGAAATGGACGACCGTTACCGCCAGATGAGCGAGCTGGGCGTACGTAACATTGACGGCTACAACGCCAAGATCAAAGAAATGATTGACGCCAAAGAACCGATGACGCGCACCGTCTTAACCGGCTATGACAACGGCGAACCGATTTACGAAGAACAGCCGCTGAACTTGAAGCCATTCCCTTATATCGTTGTGATTGTTGATGAAATGGCGGACTTAATGGTTACGGCCGGCAAAGAAATCGAAATCGCCGTTCAGCGCATTGCTCAAAAAGCCCGCGCGGCGGGAATTCATCTGATTTTGGCGACTCAGCGTCCTTCCGTCGACGTCATTACGGGAACGATCAAAGCCAACTTCCCCGAACGCATCAGCTTCCGTTTAACAACCAAAATCGACAGCCGTACGATCTTGGGCGAACAGGGCGCCGAACAGCTGTTAGGCCGCGGCGATATGCTCTATCTGGCGCAGGGGCAACGTCCGGTCCGTCTGCACGGCCCGTTTGTCAGCGATGCGGAAGTCGAAGCCGTCACCGCGCATCTGCGCCTGCAGGGCGTTCCCGAATACGAACAATCCGTTACCGAAGAACCGCCGGAAGCCGCCGGAGAAGCTTCTGTCGGCACAGAAAGCGGAGAAGACGTCAGCCTTTACGATCAAGCCGTCGCTATCGTTTTGCGCGACAGAAAAGTATCGACCAGTTATATCCAGCGTCAGTTGCGTATCGGATATAACCGGGCCGCAGATCTGATCGATCAGATGGAAGCGCAGGGAGTCATTTCCGCCCCCAGTCATGCGGGCAAACGTGAAATTTTAGTACCCGACAACCGATAAACCTGTTAAGGTGGCTGAATAAAAAAAACAAATAGGAAAAGATGATGTTCAAAATCCTTCTTTTTTGTCTGTTCTTCATAACGTCCTCAGCCGGCGCCCAAACAGTCCCGGCACAGTCGTTTACACAGCGCCGGCAGGAATTAATCAAAAAAATAGAAGACTATTTTAACGGAATTCAAACGATAAAAAGCAAATTTTATCAAACCAGCGACAACGGCGCGGCGGCACAGGGCAATTTTTATGTTTTAAAACCGAACAAAATGCGGCTGGAATATGATCCGCCCCACCCGGTCGAAGTCGTCGCCGACGGATATTACCTGATCTTTCATGACAAAAAACTGGAACAGGTGACTTATCTGGATTTGGACGACAATCCGGCGTCCATGATTTTAAAAGAAAACTTTTCTTTTGAAAAAGAAGGATTAACAATTACGGACTTTTCGACCGAACCGGGCTTAATTTCCGTATCCGTTACTAAAAAAAGCCAACCGTCGGCAGGAAATATCACTTTGATTTTTAAAGACAAACCGTTAACCCTGAAACAATGGCGCGTTACGGACGCTCAGCAGATTACAACGCTGGTTACGTTGGATAACATGGAAACAAACGTCAAATTGGACGAAACCCTGTTTAAGTTCAAAGATCCCAAAAAGAATCGGCGTCCCGGAGACGTGCCGCGGCGCAGATAGTCCCTTTAAAAAAGCCTGAACAAAAAATGTTCAGGCTCTTTTTTTTAAGCTTCTTTTTCTTTCGGCCGAATTTTCTTGCCGCCCTTTCCCCTGACCGATTTTTTATGCTTTCTGGTCATAATATCCGTCACATAATCGCGCACGGTCAGACTGATATCCTTTAAATGATTTTCAAAATCATGACCGGCATGAGGAAACATCGCATAACGAACATGAATATTGCGCTGTCCCGACAGCTTATCAGCCAAAGCGGCGACGGAAGCTTCGGGAATCAACTCGTCTTCCCCGCCGTGAACAATCAATCCGGAAGCCGGACAAGGAGCCAAAAACGAAAAATCCTTTGAATTGGCGGGAGGAGCCACGGAAATAAATCCCGAAATTTCCGGCCGGCGCATTAACAGCTGCATACCGATCCACGCGCCGAAAGAATATCCCGCGATCCAGCACGTTTTAGCGTTGCGGTTCATCATTTGCAACCAATCCAGCGCCGCCGCGGCGTCGCCCAATTCGCCCTGACCTTCGTCATAAACGCCCTGCGAACGTCCTACCCCGCGGAAATTAAAGCGTAGCACGGCAAATCCCAAAGCGTTAAACGTCTGAAACAACGTATATGTCACTCGATTGTTCATGGTGCCGTTCGGCATCTGCGGGTGAGGGTGAAGAATAAGAGCCAGCGGAGCTTCTTCGCTGTTTCCCGGCTGATAGCGGCCTTCCAATCGTCCTTCGGGACCGTTAAAAATAATTTCTGGCATATTGAAACCTTGCAAAGGGTGGGTTATAAGCTGTAGAAAAGTTCATATTAGCGAAATGAAGGTACAATGTTCAAGCGTCTGACAAAAGAAATATTTTCAAAAGCGTCCGAATATTCTGATTCGGTTTTGCAGCGCGATCCGGCTGCGCGGTCAAAAATCGAAGTATTTCTTTGTTATCCGGGACTTCACGCGATAATGCTGTATCGTCTGGCTCATTATTTATGGAAAAAAAATTTTTTTACGACAGCCCGGCTGATTTCAGCTTTCGGACGTTTTTTAACCGGAGTCGATATTCACCCGGCCGCCCGAATCGGCAAAAATCTGTTTATTGATCACGCGACCGGCGTTGTAATCGGCGAAACGGCGGAAATCGGCGACGACGTCACGCTGTATCACGGCGTTACGCTGGGCGGAACGTCCGCCAGCCAGGGCAAGCGCCACCCGACATTGGGCAACCGTGTTATTGTCGGCGCAGGCGCAAAGCTGCTGGGCCCGATCGTGATCGGCGACGACGCGCGCATCGGGTCAAACGCCGTCGTATTAAAAGACGTACCCGATTCGGCGACGGCCGTCGGCGTGCCGGCGCAGATTGTGCGCTGTCGTAAAAAGACGGAAAAATGCTTTGAAGCCTATGCCGCGGAAAAAACAGATCCGATGATGAAGGCGCTGGAAGAACTGAAAGCGCAGGTCAGGACATTGGAAAAGCAGATTACGGCGGCCGGCGGCGGGAAAAAAGAACCGGGATCAAAGAAACGTATTGACAGTCCGTCCAAAACACGGTAATAAAACCTCATCAACTGATGGCGGAGTAGCTCAGTTGGTTAGAGCAGCGGAATCATAATCCGCGTGTCGGGGGTTCGAATCCCTCCTCCGCTACCATAAACAAAACGTCCGATTCGGGCGTTTTTTTTATGAAAAAAATAAAGCGGGTTTCAAACCCGGGAGGGCTTGGAGCGAAAAACAGAAAAATAAAGTAAATTATCTTTTTTAATTTTTGAAAAAACTTCTATTTTTATTACGATCTGATCATATATTTTT
>JBJFAY010000213.1:0-8118 GCA_051888155.1 Alphaproteobacteria bacterium
ATAAGGAGCGATTTCACTGCCGAACATTTCAACGGCCATAAATGTCGCGGCCAAAGGCGTATTAACGGCTCCGGCGACACAGGCGACGAATCCCAGCGCGCCGAAAAAGCCGACGTCCAACCCGAAAATTCCCGCGAACAGACCGCCGGCCGCCGCTCCGATATAAAATGTCGGCGTCAAAACGCCGCCGGATCCGCCGCCCGACAAAGTAACCGCCAGCAAAACGGATTTAAGCAAAAAAGCATACCACGGCTGTTCCTGACCGGAAAAAACAAGCATCAGACCTTCTTCTCCCATTCCCAGAAACGTGTTTCCCCAGACAGCCGCCGTACAAAGCAGAATTCCGGAAGAAATAAAGCTTTTCAGCGGCAGAGGAATTTTAATTTTTTGAAAACAGCCGTAAATAAAGCGAACCGTTTCGACGTGATAAATGCAGACGAAACTGAAAAAAACGGCGGCCAGCACACACCAGCTGAAAACAGCCAGGGAAAGCGGCGGAATTGCAACGGCGGGGACGGCATACGACACGCCCAAAGCCACGCAGACAAAATACGACGAAATGCTGCTGATCACCGCCGGCAATAAAACCGGATAAAAGAAATCGCCGACAAACAACACTTCCACCCCGAAAATCGCTCCGCCGATCGGCGCGCCCAAAACTGCGGACAAAGCGGCGGAAATACCGCATATCACCAGCTTTTTTCGCTCTTTTTCGGAAAATTTCAGCCCCACGGCCAAAGCCGAAGTAAATCCCGCTCCGATTTGAACGCTGGGACCTTCCGTGCCGACGACTCCGCCGGGAGCCAGCGTAAATATCGTTGATAAAATCTTGGCGGGAACGACCAGAAAAGGAATCCGCGCCGCCCGGTAATGAATGGCCGAGATCACTTTGTCCGTTCCATGTCCTTCAGCCGAAGGAGAAATCAGCCGGATACTGTAAATACTGGCCAGCAGTCCCGCGGGGATCAGAGCATAGCGCCACTCCGGCAGAGCGGAAACATACCGGATACAGGTTTGCAGCGAAATCAGAAATCCCGCGATCAGCCCGCCGGTCAGCGCACCGGCGACGACCGACAGAAACAGCCATTTCAAAACGTTTACCAAAATAATTTCTTCGTTTTTTATTTCCTGCATCGGTATCATTTTTATACAAGCCTTTCGGTCAGATTTCCCGCTGTCCGGCAGATTAAGTTTAATTATAAGATTTTACAACAATTATCAAAAAAGAGATGTTTATCTGCGCCGACAAAAGAAATATGATAAACGCCACAAAAAGCAGTCAGGAGAATTCGGATATGAACATCTATGATTTTTCAATGTTAAAAGCAGACGGCGCATATCAGCCTTTATCAGACTACCGCGGGAAAACGGTTTTAATCGTCAACACGGCCAGCAAGTGCGGTTTTACGAAACAGTTCGCGGGTTTGGAAGCTTTGTATAAAAAATTCAAAGATAAAGGCTTTGTCATTCTGGCGTTTCCCTGCAACCAGTTTTTAAAGCAGGATCCAGGCACAAACGAAGAAATACAAAATTTCTGCAAAGTCAATTTCGGCGTCACTTTTCCCGTTTTTGCCAAAATCGACGTCCGCGGCAAAACGCAAAATCCGCTTTATAATTACCTGACAAAAGAATCCGGTCCGGATTTCAAAGGCGCGATCAAATGGAATTTCACAAAATTCCTGATTAATAAAGACGGCGAAATCGTCAAACGCTACGCTCCGCCCGTCACGCCCGAAGAAATCGTAGACGACATCTCACGGCTGATCGAATAAGCGCCCTTTTTTCCGAAATTGTTGACAAAAATTCATGCAAGGCCTATAGTCGCCTATGTCAATGATATGGCGGAAACTATAGACAATGTCATTCTTATCCGGTATTTTTAAACAGTCTTCGGTTAAAAAATCCCCTGAAAAATTTACACTTCACGGGGTAAGCGTTTGTGTTTCTTCCGAAGAAAAACAGTTTGTCGAAGAATTGTTTGATTCTCTGGCCGCCATTCCGACAGGGCGCAAAGCCATTGAGGACATGAAAAAATACAAAACGGAATTTCTGCTGGAAACCTCAATGGGAACGACAGGCGGTTATTTCAATTCTGAAAACAATAAAATCGTCATGGCAAAATCCATGGGCATGGATTTTATGCAGTTCGCTTTGGTACACGAGGCGCGTCATCTGCTGCAAAGCAATCAGGGACGCAATGAAGCCGAAGCACAAAATCTGGATTATGCGTCGCGCCTGATGATTAACCGCGCGACCGAAGCCGACGCGCAGACGCAGGCGTTGCAGGCCTGTCTGGAATGGCAGGCTCAAGGACATACCGCGCCGATGAAACGGTTTAAAGAGTGTTATAAAGCAATCGCCGACGCTTATCAGAAAAAACATTCCCTGTCCGACGCTTTCAAAGGGTGGTACAAAGACGAAGAGAATGTCGCGTCTTACGAACATAATTACGACGTGGTTCCGTATTTATCCCATTTGACCGATGAAGCGGACAAACAGCCTTTTGTTTCTTTAAAACCGGCGGACGTCGCCAAATTCTGCGGAGCGGAACGCATCGAAAATTTTGAAAAGTTTTTAGACGGCAGGCAGGCAAGACATGTCAATTTAATGACTAAAACGGCTGTTGAATTTTATGACGCCGTTTCAACCGCCAAAGGAGCCCCGCACGATCCGTCTTTGGATCAGCTTCCCGTCCGCGATTTAAAAGGAAATACTGCCGCCCAGATAGCCGCCGAAAGATTTTTGTACCGTGCGTGCAATGAATTTGATCCGTCAACGACGAAAGAACCGGTTAAAAGAAATATTTTAAAAGCTCTTTCTGCCGCCGTAAAAGCGATTGACAGCATTAATCATGCTTCGGCCAGAGGCGAAACCAACCCGAAAGCCGAAGCCGTTTTACAGGCCTGCAAAGCACGCGCGGGAAAAGCGGCCACAGAAAAGCCCGTTAAAGCGTTTTTATCGGCTTACTTTTCTTCCCGGCGCTATTAATTTTCTAAAATATTGCCGAAATTATTGACAAAAAAGCCAAACAGGCGCATTATCCGTCTTATGTTTAATAATCCGGGATAACAACGATGTCTTTACAAACAGCTTTTGAACAACCAGCCTCAACAAAAGAAGAAGTCAAACAGTACGATCTTTACGGCGTTAAAGTCAACGTAGCGCCAAGCGAAAAGAAATTCGCCGAAGATTTGTTTGATTCTCTGGCTTCGATTCCGACAGGCCGCAAAGCGATTGAAGACATGAAAAAATACAAGGTTGATTTCTTTTTGGAAACGGCTTTGGGAACGGCGGGCGGCTATTTTTCCCCTGAAAACAATCAAATTGTCATGGCAAAGTCTTTGGGCATGGATTTTATGGAATTTGCTTTGGTACACGAAGCGCGCCATCTGCTGCAAAACAATCAGGGGCGTAATGAAGCCGAAGCACAAAATCTGGATTACGCATCGCGCCTGATGATTAACCGCGCGACCGAAGCCGACGCGCAGACGCAGGCAATTCAAGCCTGCAAAGAATGGGAAGCGCAGGGACACGACGCGCCGATGAAACGGTTTGAAAAACATTATAAACCGATCGTCGACCGCTTTAATCAATCTCAATCCCTGTCCGACGCTTTCAAAGGCTGGTATGACGACGAACGTATCAGCGCGTCTTATGAACAAGGATACGACATTGAACCGGCGGTAAAAACTCTGTTCCGTAAACCGGATACCCGTCCTTATGTTTCTTTAAAACCGGCGGATATCGGAAAATTCTGCGGCGCCGACCGCGTAGACGGTTTTGAGGAATTTTTAGAAAGCAAACAGGCGCGTCAGGTTCATCTGCTGACAAAAACCGTTGTGGAAATGTATGACGCGGCGGCAACGGCGAAAGGAGCTCCGCGCGATCCGTCCTTAAACAGCGTTCCCGTCCGTGATTTGAACGGCAATACGGCGGCGCAAATGTATGCGGATAAATACATCAAGGAAACACGTAAACAGGTACAGTTCTGTATGCCTCTGGATCCGCGGAAAAGCGCCGTTTCCAAATCCGTTTTACGAGCCGTTGACGCAGTCGAAAAAATCAATCAGGCCGCCGTTAAAGGCGAAAAAGACATTGCGGCCGAAAAAACTCTGCAAACGGAAAAGAAAACCGTCCATACTCAAATGCAAAGCCCGAATCCGGCCGCTGTAAAAATGGCCGGGCAAAGAGGCCGTTAAACCGAAACACATAAAAAACTCCGCTTTAAAGCGGAGTTTTTTTATTTCAGATATTTTTTCAAATATTGCCCGGTATAACTTTCCCGGCAGGCCGCCACTTTTTCCGGCGTGCCCTCCACAACAATCGAACCGCCGCCATTGCCGCCTTCGGGCCCCAGATCCACAATCCAGTCCGCCGTTTTAATGACTTCCAGATTATGTTCGATCACAATAACGGTATTGCCCTGCTCTACCAGCTGATGCAGCACGTCCAACAGCTTGGCGATATCTTCAAAGTGCAGTCCCGTTGTCGGCTCGTCCAAAATATAAACCGTTCGTCCGGTGGCCTTTTTCGATAACTCCTTGGATAATTTGATACGCTGCGCTTCCCCGCCGGACAATGTCGTCGCCGATTGCCCCAGCTTGATATATCCCAGCCCGACACGCTGCAACAGCGTCAGCCTGTTTTTGATTGACGGAACGGCGTCAAAGAAAATAACGGCTTCGTCAACCGTCATATCCAAAACGTCGGCAATGGATTTGCCTTTATATTTTACTTCCAGCGTTTCACGGTTATAACGTGTTCCTTTGCATTCGTCGCACTGCACGTACATGTCCGGCAAAAAGTGCATTTCAATACGCAAAACGCCGTCGCCCTGACAGGCTTCGCAGCGCCCGCCTTTAACATTAAAAGAAAATCGTCCGGCTTTGTACCCGCGCAGTTTTGCTTCGGGCAGTCCGGCGAACCAATCGCGGATATGCGAAAAAACGCCCGTATAGGTCGCCGGATTACTGCGCGGCGTGCGCCCGATCGGCGACTGGTCGATATCAATCACTTTGTCAATATGTTCCAACCCTTCGATTTTGTCATGCGCTCCGACGGTCACGCGCGTGCCGTTTAAAGCCTTTGCCAAGCCTTTATATAACGTTTCAATCACCAAAGACGACTTGCCGCCGCCGGAAACGCCGGTTACGCAAGTCAATGTGCCCAAAGGAAACTTAACGTCAATATTACGCAGGTTATGAATCTTGGCTCCGACAACCTTCAACGACTTGCCGTTTCCTTTCCGCCGTTCGGACGGAACAGGGATTTTTTTTGTACCGGCCAGATAACGGCCGGTCAGACTGTTCAGATTTTCCGCGACTTCCCGCGGCGATCCGGCGGCGATCACACTGCCGCCCAGAGACCCGGCGGCCGGCCCCATGTCAATCAACATATCGGCGGCGCGCATGGCGTCTTCGTCATGTTCGACAACAATCACCGTATTGCCCAGATCGCGCAGACGAAACAAAGTTGAAAGCAGCCGGTCATTGTCGCGCTGATGCAGACCGATTGACGGTTCGTCCAAAACATATAAAACCCCCGTCAGCCCGGATCCGATCTGCGAAGCCAAACGGATACGCTGGCTTTCCCCGCCGGACAGAGTCCCCGACGAACGCCCCAGCGACAAATATCCCAGACCGACATTGATCAGAAAATCAAGCCGTTCGTTTGTTTCGCGCAAAATTCTTTCGGCAACCTCGCGATTTTGAGGCTTCAGTTTTCCGGCAATGCTTCCGAACCATTCTCGCGCTTCGGCAATCGACATATTCGTGACGTCCGCTATGTCTTTCCCGTCAATTTTAACGGCCAGCGCTTCGGGACGTAAACGTTTTCCATGACAATGTTCACAGACAATATTATTTTGAAATTTCTGAATTTCTTCGCGCATATATTCGGAATCCGTTTCCAGAAAACGGCGGTTTAAGTTCGGTATCACGCCTTCAAAAGAAATATTGCCGAACAAAATCGCCTGCTGCGTTTCCTTAGGCAGATCGCACCAGCGGGCGGACAAGTCCAAATGAAAACGCCGGCTTAAGCCCTGCAGCGCTTCACGATGCCAGGGGTAAATTTCTCCGTTCGCCCCCGACCACGGCGCGATCGCCCCTTCGTCCAGACGTTTGGTCTTATCGGGAATAACCAGCTCGGGATCCACATACAGCTTTACCCCCAATCCTTCGCATTCCGGGCAGAAACCGTGCGGATTATTAAAAGAAAACAAACGCGGTTCGATTTCTTCAATCGTGAATCCGGAAACCGGACAGGCGTAACGCGACGAAAACATCATTTCTTCATGCGTTTCGGCATTTTCCGCAACAGCCAGACCGTCGGACAGCCCCAAAGCCGTTTCAAACGATTCGGCCAGCCGGCTTTCCATTCCGGGCTTAACAACCACACGGTCAACGACGACGCTGATATCATGCTTGAAGCTTTTATTCAGTTCGGGCGTTTCTTCAATATTGTAAACAGTCCCGTCTATTTTTAAACGCTGATATCCTTTTTTCTGAAAGTCTTTGATTTCTTTTTTATATTCGCCTTTCCGGCCGCGCACGACCGGAGAAAGCAACAGCAGTTTCGTCCCTTCCGGCAAAGCCATAACGCGATCCACCATTTGCGTAACGGTCTGGCTTTCAATCGGCAGCCCCGTTGCCGGAGAATACGGAATACCGACGCGCGACCACAGCAAACGCATATAATCATAGATTTCCGTAACAGTTCCGACAATGGAACGCGGGTTATGCGACGTTGTTTTTTGTTCAATCGAAATTGCCGGCGATAATCCTTCAATCAAATCAACATCGGGCTTTTTCATCAAATCGACGAATTGACGCGCATAAACGGACAGGCTTTCGACATACCGGCGCTGTCCTTCGGCATACAGCGTATCAAAAGCCAAAGACGATTTACCCGATCCGGACAGTCCGGTAACGACGATCAGTTTGTTTTTAGGAATATCCAGATCGACATTTTTTAAATTATGTTCGCGCGCCCCGCGGATTTTAATATAGTCCATAACCAACCCTCTTGAAGAAAATAACGTTCAAGATATAAGATTGTTTAGATTAAATTTAAAGAGCTATTTTTGCGCGTTAAAAGACGAACAAATTGTCGGCTTTGTCTGTTCGATATAGTTCGTACAGCGTTTAAATTCCTGATCCTGCAAAGCCTGAATAGTCTGCGATACGGCCGGAACGGCGCGCACGGCGCGCTGGAACGTCAGATGCGGATACTGACGGCAAAATTCGTTGACCTTTTGCAATAAAGTCCATTCATTATCCGTCATTGACATACCCACCAGCCGGTTGCCGTAAATATCCTGCAAAGCGGAAACATAGCCCATCATAATCGAAGCCAAAGACTGCATTTCCTGTTCTTCTTCCTCGCTGGCCGGAGCCGTTCCCAGAACAGTTCTGGAATAAACGTCGGAAAAATCCAGACAAGTCGGCAAAGCCTTGACTTCCCTGCTCTGCTGACAGGCCGCCTGCCGCGGAAAAGTCCAGAAAAACACATTACAAACAAAAAGAATTACCCAAATTTTTTTCATACGACACCCTCGTTTCCGTCTGTTTTCAGACAACACCCGCTTTTTATTACAGAGTATACAAAAAAGTAAAAAAAAAGCAACGTGCCGTTGTACCAACCGATATCCCGGATATTTTTTTACCTGTTTCGGCAGATGATTCAGATATTTTTTATCATTTCGTTTTATTATATCATTGTGTTATTAAAGACAGGTTATAATCTATCTATGCCTTTCGTCACAGGTCGAAATAAATACAATGTGCTACAAAAGGAACGGATAAAAAAATAAGGATTTTGGCTTATGCCCGTTGAAGTTACTTTTTGGGGAGTGCGCGGCAGTATTCCGTGTTGTTCTGCGGAACATACCGTATACGGCGGTAATACTTCCTGCGTTGAAGTGAATTTAGACGGGGAAACGGTCATTTTTGACGCCGGATCCGGTATCCGCGCTCTGGGAGACAGTCTGGCCAAACGCAAAATCAACCGTATGACCTTGTTGATTTCGCATACTCATTGGGATCACATTTGTGGTTTTCCCTTTTTCTATCCGGCATTTCAGGAAACATCTGATCTGAATATTTATGCCGCCCGGCTGCC
>JBJFAY010000214.1:0-33664 GCA_051888155.1 Alphaproteobacteria bacterium
ACGGAAAATCCCCGGCTGAAACCGATCAAAACCGATAAGAAAACAAGTATTAAAATTAAAACGTCTGTCTGGCCGGTTTGTTCCATATCTTTTATCCGATCTTAATCAACGACGGATTCCGCTTCTTCAATGCTTTCCAAAAACAGTTTGTCCAGTTCTTCGCGTTCTTGTTTATTATACCCCTGCGCCGGCGGATCGGACGGTTTTTCTTTTACCTGCGGATTATTCAAAGCGTTAAACAAATCATCGGCCTTTTCCGGATCGACCGGCTTTTCCGGAACCGTTTTCTTTTGTTTTTTTGTCTGATCCTCTTTTTGTGAAGATGTATTTAATTTCTCGATTAATTCTTCGATTTCATCAGGTTCCTGCTCTTTTTTTGCGGGGTTATCAAACAAAGATTCGGGCAAATGCCCTTTGACGCTTTCCGTCACGCGCTCCAGATAAGGAAACGCTTTACTCTTTTTCTGCAACTGTTCCAGATACTTCGGCGCCAGCGTCATCATTAAAAAATAAATCAGCACCAAAATCACTATCCCGCGTACGGCGCCGAAGATAAATCCCAAAAAATGATCCAGACGATTTAACGCGCTTTTTCTGACTTTTTTTTCTATTTTCGAACAAATCAGCGTTAAAATAATTAACGTAATAACCGCTACAGTAATCAAAGACAAGATATTGGCGAACAAAGGCTTTGGAACATAATTCAAAACAAACGGTTCCAGATACGGCATAGCGTAGAATCCGACGATTGAAGCGATAACCCACGATCCGATTCCCAGCATTTCACTGATAAAACCGCGGGAAAAAGACAGCAGTGCGGAAACGATCAAAACAACCGCAATAAAAATATCAATGCCGTAAATATTTTCCATTTATGAATCCTGCTTATCCGACAAACCGAACATTTCCAGCAATGTTTTCAAATGCCCGATTTCATTAATTCTCAAAACAGTATCCGCTTCTTTTACTGATTTTTTATTAACACGTTTAGGCGGAATTAAAGCGCGAGCGAATCCCAGCTTTGCCGCTTCCTTTAACCGCAAATCGGGCTGCGGCACGGCGCGGATTTCTCCGGACAGGCCGACTTCGCCGAAAATAACCGCGTCCGCCGGCACGGGGATCTGCGAAACAGAAGAGAATAATGCCGCCGCTACCGCCAGATCGGCCGCCGGTTCCGTAATTCTGATCCCGCCCGCCACGTTCAGATACACGTCCTTAGACGACATCGGCAGACCGCAGCGCGCTTCCAGCACGGCCAAAATCATTGATAAGCGCGACGAATCCCACCCGACGACCGCCCGACGGGGCGTGCCGCCCGACGGCGCGGCCAAAGCCTGAATTTCCACCAGCATCGGACGCGATCCTTCAATTCCCGCATAAACACAGCTGCCCGTAACGTTGCCGCGCCGTTCGGCCAAAAACAAAGCCGAAGGATTGGGAACTTCGCTTAATCCTTTTTCCGTCATTTCGAAAACGCCGATTTCGTCCGTCGCGCCGAAACGGTTTTTAACGCCGCGCAAAATACGAAAATGGTGTCCTCTGTCGCCTTCGAAGTAAAGCACCGTATCAACCATATGTTCCAAAACGCGGGGACCGGCCAGCGTTCCTTCTTTTGTCACATGGCTGACCAAAAACAAAGCAAAGCCCCGCCGCTTTGCCAGACGAATCAATTCGTTGCCGCACGCGCGCACCTGGCCGACCGTTCCGGGGGCGGAATCCATCGTATCGACAAACATGGTCTGAATCGAATCAATGACAACGACGTCCGGCGCTTCTCCGGCGTCCAAAGTCGCAATGATATCGCGGACATTCATCGCCGTCGCCAATTCGACGTTTGCTTTTGCCAATCCCAAGCGGGCGGCGCGCAGGCGCACCTGATCAACGGATTCTTCTCCGGAAATATAAACGCAGCGCACCGGCGATCCTTTGGCGTTGCAGACGGCGGACAAAGCCGCCGTTACCTGCAATAACAGCGTTGATTTGCCGATCCCCGGATCCCCGCCGATCAACAGCACGGATCCCGCGACCAGCCCGCCGCCGCAGACACGGTCAAGCTCTTTTATTCCGGATTTCAATCTGAACGAAGTTTCCGGCACGCCGTCCAGACTGACGAATTCGATCTGCCGGCCGCCTTTGCCGCCCGTTGCTTTCGGCGCGGCCGCCGCGGCGGTTTCCTCTTCGACGATTGTATTCCACTCGCCGCAGGCTTCGCACTTGCCCGCCCAGCGCGGAAAAACCGCGCCGCAGCTTTGACAGACAAATCTGGTCGTATTCTTTGCCATTACCCGTGGATTTCCATTTGAATCGGCCCTTCGGCGCGGCCGTTGATAAACTGTTCGACATACGGATTGCCCGACCGGTCGATTTCTTCCACACTGCCGTACCAGATGATTTTTCCTTTATACAGCATGGCGACTTTATCGGCGATCTTGCGCACCGACGACATATCGTGCGTAATCGTTATCCCCGTCGCGCCCAGATCCTTAACGCAAGAACGGATTAAATCGTTAATCACGTCCGACATGATCGGGTCAAGCCCCGTCGTCGGTTCGTCAAAGAAAATCAGTTCCGGATCCGCGGCGATTGCGCGCGCCAGTCCGACACGCTTTTTCATGCCGCCCGACAGTTCGTCGGGATAAAGCGCCGCAACGTCCGCGCTTAATCCGACCTGCGCCAGTTTTTTAATCGCGATTTCCTTGGCCTGCGCGCGTTTCATTTTCTTGCCCTGGATCAGGCCGAAAGCCACGTTTTCCCAGATATTCAAGCTGTCAAACAGTGCCGCGCCCTGAAACAGCATGCCGGTCTGCGCGTTGATTTTTTCCATTTCACGGCTGTTCAGACCGACGATTTCCCTGCCGTCAATTAAAATAGAGCCGCTGTCAGGGGTCAGTAATCCCTGAATACATTTGATTGTTACTGATTTGCCCGTTCCCGATCCGCCGATAATGACCAGAGATTCGCCTTTTTTAACTTCCAAAGTAACGCCGTCCAGAACGACTTTTTTGCCGAAAGCTTTATGGACGTCCGTCATTTTTACTTTGATTTCGTCAGCCATAACCGCCTCCTATTTCGAAAAAAACAATTCGGTCAGCATGTAATTGCTGATTAAGATCAAAATAGACGACGCCACGACGGCATTCGTCGTCGCTTTACCGACGCCTTCCGCCCCGCCTTTGGAATAAAAGCCGTTATAACACCCCATAAGAGTAACGATAAAACCGAATACGGCCGCTTTCGTCATGCCGGAAACAATATCGACCGCCTGCATGAAATTCCAGGTATTGCGCAAAAAGTTGATCGCGTTGAAATCCAGTTTGTAAACGCAGATCAGATATCCGCCGTAAATACCGATCACGTCGCCGATCAGCACCAAAACGGGCAGCATGATGACGCCCGCGACAATCCGCGGCACGACCAGATATTTAAACGGATTGGTTGACAAAGTCGTCAATGCGTCAATTTGTTCGGTCACGCGCATCGTTCCCAACTCCGCCGCCATAGCCGCCCCGACGCGCCCCGCCACCATCAAAGCGGCCAGCACCGGCCCCAGTTCGCGCGTCACCGTCAGTTCAACGACGGAAGCGACCACGCCTTCGGACGACAGCGTTGACAGCCCCGAATAGCTTTGCAGCGCGATCACCATACCCGAAAACATTGTCGTCAGCGCGACGACGGGCAGAGAATAAAATCCGATTTCAACCATTTGAGAAAACAGCGTTCTGAAATAAAACGGCGGACGCACGCAATAAGACAAAGATTTTATCGTAAACAACGTTAATCGTCCGACAGAACGCAAAAAGTTCAGAAATACTCTGCCGACGGGAGCAAAAATATTCATTTGACCGCCTTTCAATCCATATAAATCCGGTAAAACCGCCTGCTTAAGTTTGTCAACAATTCATAATCTATTGTTCCGGCCAGTTTTGCAATTTCTTTTATCGGGCAATGCGGTCCGAAAATTTCCGCCGTCGGCGCGCTTTGCAGTTCCCGCAGGTCCATTCCCGTTATGTCAACGGTTGTCAAATCCATTGAAATCCGTCCGACGACCGGCGCTTTTTGCCCCCCCAGCCAGACATAGCCTTTGTTTGCCAGCGCCCGGGGATACCCGTCGCCGTAACCGATTGCCAAAGTCGCCAGACGCGCGTTTTCCGTAAAAGTATGCGTTGCGCCGTAACCGACCGTTTGTTCGGGCGCGGCGTCCTGAATTTGCAAAATTTTGGCTTCCAGAGAAACGGCGCCGTCATATAAAGCGATTCCCGGCCGGACAATATCTTTGTAATATTCCGGATTTGTTAAATTCACGCCGTCCGTCGCGGACAAGCTTTTTTTTAACGGATTGGGCAAAGCCGCGCGCAGCCGGCCGCATAAACCGTCGAACCGCTTTAACTGATCTTCGTTTTTAGGGTTTTCGGGATTGTCGGCGCAGGCCAAATGGCTGACAACCAAAGAAATATTCAAATAAGCCGGCACATTGGCGCACACGGCGTCAACCTCTTTTTCAGCCAGCCCCAACCGCGTCATGCCCGTGTCGACATGCAGCGCCGCGGGCAGGATTCTGTTTTCTTTATGTCCCAGATGATTCCAGGCGGTGATCTGGCGCGGCGTATTTAATACCGGAATCAGATTATATCTTAAAAAATCCAATTCCGTATGCGGCAAAACGCCGTGCAGCACAAAGATCTGCGCCTCTTCGGGCAGAACCTGTCTTAACGCGGCGGCTTCAAACACATACGCGGTAAAGAAAATCCGGCAGCCCGCGCGATACAAAGCAGGAGCAATCTTTTGCGCGCCCAATCCGTAAGCGTCCGTTTTTAATACGGCCGCCGCCTGCGTTTTATCGCCGACACGCTTTTGAACCGCTCGCCAGTTATCGGCGATTTTTTTTAAATCAACGGTTAAAAACGCTCCGGCCTGTTCCGGCGTCATCATTACGCACCCAGCATTTTTTCAATGACACGCAGCACATCGGCCGTTTTGGAAACGTCCGAACCGCCGGCCTGCGCCATATCGGGCCGTCCGCCGCCGCCTTTGCCGCCGGCAGCCTCCGCCCCTGCGCGCACCAGATCGACCGCGTTGATCTTTCCGGTCAAATCACTGGTCACGCCGACGACAACCGATACCTTGCCGTTATCCGCGCAGACTAAAGCCACGACGCCCGATCCGATCTGCTTTTTCATTTCGTCCGCCATGCCTTTTAATTCTTTGGCCGGGATATCGCTTAATTCGCGCCCGATAAAAGACACGCCGTTAATCTGTTTGGCCGCCGCGGCGCCGGCCGAACCGCCGGCCGCCAGCTTTTTGCGCATATCGGACAGTTCGCGTTCCAGTTTTTTACGTTCGTCAATCAACGCCTGCACGCGCGCCGGAATATCGGCGACGGACGCTTTGAGGGTTTCCGCCGTCTGCGCCAGCAGATCGTCATGTCCCTGCGCATAGCCCAAAGCCGCCATGCCCGTCACCGCCTCGATACGGCGTACGCCGGCCGCCAAAGCGCCTTCCGAAACAATACGGAAAGAACCGATGTCCCCCGTGCGTTTGACATGCGTGCCGCCGCACAGTTCGACAGAAACTCTGTCTTCGCCCGATCCCATTGACACAACGCGAACTTCTTCGCCATATTTTTCGCCGAACAAAGCCATCGCTCCGTCCTTGACGGCGGCTTCCGGCGACATCAGCCGCGTCGTGACTTCCAGATTCCTCAGAATATTGCGGTTGACTTCGTTTTCGACGGCGCGCAATTCCTCAAACGTAATCTGACGCGACTGGGAAAAGTCGAAACGCATGCCGTCCGGGTGAACGGAAGAGCCTTTCTGCGTGACGTGTTCGCCCAAAATTTTACGCAAAGCCGCCTGCAGCAAATGCGTCACCGAATGGTGGCGCGCCGTCGCCGCGCGGCGGTCGGCGTCGACCGTCATTAAAACGTTCTGCCCGATTTTCAAAGCGCCTTTTTTTACCGTTCCCAGATGAACGAACAAATCGCCGACTTTCTTTTGCGTATCCGTTACGTCAAACAAAACGGAATCCGCGATCGCTATCGTTCCCGTATCGCCGACCTGACCGCCGGATTCGCCGTAAAACGGCGTCTGGTTCGTAATAACCGCGGCTTTCTGTCCTTCGGCAATTTCATTGACTTCCTTGCCGTCAACCAGCAAAGCGGTAATCTGTCCCTCGGCCTGCGTCATTTCATAGCCCAGAAATTCCGTGCCGCCGATTTTTTCCTTAACTTCAAACCAAACGGCGTCGGTCGCGGATTCTCCGGAACCCGCCCAGGCTTTGCGGGCTTCGGCTTTTTGACGTTCCATAGCGGCTTCAAATCCCCGCGTGTCGACCGTCATATGTTTGCCGCGCAGAACGTCCTGCGTTAAATCCAGCGGGAAACCATAAGTATCGTATAATCTGAAAGCGACTTCGCCTGATAAAACGCCGCCGTCGGCCAGCTTGTCCGTTTCAATATCCAGCAGCTTCAATCCGCGGCCCAGCGTTTCTTTAAAGCGCGTTTCTTCCAGCCGCAGCGTTTCCGTCATCAGCGCCTGAGCGCGTACCAGTTCGGGGAAAATATCGCCCATCAGCCGCACCAAAGCCGGCACCAGACGCCACATTAACGGTTCTTTGCACCCCATCATGTGCGCGTGACGCATCGCGCGGCGCATAATGCGGCGCAGAACATAGCCGCGCCCTTCGTTGGACGGCAAGACGCCGTCCGCAATCAAAAAACATGATGAACGCAGATGATCCGCGATAATGCGCAGCGACATTTTGAATTCGCCGTACGGTTCGACTCCGGCCGTACCCGCCGCCGCATTAATCAGGCTTTTCAGCACGTCGGTTTCATAGTTGTCGTTTGTTCCCAGCATCACCGCGCCCATGCGTTCCAATCCCATGCCCGTATCAATGCAGGGGTGAGGCAGATCAATCAGCCGCCCGTCGGCCAGCTGTTCGTTCTGCATGAAAACCAGATTCCAGATTTCGACGAACCTGTCGCCGTCTTCGTCCGGCGATCCCGGAGGTCCGCCCTGAATATGTTCCCCGTGATCGTAAAAAATTTCGGAACACGGCCCGCACGGTCCCGTATCGCCCATAGACCAGAAATTATCCTTTGTCGGGATTCTGACAATTTTTTCATCGGGCAGGCCGGCAATTTTTTTCCACAGATCAAACGCTTCGTTATCGGTATGATAAACGGTCGCCATCAGCTTTTCTTTGGGCAGGCCGAATTCTTTCGTCACCAGATTCCAAGCGTAATAAATCGCCTTTTCCTTAAAGTAATCGCCGAAGCTCCAGTTGCCGAGCATTTCGAAAAACGTATGATGGCGCACGGTATATCCGACGTTGTCCAAATCGTTGTGCTTTCCGCCGGCGCGCACGCATTTTTGATCCGACGCGGCGCGGACATACGGGCGTTTTTCCATGCCCGTAAAGATATTTTTAAACTGCACCATGCCGGAATTGGTAAACATCAGCGTCGGATCGTTATGCGGCACCAAAGAGCTGGACGGAACGATTTCATGATCGTTTTTACGGAAATAATCCAGAAAAGTGCGCCGAATTTCACCGGTAGTCATCATAAGCTTTTTATCCTGTTAAAAATTAAATCCTGTTGAGGGTGAGTTATAACGCAAAATCAGTAAAGAAACACCTTTTTTTATACTCTAAAGTAAAATATTTCAGCGAAGTGTTGACCTTGTTTGCCAAAAACCGTATTTAAAAGGAAGAACAGCAAAGGAAAAGGCTATGGCTTTATTGAAAATTCTGGAAGTCCCCCACCCTCTTTTGAAAAAGAAAAGCGAAAAAATCGAAGCGCTGACCGACGATCTGCGCAAAACGCTGGACGATATGCTGGAAACGATGTACGCCGCGCCGGGCGTCGGGCTGGCCGCGCCGCAGGTCGGTTTGTTAAAACGCATGGTCGTTATTGACGTAACGCGCGACGACGAACCGAAAAAGCCCTATAAAATGATCAATCCCGTCATTACGGCGCACAGCGACAAAACCGTCATGCATGACGAAGGCTGTCTGTCGGTTCCCGAACAGTATGCGCCCGTCGAACGGTTTGAAACCGTCACCGTCGAATACACGGACGAAAACGGCAAAAGACAAACGCTGAACGCGGACGGACTGTTGTCAATCTGTATTCAGCATGAATTGGAACATCTGGACGGCAAGCTGTTTATCGACCATTTGTCCAAAGTCAAACGCGATATCATCGTCCGCCGCGTTGAAAAGGAACGCCGCTGGAAAAACAGTCAGGCGGAAGAAGAATAAAAATGAAAACCGTTTTTATGGGAACACCCGATTTCGCGCTGGAAGCTTTAAAGGCTTTACATTCCAAACATGACGTTGTCTGTGTTTACACTCAGCCGCCGCGCCCCAGCGGTCGCGGACACAAGCTGACGGCGTCGCCCGTCCAGCAGTACGCCGAAGAACACAGTATTCCCGTCCGCTGCCCGCCGACATTTAAACCGCAGGAAGAAAAAGACGCTTTCGCCGCTTTGAACGCCGATATTGCGGTCGTTGCCGCATACGGTTTATTGCTGCCGAAAGCCTGCCTGAACGCTTTTAAATACGGCTGCGTCAACATTCACGGCTCTTTGCTGCCGCGCTGGCGCGGCGCAGCCCCGATTCAGCGCGCGATTATGGCCGGCGATACGGAAACCGGCGTTACTCTGATGCAAATGAACGCCGGCATGGATACCGGAGCTATGTTATTGCAAAGAAGCTTTCCGATCGAACCGAAAGACACGTCTGAAACCGTGTTTAACAAAATGGCGATTTTGGGCGCACAAACGATGCTTGAGGGATTGGAATTGCTGGAACAGGGAAAACTTGTTGCGACTCCCCAACCGATTGAAGGCGTGACACACGCAGCCAAAGTGATGAAAGAAGAAGGGTTGCTTTCTTTTGATCTTTCCGCGGCCGAATTAGACTGCAAAATCCGCGGATTGCTGCCGTGGCCGGGCGCGTGGTTTTATCACAACGGCGAACGCATTTCCATATTAGACGCGGATCCGGTTGAATTAAACGACTCCTTTACCCCCGGAACGGTTTGCGAAAATCTGACGGTTGCCTGCGGATCCGGCGGATTGAAACTCAATGTTCTGCGCCGCGACGGCAAAAAGGCTCTGCCCGCGGAAGAATTTCTGCGCGGATTTGATTTGCCGAAAGGGACGCTTCTGAATGCCGCGCTATAAGATCACCATCGAATACGACGGCACAAATTATTCCGGCTGGCAGCAGCAGGAAAAAGCGCCGTCAATTCAGGAGGAGCTGCAAAAAGCCGCCTTTTGCTTTTTAAAAGAAGACATTTTGGTGACCGGCGCGGGACGAACAGATGCCGGCGTACATGCTTTGGGACAGGTCGCGCACTTTGACACGTCAAAAATCATTGATCCGTTTCGTTTGTGTCAGGCTTTTAACGCGCATCTGCGCCCGCAGCCGATTTCCGTTTTAAAAGCGGAACAGGCCGCCGATACTTTTCATGCCCGTTTTGACGCCAAAAAACGTTTTTACGTTTATAAAATTCTGAACCGCCGGTCGCGTCCCGCCCTTTATGAAAACCGCGTCTGGTGGGTGCATCAGCCGCTGGACGAAACGGCTATGGCCGAAGCGGCGCAAGTATTGATCGGAAAACATGATTTTACAACTTTCCGCGCCGCGGCCTGTCAGGCCAAATCGCCCGTCAAGACACTGGACGAAATCAGGATTGAACGTTACGAGGAATTTATTTTTCTGTATTTTTCCGCCCGTTCTTTTCTGCATCATCAGGTGCGTAATATTGTCGGTACGCTGAAACTGGTCGGCGAAGGGCGGTGGACGAAACAAAACGTCATTGACGCGCTGGAAGCCAAAGACCGCAAAGCCGGCGGGCCGACCGCCGCGGCAGAAGGGCTTTATTTTGAAAAAGTCCTTTATTAATTTTTTAATGACTTTTTTCTGAAAATCTCATATCCTGAAAGAAAGTTTTTTCATAAAGGCTCTGTCATGGATTTGATTTCTTTTTTAAATCAACGCAAAGCTTTAAACGACGCCGGCGATACAAGCGGGCTGGTTGCGCTGGAAACGGAAGCCGCAGATGTCGTTAAACAATTTTTAGACGGAACCTGCGCGGCGGAAACGGAAACTTCGCCGTTGTTTTATTCGTTTTTCAGAACGTTCGCCCAAACGGACAACAATGATTTAAAATCAGGCTGCGAACGGGCGCTGGAAAAGTTACAGCCGTTATTAGACGAATTTGACGAAGATCACCGCCTGACGCACTTAGACGAACTGGAGCAGAGCGTTATTGAATATAATCTGGCTCAACTGGCTGTTTTTGAACGGCTGAATCCGTTTGAAAAAGAAAAAAACAATCAGCTGAAATTTCCGGATTTTACCAACTTGCTGCGCCTGACCGATCAAATCGAAATCACGGGATCCGACGAAAACGCTCATGCGCGTTTTATCGCAACGCTGACAGATGCGTCGAAACTACAGGCTTTTATGACTCTCAGTCTGGCTGATAAAAAAATCACTCAGGATATTTATCTGTCCGCCCTGCGCTGCAATATGGAAAACAATCTGGTTTTAATGTTCGCCGCCGACCGGATTACCGCCGGAATGCCGCTGAACGAAAAAAATATCGCCGTGCTGCAAGCTGAATATCAAAAATTATTAGATGCACTGAATTGAGGATAAAAATGGCTTTACTTTCCTTAAAACAAGAAACGATAGAAACTTTTGCCGCTAACGCGACTCAAGAAGCCATGATGGTTCACCGCAGAGTGAATCAGAAAAAGAATAAGGTTCTCGAATCCGTTCCTCTTTTGAAAAAAATGAAAGAGAAAATTACGGAATTTGATCAGGAAATGACCAAACGACTCGGTAAAAACTATACAAAAGTACGCAATATTGCCATCGGCGTCGGAAAGTTTTATGTCGCCGGTCAATTCGGCGGCCCCGGCATTATCGCTTTGGGAGCAATCAACGCGGCCAGAGCCGTTAAACCTTTGTTAAAAAACGCCGAAAAAGAACGGCAGGAAGGAAAAGTGTCGGGATTATTCGATTATATCGTTAAAAATCCCAAAGAAGCTTCAAAAACGCTGGCCGCAGCCTCTTTAGGGGCGGGCGCTATTGCTTTCGGGTTGTCCGGCATGCTGGACGCAAGATTTGTCACCAGGGCAGCCGCAACCGCTTTGGTCGTTGTTCCTGAAATGAGAGCGTTAAAAGAAACGGTTCAGAGTATCGTCGGCGGGAAAAAGACGGCAAAAGAAGCTTTAAACGATTTGGGACGCGATATCTTAACCGTCGGAATCAGCGCGGCTTCTTTCATTGCCGGCAATTACGGTTATATTGCAGAACAAACCGCTTCCGCAGAAAACGTTACGGAAGCCAATACAACAACGACGCCGGAAACCAACACTGCAACAAACGCGGGAACAGGAACCAACACCGGAACAGAAGCCGGCGGAAACGGCGTGTCCGTAGGGGTAAAAAGCGCTGACAAAACAGCCGCGGGGAAAAACGCCTCTCCAGCCGCGCCGGAAGACAAAGCGGAACAGAAAAAAAACAAAGAAAAATCCCTGCAAAGCGCTTTAACAGATATAAAGCAAAAAGCAAAAGACGCTGTATTTTCGCCTACTGTAACACAGATGTTAAAAGGAAGAGATTTTTAATCGGCGTCTTTCTTTTCCTCGTCGTCCAGCAACCGTTGCGCCAACGCCAGCGCCTGTCTGAAACGGGCCGCCCAGGCGACCGTCGTATTCAGCCGGTTCTGAACAATTTCCCATTTCAACACTTTTCGCGGCTGATCTTTAGCGTTGCTGACAATGATTTTTGTCCTGCGCAAACGGCATTTCTTTATGAAATCCAGCAGAATATTAACGGCGGTCGCGTCCATCATCGGCACAGACCCCATACGCAAAATAACTATTTTCGGCGGGTTGGGCAATGTATCAAAAAAATCCGTCAGCCTTGACGCCGCGCCGAAAAACAGCGGGCCGCTGATACGAAACGCCACAACGCCTTCAGGCAAGTTACCGACAAAATCCGTCGACGACAGCATTTCGTGTTTATGTTCGTCCGTCAGCTGCAGATTGCTTTCAACGGCGAAATTAATCGACATACGGTGCATAAAAATCAGGCTGGCCATAACGACGCCGACTTCAATCGCCGTATTCAGATCGACAAATACCGTCAGCAAAAACGTTACGATCATTGTCAGACGATCACCCATCTGCGCGGAAAGCAGCAAGCGGATTTTATCAAAGCCGCTCATATTCCAAGCGACAATCACCAAAACGGCGGCCAGCCCGGCTAAAGGCACATAAGAGGCCAACGGCGCCAGAAAAACCATAAACAACAGCAAAACAGCCGCATGAATCATGCCCGCGACAGGAGAATACGCGCCGGCACGGATATTCGTTGCCGTTCGTGCGATCGCGCCGGTCGCAGGGATTCCGCCGAATAAAACAGACACAACATTCGCCGTGCCTTCCGCGACCAGTTCACAGTTTGACAAATGGCGATCCCCTGTCATACCGTCGGCCACGACTGCGGATAACAAAGATTCAATGCCGGCCAAAAAAGCGATCGTAAAGGCGCTGGGAAACAGCAGAACGATTTCTTCCCAAGAAAACGAAGGCAGCGAAGGTTTGGGCAGGCTGTCAGGGATTCCTCCGAATTTTGATCCGATTGTATCGACAGGCAGATCAAAGAAAAATACGGCCAGCGCTCCGATCACGACGCCGATCAGAAAATTCGGCAGCCGCGGCGCAAAACGGCGCAACAGCAACATAACGGCCAGCGTGGCAAAAGAAACGGCCGCAGCCGACAGATCAAATGTGTTTCTGAAAACAAAAAACGTCTTCCATTTTTCAACGATCTCGGCGGGAACAACGGCAATCTGCAAACCGAATAAATCTTTGATCTGGCTGGAAAAAATAATAACGGCAATTCCTGCGGTAAATCCCGTCACGACAGGATAGGGAATGTATTTAATCAACGCTCCCAGTCTGAAAAATCCGGCCATAATCAGCATAAGACCGGCCATAATTGTCGCCAAAGCCAGCCCGTTATAACCGTAAGCGGCAATAATGTTAAAAATAACAACGACAAAAGCGCCCGTCGGCCCGCCGATCTGAAAACGGCTGCCGCCCAAAAACGAGATAATAAAGCCCGCAACGATCGCCGTAAACAATCCCCGGTCCGGAGTCGTTCCCGACGCAATGGCCAAAGCCATGGACAACGGCAGAGCGACAATCGCCACGGTAATGCCGGCGGTTAAATCGCGCCTCAGTTCCGCGGCGGTATACGCCTGCTTGAAAACACGGAAAAATTTAGGAACAAAGCCCTGGAAATATACGGGCAGGCTGCGGCTGAACTGAAGCCATTTTTCTCTTGAAATAAATTGCATGGAAGTAACGTCCGGCTGAATGTTTTTTCGCGCGGAAAATATTCTTTTTAAAAGAAAAAAACAAGAAAAATTTATTTATTTTTTAAACGGCGAACTGACTGTTGTATAAATCGGCGTAAAAACCGTTCTTTGCCAACAATTCTTCATGTTTTCCCCGTTCGATAATCCGTCCCGAATCCATTACCAGAATCAGATCCGCCCGCCGGATCGTCGATAACCGGTGCGCAACGACAAAGCTGGTGCGCCCGCGCATCATTTCATCAAACGCTTTCTGCACATGAATTTCGGTACGTGTGTCTATCGAACTGGTCGCTTCGTCCAAAATCAGCATGGACGGTAAAGAAAGCATGGCGCGCGCAATACACAACAGCTGTTTTTGCCCTTGGGAAAGGTTGCCGCCGTCTTCGGCTATTTGCGTGTCATACCCGTCGGGCAGGCGCTTAATAAAGCCGTCGGCATGCGCGGCAACCGCGGCGCTGACAATTTCATAATCCGACGCGGCCGGCCGACCGTAAGCGATATTCTCGCGCACGGATCCGGCTTTCAGCCATGTGTCCTGCAAAACCATGCCGAACGACGCGCGCAGGCTGTCGCGCGTTAAATCTTTGATTTCCCGGCCGCTGACCATGATACGCCCAGCGTTAACGTCATAAAAACGCATCAGCAGATTAATCAGCGTCGTTTTACCGCAGCCCGTCCGGCCGACAATCGCAATCTTCTGCCCCGGACAAACGGACAAGTTCAAATCCTCGATTAATTTAATTTCCGGCACATAAGAAAAAGAAACATGATCCAAGTCGACCGAACCGTCCGCGCGCGCCAACACGGCGGCGTCCGGTGAATCCGGCGTCTCCGGTTCGGCGTCGATGATTTCAAACAGTCTTTTGGCTGAAGCCAGCGCGCTTTGCAGTTCGGCAATGACGCCCGAAATTTCATTAAACGGTTTTGTATATTGATTGGCATAACTTAAAAAACAAGACAGCTGCCCGACGCTTAACGCGCCGGCAACCGCCGTCAGCGCCCCGACAATGCCGACCAGCGTATAAACAACGCCGTTGACAAAGCGCGTGCACGGATTGGTGATAGAGGAAAAAAACAGCGCCCGTATACCGCAGGCGCGCAGGCGTTCATTTATTTCTTCAAATTTTTCAATCGCCGCCGGTTCGCGCCCGAACGCTTTGACAACTTTCATGTTTCCGACAGTTTCTTCAATCATCGCCGTCATTTCGCCGCGCGTTTCGGACTGTCGTTTAAACAGATCAAACGTCCGCTTGGCAATAAAATCGGCGACAAACAAAGACAACGGCGTGACAAAAACAACCAACAGCGTAATTTTGACATTAATGACCAGCATAAACCCGATCGTTCCGAAAATAGTCACTATGCCCGTAAACAGCTGTGTAAAGCCCATTAAAAGGCCGTCGGCAACCTGCTCGGCGTCAACGATGACACGGCTGAGGATATCGCCGTGCGCATTGGAATCAATAAAGCGCAGCGGAACTTTTTGCACCCGTTCAAAGGCCTTTACGCGGATATCACGCACTGTCAAATAAGTGATTTTATTCGTGCACAGTCCCATCAGCCACTGGCTGAACGACGTAGCCGCGACCACGATACCCAACGTTATTAAAACGGATTTCAGCGCGTTGAAATCGACCCGTCCTTTGCCGGCGACCAAATCGACCGCCCGGCCGGTCAGCACCGGCGCATACAGCGTCAAAGAAACGCTGACAACTGCCAAAATCAATGCCAGAGCCAGATAAACCAGATACGGGCGCGTAAAAGAAAGCAAACGTTTCAGCAGACTTTGTTTTTGCATCAGGCTTCTTCCTTTTCCAGCTGGGACAGACAGATTTCCCGATAAACGGGACAATTTTCAAACAATTCGTCATGCCGTCCGATTCCGACGACTTTTCCGTCGTCCAGAACAACAATAAAATCAGCGTTTTTTAACGTTGACACACGCTGAGAAACAAGGAAAACCGTCATTCCTTTCGTTTCGTTTTTAATCGCTTTGCGCAGTCTGGCGTCCGTTGCGAAATCCAATGCCGAAGCACTGTCGTCCAAAATCAGAATTTCCGGCCGGCCGACCAAAGCGCGCGCAATCGTCAAACGCTGTTTTTGTCCGCCGGACAGGTTTTTCCCGCCCTGCGCGATCACGGTATCCAGCCCGGCGGGTCTTGACGCGACAAAATCCCACCCTTGCGCGATTTTCAGCGCCTGTTCGATTTCCTCGCCCGACGCGCCCTGTTTCGCCCAGCGCATATTGTCGCGGATCGTTCCTTTGAACAAAACGGCTTTTTGCGGCACAACGCCGATCTTTCGGCGCAGTTGAGCCAAAGGATAATCCCGGACGTCCGCGCCGTCGATTAAAACACTTCCTTTCGTCACGTCGTAAAACCGCGCCAGCAGATTAACCAGCGTCGATTTTCCCGATCCCGTTCCCCCGATCACGCCGACGGTCGATCCGGCCGGAACCGAAAAAGAAATATCGCTTAAAGCCGCGGCTTCCGCTTTTTTATAGCTGAAAGAAACATTGTCAAATACAACCCGCGGCGCTTCGGAAGGCAAAGAAAGCGGTCCGCCGGTTCCGGCAATTCCCGGCAGAATTTCAAAAACTTCGTTAATCCGCACGGCGGACGCGGACGCTTTGGTAAAAACGACGATCAAATTTGCCAAAGCGACCAAAGCCAGCAAAATCTGCGACATATAATTGACTAAAGCGATGACTTCACCTTGCGTCAGGCGGCCTTCGTCGACTTGAAATCCGCCGCCCCATACGATTGCGATCACGGCCGCGTTGACGACAACGTATGTTGCCGGATTCAGCAGCGCCGCGATTTTTCCGGCCAAAATTTGTTCGTCCATCAGCGCAGCGCAGGTCGTTTTGAAATTACGGATTTCTTCCTTTTGTTTGGAAAATGCACGGATAACGCGCACTCCCGTCAGATTTTCCCGAGCCAGCAAGGAAATCCTGTCCATGACCGCCTGAATTTTTTTATAGTACGGCACGGATCCGGCCATTACGAAATAAATAACGGCGCCGATCAGCGGTGTGGCAATCAGAAAAATAACGGCCAGTTTCACATCGACGAAAAACGCCATAATGATTGCGCCGACAACAATAAACGGCGAACGCAAAAACAGCCGCAGCACCAGATTAACGCCGGCCTGCGCCTGATTAATATCTCCGGTCAGCCGCGTAATCAAAGACGGCGTGCCGATTTCGTCCAGTTCGCTGTAAGACAGATCCGAAACATGGCGGAACAAAGCGCTGCGCAAAGCCGTTCCGAAGCCCATGGACGCTTTGGCGGCAAAATACTGGGCGGTTAAAGAACAGGCCAGCCCCAGCAGTCCCAAAAATACCATCAGCCCGCCCATTTTATAAATATAGGCCGTATCCGCGTTTTTAATTCCGGTATCAATAATACCGGCCATGACCAAAGGAACAACCAGTTCAAAGCAGGCTTCCAAAAACTTAAACAACGGTCCGACGGCACATTCCTTTTTATAGTCTTTTAAAAAACGGACGAGCTTAAACATTCTTTTATTCCGCGCGCAAGAATTCTGTCGTTTTTTTCCTACACGTCCGCCGCCGGAAAGACAAGAAAAAAAACTGCGCTTCCTCGTCGTTCGGCCGGTCTTGTTTTCAAAACGGCGATTTGATACACTGAAAAAAATAAGTTTGAGGGGAAAAAAATGGAATACTGCGGTTTTTTCAGCGGCCGGCTGGGATCGGACAATCAGACCCGCGGCCTGATTTTAGAAGCCGAAACGGATAAAAAAGTCCCCGTTACGCGCGACAAGCTTTTAAAATCTCCCGACGGGCAGCCTTTGGACAGGTCGCGCTATGCCGACGAAGCCTCTTTTAAAAAAGACGTGTTCGCCGCTTTGGATTCTTATCTATCAAACGCGCAAAAGCCGGACGTATTTGTGTTGCCGTTCAATCACGGCGATATGAAAAACGCGCCGGACGATGCGGACGCCTTGGCGAAAACAGTTAAAGAATATTACGGCGAAAAAAATCTGGGCGCGGTGACGACTCTGGTTTTGACGGGCGCTTTTCACGATTACCGGCATGTCGATCTGGCAAACGTTCCTTATCATTTAATGAATGAAGAACAGACAAAGCGTCTGAACAAAGATCCCGAACTGCAAAAGAAAATTATCCCGACGCTGGGCGTTGCGGGCAACCTGACACGTTTAAGAATCCAGCAGGAAGGAAACATGCCCCGTTTTGCCGAAGAACTGGCGCAGTACAAAAACGGCAGACCGACCGTCTTTTTTTCTTTGGGCGGCCGTGTCGAAGGTCCCGAAATTCAGTTCACGATGAAGGACGCGGAAAACATCTGGAAAAAAGCGCGGGAATTTCAAAAAAACGGTTTTAACGTCGCTTTGGGCAACAGCCCGCGCACGCCGACGGACGTAACGGACTTTTTGTTTGAAAAAGCGCAGGAAAACGGCATGAACTTTTACAACGCCAAAAAAATCGCCGAAACGGAAACGGCCGATTTCCGGCAGTATACCGGCAAATATAAAAAAGAATTCGCCGCGCGGCAGGAAAAAATCGGCAATATCTATCCTGCCATTTTATCGGTTTCAAACATTGTCGTCGGAACAAAAGACAGCTTTTCTTATACGTCGGATACGGCGGCGCTGGGAATCAGAACGGCCGTTTATGCCGATATGTTCATTGATCCGGACAAACGTCCCGACTGCGACAGGCTGTTTAATTCCGTTAAAAATAAATATGTCTTTGATTTAAATGATCCGCGCGTTTTTAATCCGAAAGAAACGCTGCCCGTTTTACCGCAGACCAACGCGACAATTATCGCAGCCGTAAAAAAATTCGACCGGGAAAGAACCGTCGAACGGCTGAAAGCGGCCAAACAGGCGCACCGGCAGGCCGCCGTTAATCAAAACGTCGTTTCTTTAAAACTGAAAAAAGATTTTCAACGTTAAAACGACCCCCCCCCCCCCCCCCGCCGCAGCGGGGGGGGGGGGGGGGTTCTTAAGATTCTTCCTATCTGCCGGTTCTGGAGTTCAATACCGTTTTGGCCAGACTTGTTTCTCTGGCGGCGCGGGCGCGGGAATGGCCGGCAACCATTTTCATGACCTGCCCCAGTTCATCGGGATCTTTTACGGCGACCGACGGGAAGCATTTATCCGCTTTATCCGTAATTCTGTTTTTATCGCCGTTCATGACATGAATGACAAAGACGCGATCCAAAGCGCCCTTTTCCTGAAAATAATCGCGCACGGCCTCGACCATATCGCGGTCCGTGCCGTTTTTCGCCAGACTGTCCCCCATAACCAGAACGGGGCCGCCTTTTTGATACGCCTGTTCCAAAAATCCCGATTTTTCAACGCCGTTGCGTTTGCTCTGGTTTTTGGAACGGATTTCCATTGAACCCGTCGGTTCCACCGTATAAAACAAAGCTCCGTTCGGATTTTCGGGCGCGTTTTCATTTTTTGAGCCGTCCGGATTTTTACCGTCCATGACATATTTCATCTGCGTATCGACAAAATCAAACATTTCTTTGCCGGCTTGCGGCGATTCCCGCATAAAATCCGACAAATTCAAATAACTGAGGTGCTTTTTATATTCCGCCAGAATTTTTCCGCGCGACTCCGGCCAGCGCTTGAAGATTTCGTCTTTTAAAGCCAAAACGCTTTCGCCGACGTAACGTTCAAACTTTTGTTCTTTAAAAGCGTCCTGTTCCGACGCGGCGCGGCGCAGAACCGTCGTTTTTCCGTTTTCCACCAGCAGACGGCCGTGCCCGGCGACGGCGGAAGCTTTTTCAAAATCTTTTACGCCGCCCAGCAAATCATGAAAAGCGCCGTCCGGCAGTTTTTCGCCCGTTACGTCATTGACGCGCACATCAGCCCAATGGCGGCCCGTCACAATATAAAAAGAACTGCCCGATTCCGGCAGATCCGTCAGAGCGCGTCTGATTTCAGGCTGCATATAGCACCCGTCCTTTCCCGTCTGCGCTTTGTTTTCGGCGGCGTAAGCGGCGTTTCCTTCCAGACAGGACGTTTTGTCCAAATCGGTAAAGACGGTTAACGGCTTTTGTCCGGCCTGTTTCAGCAAACGGGTTAAATTCTGGCGTGAAAAAGAATCCATGGTTTTTCCTTTCAAGTTTTGTCTAATTCTGGCATAAATACAGAAAATCCGCAACGTTAAATTTTTTTTAAGCCCGCTGAGTCAGACTAAAGCGGAAAAGAACAACGGAGTCTGTATGACGCAAAACAAAAGAACCGTTGCGGTTGCTTTACAGTATGATCCCGAAACCGGGAAAACGCCGACTGTCGCCGCCAGCGGATACGGATACATCGCCGAAAAGATTTTGGATCTGGCGTTTGCCGCCGGCGTCAAAGTCCGGCAGGACGCCGATCTGGCCGAAATTCTGGCCGCGATTGACCTGGACAGCGAAATTCCGCCCGAAGCTTTTGCCGCCGTCGCCGAAATTCTTTCTTATATTTACGAATTAAACGCTTCCGCAGAAGGGAAAACCGCATTGTCATGACACAAACGCAGCGTATTCGGACAGAAACGGAAAAAGCTCTGGCTTTACTGTCAACGGCGACAGATCTGATCAACAGCGGACGGCTGGTCAGCATCGCTTCGTTAAACGGCATGATCGACACGATCTGCCGGCTGGCACGGGAAGAAGAATATGCCGACTGCGTCTGTTTGAAACCTCTGATGCTCCGGCTGGCCGAACAAATTGAAGCGTTCCGTCTGGCTATGGAACGGCAGTACGGGTTTTTATCCCAAACGGATCACAACGGCTGAAAGACTGAAATATGGAACACGAAGCTTCTTTTTTATCTGCTTTTCTGGGACTGGCGTTTGTTCTGGGAATTATTTTTCTTGTCACATATCTGTTCAAACGTTTCGGGCCTTCGCTGATTACCGCAACGGCGGGAAACGGAAAGAAAAACGGCATCGTCTTATTGGACGCAAAAGCCGTTGATCCGAAAAACAGACTGGTTCTGGTACGCTGCAAAAACAGAGAATATCTGCTGCTGACAGGGGAAAGCAACACCGTCGTCGATTCTTTTGCCGCGCCTGAAAATAACATTGAAGAGGTCAGTCATGCCGATGCTTAAAAAAATTCTGTCCGCCGCATTGGCGTTATGTTTCATGATTGCTCCGGCAGCCGCGCAGAGCGTCAATATTGATTTAGGCGACACGGGCGGATCTTCGACGGCCAGAATCGTTCAGCTGGTTTTGCTGCTGACCGTTTTATCGGTCGCGCCCAGCATTTTAATCATGGTTACTTCGTTTACACGGATCGCCGTCGTCTTTTCCATTACCCGGCAGGCGCTGGGAACGTCGCAGACGCCGTCGAACATGATTCTGGTCGCGCTGGCTTTGTTTATGACGGGTTACATTATGACTCCGACGTTTGAAAAAGCCTGGGACAACGGAATCCACCCGTTAATTGAAGAAAGAATCGAAACAAAAACGGCTGTTGAACGAACCGTCGTGCCGTTTAAGGAATTTATGCTGAAAAACGTCCGCGCCAAAGATTTGCAGCTGTTTATGGATTTTTCCAAAACGCCGCAGGTGGAAAAAGAAGAAGATACGCCTTTAACCGCTTTGGTGCCGGCTTTCATGATCAGCGAACTGCGCCGGGCGTTTGAAATCGGATTTTTGATTTTCGTCCCGTTTCTGATTATCGACATGGTCGTCGCTTCGGTGCTGATGAGCATGGGTATGATGATGCTGCCGCCGTCAATGCTGTCCATGCCGTTCAAGCTGATCTTTTTTGTCGTTGTCGACGGTTGGTATATGCTGGTCGGCAGCTTGGTTAAAAGCTTTTCAACCTGATTTAAAACGAATGGATCAGCGTCGCCGAAATCGACTGAACAGACGATTTTGAACCGCTTCTGTTGCTGACCAGCAAATTCAGCCGCGTTGAAGCGGACAAACGCCCGTTAATGCCGATCCCGATCGTAAACGCCGATTTTTCTTCATTATCCGGCGAATCAAACATGGTTTGCAGCGTATCCGCGCTGAAATATGCTTTGGCGGACAGATTGCCGCCGGTCAGATACTGCTCATAACGCAGATCAAAAAAGACATATTCCGGTTTAAATAACAAAAAGTTTGTTTCCGCCGCGACAAAGCCGGCGATCAGGCCGGGAGACAAAATAACGGAAGTATCTTTAGCTTCCTGAACGGACAGGTTTAAATCCGAAGCGCCTTTTTCCCGATAAGCGTCCTGCGTCATCTGTATAATCGACGCTCCCACATAGGGTCTGAAAGACCAATCTCCGGCGCGCATCGGAATCTGGTGCAGGTCATATCCGACGTTCAGAGCGGCCTCAATACTTGTTCCGTTAAAAGAAGCCGTATGTTCAAACGTTTTTAACGGCAAAGTCGTCACACGTTTTTTATCATAACTTTGCAGCCCGATCATCAATATGCCGTCAACGGACAGAAAATCTTTCTGCCGGCTGAAATAAGCGCCGAAACGCAGATCCGTCACGTCGGTATTATCGCTGTCCTGATCAATGGAAGACTGCGCATATCCGGCGGTCAATCCCCATAAAAAGTCTTTGGAATAAACAAAGTCCCAGCCGAACATCAGCCCTATGCCGCTGCCTTCGGCGTCGCTTCTGCCGGACGATTTATCGGCGTCATAAGTGCCTTTGGCATACAGAATTTGTCCCCAGACATTTGCCCGGCTGCCAAACGCCTGACCGCCGGAACGGCCGCCGGGTCTGAAGTTCCGATAAACGTCGCGTTTGCGCGGAACATAATAACGGTAATTTTCCTGCGGCGTGTTGCCGGGACGGTAATTGCGGTAAACATCGTTGCCCCGCGGGACATAATAACGGTAATTTTCCTGCGGCGTATTGCCGGGACGATAATTGCGGTAAACGTCGCCGCGCGGCGGCCGGACGGCCTCAGACGGCGTGTAATATTCTTTTCTTCCTTCGTACTGATAGGGATCTTTGCTGATCTGGCGTTCAAAAAGATGTGTCTGAACGGTCCTGCCAAGTTTGTTTGACAAAGGCAGAGATGCAAAATGAATCGGCGTTACCTGAGCGTTCATCTTACTGATCTGCTTTTTTAATCCGCTTTCGTCTAAGAAATAATATCCCGAAAAATCATTTTTATGTTCATTTTTAAACAAGCGGTCTATCACGGCTGCCGTCCGGCGTTCCGGTCCCGTTAAGGTCGGCGCGTAAGACGATGAAGACAACGGCAGATATTCCAGCGAAACGGAAACCGTTTTTTCCGTTCTATCCGCGTCCGTCCGGGCAATAATAAACTGGCCGAGCTGATTGGAAAGCACAAAATCATCGCTGACGTCAAAAGAATTTTCCGCCGTTAAAACCAGATATGACGTGCCTTCTCCGAATTCGGGCAGATTCGCCATGTCCAGCGCGAATCCCCCGCCGGCCAAAGTCAAATGAGAAACCGTCATCTGCTGCAAAGCGGACGGATCGCTTGCCGACGGAGATAAAATAATCTTGCCGTAATTAACCAGCGTTTCCGGCGAAGACGTCAAATAAAGACTGCCGCCCGCCTGATTAACCAGCGTTCCGCCGACGACAAGCCCTTCTTTTAACAGCGTATTATTTTGAACCGTTCCCGTATTTTGAATTTTGCCGCTCAGCGCCCCGCCGTTCAAATAAAACTGCCCTTTATTTAAAACAGATCCCGCGATATTTCCGCCGTTTAAATAAAATTGAGCGCTGTTTGTCAGAGAATCCGTAATGACGCCGCTGCCCGTCAGATAAAAATTTCCCCTGTTGTCAACCGTACCCGCCGTCCCGCCGGAAAGATTGACCGTGCCGGAACTGGTCAGCGAAGAAAGCCGTCCGCCGTCAACATTGATTTGTCCGCCCGCCGTGGAAACGGTTTTTCCCGAAACCGTTCCGCCGTTTAAATAAAACGTTCCCGAAGTAACGGACACATCGCCTGCCAGCGATCCTGTCAGCCGCAGCGTTCCGCTTTCGACAACGGTCGTCCCCAGATACGTATTCTGTCCGGCGAGAGTCAAAGTGCCGGCGCCCCGTTTTTTCAGTCCGACGTCAGCGCCGGTATTTTCCGTTTTCGATTTGACCTGACCGATATTGTTGCTCCAAGTGCTGTCGTATTCCTGCACATTGACCGTATAAACATACTCGTTATTCACAAAATCGCCGGAAGACAAACGATTGGCGTCAAAATAACCTGGGCCTTTGACCGCATTGGCCAGATTAAGCAGCCCCTGACCGAAAACGTCAGTATAAGTCACATCGGCGCAGACAACGCCTTCCGAAGAACAAGTATACGCGCCGCCCATTTCCGCCTGAACGACAGCCTTTTTTTCCGTATCCGTCCAGTCTTTGCCGTATCCGTCGGCCAAACCGAAAAACAAAAACTGTGATTTCCCGTTGTCTTTTTGCACCATGTATTTACTGAAATCGGCGTAATTTTTATCAGCCGTCGAAAATAAAACGTCCGCCAGCTGCTTACCGCCCATATAAGGAAAAGCGCTGGCTACGACCGCCGCCGATCCGGAAATAACCGGCGCGGCCGCAGAAGTGCCGGCAAAAGGCGTATAAGCGGAATCTCCTTCATGCGACGCCGCCGTCAATGATCCGACCGGCGCGGCCAGCGACCATTCCTGCGCATATTGCGCCAGATTTGTATAGCTTTCCAAAAAATACGGGCTAGACGGAGTGTAAGACGGATTATATGCAATCGCGCTGATAAAATTATACTTCAGGCTGGGATCGTAATAGGGCAGCCCTGCCGGATCAATAATCGGCGACAAAGAAGTTGCGTTCCCGGCGCTAGCAACAATCAATTTATCCTTTGCGACCAAAGCTCTGGCTGCGTTTCTTTCGGCGACGGTAGGAAAAGAAGAAGGAAGAAATTCAACACTACCTAAACTATTATTAACAATTTTTACATTGTCAAATTCGTCTGTTGCCAGAATATTCCAGGCTTCCGTATAACTTTGATAGCATGACGGACAATCTGCGCCGTCGTTCAATTCCACGGCAAAAGCGACAATCTGCGACTCATAAGCCACCCCGTGCATACCGGCGCCGTCTTTTTTTCCGGCGATCAGACTGGAAACAGGCGTGCCGTGATCCGCAATGTCCTGATAATGATTATATTCGTCCTTTTGCAGTTCGCTGAACTGATCTTTTAATTCCTGATGCGTGGGAAGCGTTCCGTTATCGACAACGGCGACGGTCACGCCGGATCCCGTAAAGCCCAGCGCGTACGCCTGCGCCGCTCCCAGAGCATCGTACGCTTTTTGATTGGCAGAGTATTCCGCGTCGGCCGCGAAAACGGCGGACAGCGGCAGAAAAAAGAAAAGAGAAAAACAAATATATCTTAACATTGTTTTTTCCTTTTCCCGTTTTTAAAAAGCATAAGACAACGACGCCGCGAAATTAAGCGCTTCAGTATTATCGGATATCCGGGTGCCGGCCCACAAATTCAGTAAAACGCTGCGGCTGATGTTTGTTTTCAGGCCGATTCCCGCGTTAAAATAATCTTTATCCGTTTCGGCAGACAAAGAATCAAACGCCGTTTTTGCCGTATCTGCCAGAAAATAAGCCGACGTCCGTACGGAATCGCCGCTTAAAATCCGCTGATAACCGAAATCCGCCGTCAGGACGGCCTGTGAAAAAGTGTAACCGATTGTAATTCCCGGCTGAACGCTGACGGAAGTGTTATTAACGCTGTCAACGCCCAGCAGCATTGACGACATTCCTTTTTCTTCATACGAATCCTGAGAAATATAACTGACGTTCGCTTCCAGATAAGAACGCAGGTAAAAAGAATAATCCCGATACGGCAGACGCATAAAATCATAGCCCAGATTTAAATCCAATTCGGCGGAATAACCGTTAAAATCAGCGCGGCTGAATGTTCCCGCGCCTGCGATTTCAGTATACCGGCTGCTCTTATATTGCTGGAAACCGCCCATCAGCATACTGTTCAGCGTCAGCCGGCCGAATCTGGATCCCGTATAAATTCCCGCCCGGTAGTCTTTGACATTGATTTCGTCCGAATCCTGCGTTAAGCGTCCCGAAGCAAATCCGGCCGTCACGCCGACCAGCAGCTGAGACGAAAATTCATGATCGTAACCGAACATACCGCCGATCGTTCTGGTTTTAACGTCCCCTTTGTTTAAAGAAGAATCTCCGTCTTCAACAACTCTGCCGCCCAGAATCTGTCCCCAGACTTTCTTTTCCGTTTTAGCGGAACTGCCGCCGGAACGGCCGCGGTAATATCTACCCCGGTATTGCTGCATCGGCGCATACTGACGGTGGTAAACCGCCGCGTCACGATACATGCTTGTTTTGAACAAATGCGCGGAAATTTGAGACGACATCGTATTTGTCAGAGGCAGAAGTTCTTTTTGAACCGGTTTGGCTTTTGAACGGATCGTGTTGATTTGCTTTTTCAGGTTTTCTCCGGATAAATAATAATATCCCTTAAATTCCGTATTATTGTTATCCAGATACATCTTGTCCATAATTCCGGCGACAACTTTTTCTTCCGGTAAAAAGGAAGCCGTTGCCGCAGATTCGCTCATACGCAGATAATCAACCGTCATGTCAATGGAGCCGCTTTCCTGATGCGCAGTCGCCACGATAAAGTCCGACAACATTGACTGAGCGGCAAAATTTTCAAATGCCGTCAGGTTATTGAAATTAATCAGCGTATATCTCTGCCCGTTTTCATAACTGATATTATTATCCGCTACTTTAAGACTGCCGCCCGTAATATTCAGGGTATTCACTTGCATGACTGCCGTTTGCTCGCCGGATTCCGATGATACCAGCACAATATTTCCCGAAGAATTTAATTCGTTGATCGTCAACGAAGCCGCCACGGATCCCGCCGCCGTATTATTGACCGTTCCTGCAATCGTCCCAAAACCGGATAAAAAACCCGCGTTTTCAATCGGATTGGAACCGTTTTCGAAAATAACGCCCGACTTGACAACCATATTGCCCGACGCGGTATTGTTAATTCGGCCGTTCAACCGGCTGTCGCCCGTTACCGTAACGACGCCTTCGTTATTTAAAGTTCCTGAAAAAAATCCCTTTTCTTCAAAATTAAACATATTTTGATTCGTAAAAAGACCCGTTGAAACAAAATGCCCTTCAGTAGTTACTTCTCCGCTGGTTTGGCCGATGACGGAAAAAGTTCCTTTATTAACAACGTCCCCGGTCGCAGTTCCTCCCGCGGCCAGCGTTGTTCCCTGATTTTCAAAAGTATTATTCAGCGTACCGGAATCAAATCTGAACGTTCCTTGCGCGTTTGTTGTTAATCGACCGTCCATTCTCGCAGCGCCGGACATGGAAAATATTCCCGAATCAACGGTTACGTTCCCGGCCATGCTGCCCGTCAGGTTTAATTCGCCTCCTTCGACAACAGAAGTCCCTGAAAACGTATTTGCCCCGGCCAGTGTCAAAATACCCTCGCCTTGTTTTTTCAATCCTACATCGGCCTGTTGATATTGATCGTCCGTTGATTTTAACTGGCCGATATCATTGCTCCACGTGCTGTCTGTGCCTAATGTATCGACACTGTAAAAAAACTGGTTCATTGCTATATTATAATCTGAAGCCGTCAAACGATTCGCGTCAAAATATTTAATTCCTTTGACGGCGTCGCCGACATTCAGCAATCCCTGTCCGAAAACATCTTCAAAAGTCACTTCATGACAAGAAACAGATCCGCCACAGCTATAGCCGAGCCCGGCGGCAGCGATTTTTGCCTCTTCAAAAGTAATTCCTAATTTGTTATCTTTAAAAAACAAAACGCGGGTTTGCCCTGCGTAGGATTGAATCATATAAGAGGATAAATTCAGATCGTCCTTTTTAAACGCCGTTGAAAACAAGACGTCGGCGATCTGCTTGCCGCCCAGATAAGGAAAAGCCTGCTGTACCAGAGCCGCCGCGCCGGAAACCATCGGAGCGGCCATGGACGTTCCGGACATATCGTTAAATTTCGGCGCTTCAGGATCCGATTCATTATATAAGACCGAAGAATGAATATTTACGCCGGGCGCGGCCAGCGTCCATTCTTTCGCATTGCCGGCCAGATTGGAAAAAGACGCGATAAACCCGTTGTCTGAAGGCAGTTTATCAGAATCGTACGCAACGACATTAATGACATTATTTTTAAAAGAAGGATTGGAGACAGCGGCTCCTGCCGGAAAAAGATTAGGATTGAGCAAAGTTTCGT
This sequence comes from Alphaproteobacteria bacterium, assembly GCA_051888155.1. GTDB lineage: Bacteria > Pseudomonadota > Alphaproteobacteria > CAAGCB01 > CAG-977 > UBA11549. The sequence goes on from JBJFAY010000214.1 coordinate 27,615, forward strand.
TTCCGGCGGAGGCTACGATCAATTTGTCTTTTTCCGCCGCCATGGCAGTCAGCTGATTAATTCCGTTTTTCGTGCTTTCATCAATGTCTTCATCAACAATCCCCCAGCTGTTATTGATAATTTTAACTTGGTCGTAATCGCTGCTCATCAGCGTTTCCCAAGCTTCGCCGGGATCCATGCATTTTTTTTCATCGTCGCAGCCGCCTTCCAGCAAAGTGGAAAAAACCAGCAAATCAGCGTCATACGCAACGCCGTGCATTCCCGAATCATTTTTCGCCGCGGCGACAATACCGGACACATGCGTGCCATGATCGCTGGCGAAAGCATTCAGTTCGCTTTTCTGCAAAGAGCTGAACTGCCCCGCCAGATCAGGGTGCGACGTTAATGTTCCGCCGTCAATAACGGCAACGACAACTCCCGTTCCCGAAAATCCTGAATAAGCGCCGGCCGAACCTGTATAAGCTTTGTCTGCGCCGATCGCGCTTAAAGCCGATCCGTTTGCTTTATATTCTGCATATTCATCACCATTATACTCTGACGAAACCATATTGGTGTATTCGGCAAAAGCGGGAAAGATAAAAGATACAGAAAAAAGAAAAGTTGTCAAAAAACGCTTTTTCATTACATACTCAAAAAAAATTAAAGATATCTCCCAGATAAGATAACCCTAAAGAGTATAATAAATCCTTAAAAAAAGCGGGCGCTTTTCGGCGTCCGCTTTTTTCGTTAAAAGAAAAATCAGTCAATTTTCATAAACATTTTGCCGGGCGCTTTGCAAACCGGACAGTTATCGGGGATCGCGCCGACGACAGTTTCTCCGCAAACCGGACAGACATAAATATCCGCCGAAGGATTTTTGCCCAGATTATCCAAAGCTGCTTTGTACAAACGGGCATGTGTTTTTTCCACTGCGTTTGCCATGGAAAACGTCCGTTCCGCCGCCGTATTGCCTTCGGCTTTGGCCTCTTCGATCATCGGCGGATACATGGATTCAAATTCGTAAGTTTCTCCGTTAATGGCTTCTTCCAGATTATCCTTTGTCGTTAAAATTTTGCCGGCCGCGCGCAAATGATTGGCCGCATGCACTTTTTCGGCTGCAGCCGCGGCACGGAACAATTTCGCAACCTGAGCAAATCCTTCTTTATCCGCCTGCACGGCAAAAGCGGAGTATTTCTGATATGCCTGAGATTCACCGGCGAAAGCGGCCATTAAATTTTCTAAAGATTTTGACATAAATGGGTTTCCTTTCTTTTTTAGAATAATTATAAAAAACAGTATATAGGAAAAAAACAAAGATACAAGTATAAAGAAGAGCAAGGAAAGGATTGAAAAAAAACTTGATATAAGCGGTCAAACGGTTTACAAAGCATTAAGTGTGGTCTCGTAGCTCAGCTGGATAGAGCAACAGCCTTCTAAGCTGTGGGTCCCGCGTTCGAATCGCGGCGAGATCACCAAAAATCCCTCTGACCGGAGGGATTTTTTGATTGAGGTGCGATTTGAACGCGCCGCGTTCGGTGAGCCAAGGGCGAACGACGCGCAGGCGTTGATAACGCCGAGCTGCCGGAGAGCAACTTCTGACAGCGCGTTTCAATCATTTTCCGGTTTAATGCCAATGAATAAAGACTTTTTAAAAATCGCGCAAAAAAATCAAAAAAAAGCTTTTGAAATTATTCAAAAACTGAACATTCATGCCGCATGGGAAGCCGTCGGCGCAACGGTAAATCTGATCGGTTCTTTGCAAACAGGGCTGCTGATGAAGCATCTGGATATTGATTTTCATATTTACACGCCGGAATTAAAACTGTCCGACAGTTTTTGCGCCATTGAAAAAATTGCCGAAAACGACGGCGTTGAAAAAATCGAATATGCCAATTTGTTGTCAGCGCCGGACGCTTGCCTGGAATGGCATGTCTTCTATAAAGACGAAGATCAAAACATCTGGCAGATTGACATGATGCACATTGTTAAAGGATCGCGTTATGACGGCTTTTTTGAAAATATTGCCGGCCGGATTAACCAAAACGCAACGCCGGAACAAAAAGAAACAATCCTGCGGTTAAAATATGAAACGCCCGATGATGAAAAAATCGCCGGCATAGAATACTGCCGCGCCGTCATGCAGGGAAGCGTGCGGACATATTCCGAATTTATCAAATGGCGACGGGAAAATCCCGTCGGCGGCATTTTGGAATGGCAGCCGGAATAAGAGTGATTATCATAAACCGCTTTCATCAGGCAAAGAATCAGAAGCATGCGTTCCGTCGCAAAACGGTTTGTTCTGCGATTGTCCGCAGCGGCATAAAGTGAGCCGATTTCTGATTTCATAAACCTGTCCGTCAGCGCTTTCGATTTTAATTCCGCCTTTGATAAACAACGGACCGCCGCATTGCGCGGCTGGGTCTTCAAGCACGCTGATTTCCTTTTTCAATTCCGGTTCGATCAGCCGCCCCGTTTCGTTGTCTTTGATCATCAGCCGTCCGGCCGGACAGTAGAGAGCTTCGCGCAAAGCCAAAGCCTCAGCTTGATGCGATCCTTCCGCAACCAGATTCCATACCTGTCCGAACGCATCGCAAAAACGGGCAAAAGCGCAATAAGCTTCATTATCCAGCAACGTATAACGCTTTCCTTCAAAGACCTGAACATTTTCCAAAACCGGTTCGTTTGACGCTGTTTCCGTTCCGATAAAGTTGATTTCAACATGTTGTTTATCACAAAACGGCGGGTGTTTGGAATGCCCGCATCGGCACAGAGCAATGCACGGTTTATTTTCATCAGGCGGCGTAAAAATCCGCCCTTGTTCGTATTCCCATGAATCTCCGTCTTTGTTCTGCGTGATATATTCTTGTTTAATTAATGGATTACCATAAACCAGATAAGGACCGTTTTCGGTAATTTTAATATAAATACCGTCTTGCGGCTTTTTTTGTTCCATGTGAACCTCCTGTCAAAATAATCCTTACGGTAAAAAATTTATTTATTCACTGACAGGCCACAATCTGTTCATAATCATTTTATCCGGAAGAAAAAAACAGTTAAAAATAGAAATGACAAAATATTCATTTTTTGCCACAATTTCGCCATAATTATTAATAAAAAGAAAAGATCTTCACATATTATTATTTATTTTCAATAAGTTATATCATCCTCCCCCCCCCCCCCCCCCCGTTATTAATGAAACATAATTTTGCCACAATCTGATGATATTATTAAAAGTGGAAAAAATTCTAAACATTAGAGGAGTTTCAAATAATGAAAAAATTTTTCCTTCTTGCCGCCGTCGCGGGTTTAACCGCCACCCCGGCACTAGCGATAACAATCGCTCAGCCTGCCTTTTTAAAAAAATCTGCCAGTCTATGGACGGCCGCTGATGTGGCCACATTAGACTCCAATCAAACCAAAGCCTTAACGACCACTCAGCTCAAAGCTCTTGACAGCTCTGCGCTGCAAGCCGTAAAGGTCAGCGATTTAGATCCGAACACCGTTAAACAACTGGATACAACGACAATAAAAAAACTCTCGACGACTCAACGGGCCGATTTATTAAAGCTTCAGCTGAATGAGGATTCTATAGACAAAGTAACTGTAGATCGCAATGCGGTTTTAAATCAGCGGATAAATGCAGATTTAATCGCCGCGACAAAACTTCCTTGCGTCGAATTTGACGACGACGTCGTTGAAGCAGCTGACTTTAAAGTAAAATACGAACTCGACGATAACGGATTGAAAACTGTAGACCTGACAGAAAAGGAATTTCAACCTTTCGTTTCTTTTCAGAAATATCCGCAGCTGTATAAAATTGAGGAATGGGATCCTGAAACAGAAGTCATCAATCCGTTGACAAACAGAGCGGAATACTGCACGCAATACTCAGGTAAATGCAAATTAGACACAACTCTGGTTAAAAAGTACATCTCAGACAAAAACATCCGCAAATTGAAACTTTGCGATGACCCAAGCGTACTTCCTGTTATTGATCTGAAATGCGTCGGCGTTAAATGCGGCGAAGGACAGGAATGCTCCGGCGGTTGCTGCCAATACCAGAAAAAAACAACAGCGGACATAACTTTAAAACCTATTCTGCGGGACAGATACGAAATAAGCGATCTGGAACTGGTTGCTAAACCTGTAGCGTTGCAAGACGAAACCGCTAAATTGTTTTTAGAGGATCCGGAAGTTGAAGAAGAAATGCTGAACACAAAAGTCCTAATGGAAAAAGCGACAATCGCTTCTCAAGCAGAACTGCTGACAGTAAAAGAACAGGCGGCAGCTGTAAAATAGTTTGGCAAACCTAATGATTAAAGGAGAAAACTTATGAAAAAACTGTTTTTGTTTTTTACAGGCGTCTGGTTTGCCGCAAGCTCTGTTCAAGCTGCTGAAACTTCAGGCATTTTTTCGGATAATACGTTTACGGTCGCTGCCGCGCTAAAGATCGGCAGACACGCAGGCGTTATCTCTGCGCCAAAATATTCCGGGCTGGATAAAAAAGGGACTTTAGGCGGCAATGGCGGCGGTAATGGTAATGAATTAAACATTTGTACAAGCAACAGCGAATGCGAAGACAATGAAAAATGTTTCAATAAGGCCTGTACAGCCGCTTGCGACACGCCTTGCCCAGCAGACAAGATATGCTACGCGAAATCCCACCAGTGCCAAATAAAAGCGCCTTGCGAAATTCCTGCGGTCGCCGCCAAATGCACAAGCAACGGGTTAAAATGCGTTAACGACGGCAATACCGCAAAATGTGTTAAATGTATCACGAACAACGACTGCGGCAGCGGCGGTATATGCACAAAAAATAATCTTTGCCTCCGCCCGATTAATCTGTGCCGCAATAAAACATGCGCCACAGGATATCGCTGCAGTCTTGGGCGGTGTCTGCCGTACACGTTGGGATCTACGGAAGATCCGCAGTGTTCTGACACGCAGGTTGCCGACGGAAACGGCGGCTGCAAGAGTCCGTGTGAAGGCGTTACCTGCCCGCGTGGAAAAATCTGCACAGCTTCCGCAGGTAAAGCTTGCTGCGGTAAATGCAATATTAGTGCATTAAACGCAACAAAATTCAAAACATTAAATAGAACACTGACGCTGTCGGAAACAGCGCCTTTAGAATGGCACCCGAAATTAAACGTCTGCCTGCCGAAATTAGAATATAAATTCGTTGCCGACGACTTTAAGGTAGTGGCAAAACCGTTCCCTTACATGGGATTGGTCAAAGCCGTTGAATTAGATACGAACTTAACGGATAAATCGGTTGTAAAACTGATTGAATCGTCTGCCACTAAAGTTGACAGCTCTCTGACAGCAGATAAGGCGGTCAGCGTACGGACAGATCCTGTTTTGCTCAAAGCGGTCACATCTACTGATGAGATTTTGACGCTTGACAAAACAACCGCGGTAACAACATCGCCGGTATTACTTAAAATTGCTGAGTAATTTTGGTGTAATCTACAGAAAAGCCCCCGGAAACGGGGGCTTTTTTTACTGCAATAATATCTGTTTAATCGTCATAAGCGCCGCGCCGGCCGATCTGAATATCGCGGTTGACATTAACACATTCAATCAACCCGAAAGAAAACATCAACGTCAACATCACCGTTCCGCCGTAAGAAATCATCGGCAAAGGCACGCCGACGACAGGCAGCAACCCCATCACCATGGCAATATTGATAAAAACATACAAAAACAAATTCGTCGTCAACCCCAAGGCCAGCAGACGGCCGAAAAAACTGGCAGACCTGAAAGCAATGACATATCCGTAAAAAATCAAAGCCAAATACAACAGCAATAAAGAAACCGATCCGACCAGCCCGAATTCTTCGGCTAAAACGGTAAAAATAAAATCCGTCTGCTTTTCAGGCAGAAAATTCAAGCGGCTCTGTGTTCCTTGTAAAAAACCTTTGCCGAAAATACCGCCCGACCCCAGCGTGATTTTAGATTGCAGAATATGATATCCTTTGCCCAGCGGATCTCGTTCGGGATCCAAAAAAGTAAAAACACGTTCTTTCTGATAATCGTGCAGAAAACGCCAGCCGATCGGAATCGAAATCAAC
>JBJFAY010000215.1:0-8061 GCA_051888155.1 Alphaproteobacteria bacterium
TATCCCCGGCACAAAATTTCAAAAAAAGAACCGCCCTTCGAAAAGGACGGCTCTTTCTTGTCAGGAATTGAATATTACTTCGCTTCTTCGACGTCTTCGGCAACCTGAACCGGACCGGAATCCAGCCCTTTTGCCTTTACATCGCGATCAACCAGCTCGATGAAAGCCATCGGAGCGCAGTCGCCGTAACGCAGACCGGCTTTTAACACACGGACATATCCGCCGTTGCGGTCTTTGTAACGCGGAGCCAGCGTCGCAATCAGTTTTTCAACCATTTTTTCGTCGCGCAAGAACGAAATCAGCTGACGACGCTTGTGCAAATCACCGACTTTGGCAGCAGTGATAAGCTTTTCAAAGACAGGACGCAGTTCCTTAGCTTTGGGCAGCGTGGTTTTGATTTGCTCATGTTTGATCAACGCATTGGCCATATTGGCAAACATCGCGCGGCGGTGTGAAAAAGATTTATTCAGCTTACGCTTACTGTTACGATGATTCATTTTATCCTCCTATCATGGTTTCGCGCACGAAACCGATCATTCCTGCCCCGGCACCGTCCGTTTTGCGCCCACCGTGAACGCCTAACGCTCCGTATGCCGAAGCCCCGCCCCACCGGACGGGAATTTTATTAAAACGGTTCTTCCAATCCTTTGGACAGCGTTTCGATATTTTCAGGCGGCCAACCGACCACTTCCATACCAAGATGCAGCCCCATTTGAGAAAGAACTTCTTTGATTTCGTTCAAAGACTTGCGGCCGAAATTCGGCGTACGCAGCATTTCCGCTTCGGTCTTCTGAACCAAATCGCCGATATAAACAATACTGTCGTTTTTCAGGCAGTTTGCAGAACGCACGGACAATTCCAATTCGTCCACCTTGCGCAGCAAATTGCGGTTGAACGGCAATTCGTCTTTCTTTTCAGCTTCGACGTCTTCTTCCGGTTCTTCGAAATTAACAAACAGTTTCAGCTGTTCCTGCAGAATACGGGCCGCCAGAGCAACCGCGTCTTCCGGAGAAACGGTACCGTTCGTTTCCACCGTCAAAGACAGCTTGTCGTAGTTGGTAATCTGACCGACGCGGGCGTTGTCAATCTGATAGACAGCCTTTGTAATCGGGCTGAAAATAGAATCGACGGGAATTAACCCGATCGGGCAATCGTCAGGTCTGTTCGCGGACGCCGGCACATAACCTTTGCCCGTTCCGACCGTCAGTTCCATATTTAATACGGCGCCTTTGTCCAGCGTGCAGATCACCAGATCCGGATTCATGATTTCAACATCATGCCCCGTTTCAATCATCGCCGCCGTGACTTCGCACGGACCTTCCGCCTTTAATGTCATACGGCGGGTTCCTTCGCCGTCATAACGCAAAGCCAGCATTTTGATATTCAAAATAATATCGGAAACGTCTTCGCGTACGCCGGGAATGGAAGAAAATTCATGCAATACGCCGTCAATGTGGATCGCCGTTACGGCAGCCCCCTGCAAAGACGACAGCAAAACGCGGCGCAAAGCGTTCCCCAGCGTCATACCGAATCCGCGTTCCAGCGGTTCGACGACGATCGTAGCCTTGCGCGCAGCACCGTCGGCATGTTCGATTTCGATGGTGCTCGGCTTAATCAGGTCTTGCCAATTTTTTTGAATCACGAGTATCTCTCCTGCTTTTTAAAATAATGTGTCAAAAGACACAACCAAAACGACCGGCCTTAGCCGGTAAAGCCGGCCTGATTAAACGCGGCGGCGTTTACGGGGACGGCAGCCGTTATGGGGAACAGCGGTGACGTCGCGAATCGCCGTAATGGTGAAACCGACAGCCTGCAAAGCGCGCAGAGCGGATTCACGGCCGGCGCCGGGACCTTTCACCCATACTTCCAGAGTTTTCATACCGTGTTCGGCGGCCTTTTTCCCGGCGTCTTCAGCCGTAACCTGCGCCGCATACGGCGTTGATTTACGGGATCCCTTAAAACCGTGAGCCCCCGAAGAAGACCAGGAAATCGCATTTCCCTGAGCGTCCGTAATCGTCACTTTCGTGTTATTGAACGTCGAATTAACGTGCGCGACGCCGGACGTAATATTTTTGCGTTCGCGTTTTTTCGTGCGAACAGATGTTGTTGCTTTAGCCATGAATTAATCGCCTTTCCTAACTAAACAGCTTTTTTCTTGCCTGCGATCGGTTTCGCGGGACCTTTGCGCGTACGGGCATTCGTATGCGTTCTTTGTCCGCGGCAGGGCAGACCTTTACGATGACGCAGACCGCGGTAGCAGCCCAAGTCCATCAGGCGTTTAATGTTAACACCGACTTCACGGCGAAGTTCACCTTCGACATGATATTCATGGTCAATCAATTCACGCAGTTTCAAAACTTCATCATCAGACAGCTCGCTTACGCGGCGGGCGTCTGCGATGTCCAATTTCCCGCAGATTTCGCGGGCCAATGTCCGGCCGATGCCGTGGATATACGTCAAAGCGATAACCACGCGCTTGTTCGTCGGAATATTTACACCAGCAATACGTGCCAAGTTTTATCTCCTATAACAAATCAAAACCTGCCTGAATTTCCAAAGAAAACAGGCACAACAAACCATAAGGTGTTTTACTGCGGACACCCTACAGAGGGGTTCAAAGTATACTTAACCGCCCGCAGAGTCAATACTTTGACGCAGAATTTTTACTTTTTTTTCAAAACTGCGCCATTATGTTGTTTCGGATTCTGCATCACTAATATTATATAAAAAAGAGGAGAAAATTTTCTCCTCTTTTTATCTTTCCGGCACAATTTGCCTTACAGCCGCCCGCTGCCCGACGCACATTAACGGCCAAGCGCCGATTGCTTCAGCCGCAAAGCGCTAAATGTCCGTCCCACCGTTTGAGCTGTTTTTGTCAAAGCTTCCTGCAATTCCCGATCAGAAGCCCGCCGTGCTAAAATAATGACCTTATTTCTGTCATCGCGCGCAGAAACAGATCTTCCCAGGCTTTCCATCGTCAAAGAATACCCGGCGGATTTCAAAGCCTCCAAATTCTTTTTATCGGCTTTGTTCTTACTGATCTCATTTATCAAATGATTCATACGCTGCTTTTCCAACAAAGAACCTTCTTTTGGAAGATCAACTTCAGCCTTTAAATCACGAACTGTATTCTTGAGATATTCGCCGGAAAAAGCACGCTTTAACTGATTGAAACTTTCAGAAAAAGCCGGTTCTCCATCTCGTACTTTCATATCCGAATATGATAAATCCGCTTTTTTCCCCGTTTTTTCTTCGCGAATACGATAGAACTTGCCTGCGACTTTTCGCGTTTCGGCACAGATTTCCAGTTTATTGCGGTCAGCCAAAACATCAGGATCGTTTTTCCAATAACATTCCCCGTCCATATCCGTACAAAAAGCCTGTACAATCTGGCTCGACGTCAAAGACCGGTCGTATGGCGTATCTGAAAAATCACCCGTCTGGATCGCATGCCTCATTCTGCCAGAAAAATAAGATCTCTCATAACCTTCAAGCATCTCACTGTTTTTGTACCAACCATTAAAAGCGGCCTGAAACATTTCCGGAGTCACTTTGCCGGGCTGTTCCGTCTTTTTAGAGGAAAAAGCACTGACAATCAAAGGATCGCTTTCATACATGCTGTGATACGGCCCCCGGTTCCCCGTATTTTGCAAAATTTCATAACAAGCCGCGGCAGCCGCAGCTTGCGCATCGGCTTCTATAGCGCGGAAAAGCATTACTTCCGAAACAAAATTATGTTGACCGAATTTAGACGTCCAATTTGCCCGTTGATCTTGCTGCGCATGACGGCTTTCATGTACTAAAGTGGAGACTAAAACAGAATCCGGTAATGACGGATTCAGAACGATCCTTTTTTCTTTTGCATCACAGGTCCCTGCCACATTGTTCATATAGCCCATTGACAGCGAATAACCGGCGCTTGCAGCCTCTTCCAGCAACTTTTTACCTAACGGAGACCCCTTTGCTATGGTATTGATCACATGGGACAAACGCGCTTTACGCTGTTCACTGTCCGCGTAAAGTTTTAATGGAACCTCAGGTTCTTCCCATGGCACAGTCGCGATGGTGCCATTAATCTCATCCATTGCTTCACTGATTAATCCCATGGAAAACCGCCTCACATAACTATTGTCCGATAATCTTCCTTAATTTTTCGGCGACTTCGTCAACGCCGCCCGTGCCGTCAATCGTTTCCAACAATCCTTCATGCTGATAGTACGGCAAAACTGGCGTCGTCATCATACGATATGTTTTTAACCGATCGACAACCGTCTGCCAATTATCGTCCTGTCTGCGCAAAAAATTTGATCCGCCGCACTCGTCACATTTACCGAATACTTTAGTCGGTTTTAATGTATCATGATACATTGCGCCGCAGTCCGCACACGAAAAACGACCGATAATACGCTGAATGATCATATCATCAGGAACTTGAATTTCAATAACATGATCCAAGCGGCGGCCTTTTTCAAACAACAACTCGTCCAAAGCTTTGGCCTGCGGCAACGTTCTGGGAAAACCGTCTAAAATAAAGCCTTCTTTACAGTCGGGTTCGTCCAAACGTTCGGAAATAATTGAAATAATCATTTCATCAGGAACGAAATTTCCTTTATCAATTAAGGCCTTGGCTTTTAAACCGATTTCTGTTCCGGCACGTCCGGCATTACGCAGCATTTCCCCCGTAGATAAATGAGGAATATGTAAACGATCGCGCAGCAAACGCGCCTGTGTTCCTTTACCGCCCCCCGGAGGAGCCATTAAAACAAGGTGTTTGCCGTTACTGATCACTTCAGCCGTCCTTTAAGTTTTGCTTTTCTCATCAGTCCTTCATACTGATGCGCAATTAAATGCGATTGGATCTGTGTAGCAAAATCCATCGTCACGGAAACAACGATCAGCAGAGTCGTTCCGCCTAAGACAAAGGGAACGGAATATTTCGCAATCATAATTTCTGGGAAACAACAAATCGCCGCCAGATACAAAGAACCGACAACGGTCAGACGCGTCAGAACATAATCCAAATATTCCGCCGTGCTTTTTCCCGGACGAATACCGGCAATAAAACCGCCGTGGCGTTTCAGATTATCAGCCGTATCTTCAGGATTGAAAACAACCGCCGTATAGAAAAACGTGAAGAAAATAATCAAACCCGCATATAAAGCCAAATAAACCGGCCGTCCGTGCGCCAACATTGTGGATAAAGAAACAATCCAATCAGGGCTGTTGCCGCTGTTAACGGAAAAATTCACGATCGTCATCGGCAACAACAGTAACGAACTGGCAAAAATCGGCGGAATAACCCCTGTCGGATTTAATTTCAACGGCAGATGAGAACTTTCGCTGTTCATCATACGGCCGCCCATCTGACGCTTCGGATACTGGATCAAAATCCGGCGCTGAGCCCGTTCAAAGAAAACAACGAAACAGACCAAAGCAATCGCCGTCAGCAAAATGGCAAACAGGCCAACAGTTGATAAAGACCCGGCTCTGGCCAGTTCAAATGTTTGCGCCAGCCCCATGGGAATACCGGCAACGATACCGGCCGTAATAATCAACGACGAACCGTTTCCGACGCCGCGAGACGTGATCTGATCGCCCAGCCAGACGATAAACATCGTTCCGCCCAGCAAAGAAACAACGGTCGTAAAACGGAACCACTGCCCCGGATACAACACAGCCGACGTTCCGGCGGATCCGACCATGGCTTCCAATCCGATTGCCAGACCATACGCCTGCACAATCGTAATTAAAACCGTTAAATAACGAGTATACTGCGACATTTTGCGTTGCCCCGCTTCCCCTTCTTTTTTCAAAGCCATTAAAGAAGGCAGAACGGAAGCCGCCAACTGAACAATAATTGACGCCGAAATGTACGGCATAATATTCAAAGCAAATAACGTCATACGGGATAAAGCGCCCCCCGTAAACATATTAAACATTCCTAAAATACCGCCGGCCTGTCTGGTAAAAATATCTTCCAAAACAGTCGAATTGATCCCCGGCAGAGGAATAAACGTCCCTATACGATAAACAATCATAGCCCCCAACGTAAAAAGAAGACGTTTTTGAAGGTCCGTCGCTTTTGCAAAAGTTTCCCAACCTAATCCGGTCGCCATTTTATCTGTTTGAGAAGCCATTTTTTTTCTTCCAATAAATTTTTAAATTTAAACGCGCAAAAGAGGGTTCCCCCTCTTTTGCATTTTTCAAATTCACTTATTCGGCAATAATAACCTGGCCGCCGGCTTTTTCGACAGCCGCTTTTGCGGCTTCGGAAGAACCGGAAACTTTAATGGTTACTTTTGCCTTCAGCTCGCCGTTGCCGAGCAGACGCAAACCGTCGTAGGTTTGTTTCAAAACGCCGGCCTGGCATAAAACGTCGGCATCGATTTCTTTAGAAGCATCAATAATGCCTTTATCAATCGCCGCCTGCAAACGCCCTAAATTAATTTCCGCATATTTGTTTGCGAAAATATTGTTAAAGCCGCGTTTGGGCAAACGACGGTAAAGCGGCATCTGACCGCCTTCGAAACCGTTAATCGCCACGCCTGTACGAGCCGTCTGACCTTTTCCGCCGCGTCCGCCGGTTTTGCCTTTGCCGCTGCCGATTCCGCGGCAGATGCGCATACGGCCTTTGCGGGCGCCGTCGTTGTCACGAATTTCATTCAGTTTCATTTTTTTAACTCGCTTTATTAAAATCAGCCGTGCGCCGCTTGAAATTCAAACAGCGCACGCGCCCGTTTATTCTTCAACCACGGTTACCAGATGGGCAACTTTCGTGATCATACCGCGTACGGCAGGCGTATCCTGCAGTACTTTTTCAGCATTCATCTTTTTCAGTCCCAGCCCCAGCATCGTTGCGCGCTGAACTTTCGTCGCGCCGATAATGCTGGCCGTCTGTTTGACTTTAATCGTCTTTGCTGTTTTAGCCATGATCTTACTCCTTCACTGCCGCAGCGTTCGCGCCGTCACGAGCAGCGACAACGTCGCCGACTTTCTTGCCGCGTTTCGCAGCAATCATGCGGGGAGAATTAACCGTCTTCAAAGCCGCAAACGTCGCTTTAATCATGTTATGCGGGTTTTGAGAACCGATTGACTTTGCAACAATATCCTGAATGCCCATTGTTTCAAAAACAGCGCGCATCGGACCGCCGGCAATAATTCCGGTACCTGCGGGAGCCGTTCTCAAAACAACCTCGCCTGCGCCGTATCTGCCGCGAACGTCATGATGCAGCGTCCGTCCTTCGCGCAAAGGAATACGGATCATTTCGCGTTTAGCTTTTTCAGTCGCTTTGCGGATTGCTTCGGGAACTTCACGAGCCTTGCCGGAAGCAAATCCGACGCGGCCGCGCTGATCGCCGACGACAACCAAAGCGGCAAAAGCCATACGACGACCGCCTTTAACAGTCTTCGCAACGCGGTTGACATACACGAGCTTATCAACGATTTCGTCCATATCGCGATCGCGTTCGGTGCGCAGATCTGCGCGTTCCCGATCGTTTTCGCGTTCTTTTTCGCCGCCGCGGCGGCGTTCTGTATTAGGTGTGCGTGCCATAATTACCTTTTCCTTTAGAATGACAAACCAGCTTCACGGGCTGCTTCCGCCAAAGCCTTCACACGGCCGTGATAGACATATCCGCCGCGGTCAAAGCATACTTCTTTAACACCGGCGGCCAGAGCACGTTCCGCGATCAGCTTGCCGACGACGGCAGCGGCTTCAACCGTGGCACCATTTTTCACAGAAGACTTTACTTCCTTTTCCACCGTCGAAGCGGCAGCCAAAGTTTTGCCTTCTTTATCGTCAATAACCTGCCCGTAAATATGCTGTCCCGAACGGAATACGGATAAACGCAAACGTCCGGCGGATTTACGCCGCAGGGAAGCACGGGTACGGATACGACGGCCTTCAAACTGTAATCTTGCCTTACTCATTTTCGTTCCCCTTTACTTCTTCTTACCTTCTTTACGCAGGATATATTCACCCTCGTACTTGATACCTTTTCCTTTATAGGGTTCAGGCGGCCGTTTAGCGCGGATCACCGCGGCAAACTGTCCAACCTTCTG